>CAYRPX010000235.1:0-4996 GCA_964426195.1 uncultured Salinivenus sp.
ATGTCGACTCGGACGGAAATATCTTTACCTCCGAAGTCAACAAGAACAAACGCGTTCAGCGGTTCAGGCGCGTTCGTTGAGGGCCAGTGCTCGGATCGGGAAGGCCAGTTAAGCGTCAGACGCGTACGCTAGTATTGGCCGGTTCTGCTGGCCCTCCGTTGCGACTGGGAAGGAGCTGGCTCCTGGCGCACGACGCTCCTTCAGAGCATCGCCCCCGTTCGGGGAGGGACCCCGTCATCCGCTCGCCGACTGCATGTCGAGTCGCCGCAGGGCGTTGGCCCCTCCCGCCCAGGACAGCCCGGCCAGGAGAGGCGCCAGAGGCCCCACAGCACGCCTGCCACCAGCAGCCAGTGGAGATGGTCGTCGATCGGCACCTGATTCGGATCGTCCGGGGTGCCCGGCCCCGAGCTTGCGCTCAACGACGCACTGCTGGCCGAGGCCTCCGCAGAGGCCATCTTCTCCGAGGAGGCCTTCTCCGCATCTGCAGGCTCTCGGCTCATCTGCCGGAGCTGACCCGCCAGTGTCGCTCGGCGCAGTGGTCCTCCTGCCCTTGAAAAGCGGGGTCGGCTTCGCCCCCGGGCCGGGGACCAACCGGGCCAGGCCGCGGTGCGGCGACGCGGACTGCCCTCCGTCGGAGACAGCTGCCCCACCCCCTCCAAGGCCGCTTGTGGCTCCGCCCGCGTGGGAGACCCCGAAGAGATATCGCAGGGACGCTGTCACCTGGGTACAAGAGATTGAGGGAAGTGCCGGGAAGCACAGGATTCTACTCTGCGTGTCGGCTGAAGGGCGATACCGACCTGGCGGACCCCGACGAAAACTCCCTGTCGACCTTCTCAAGCAGACCAATCGCCTGGGCATACTCGTCGACCATCGCCAACGAGCCGCGATCAGTGAGCTTCTCCTTGCTTCTGTCGAGGGAAAACGGTAAAATGGTGACAGCCATTCGGCTCATCCTTTAGCAGTCGGAGGCGGGATTCCGTGCCTTGATTGTGCCCCTTCCACAGACAAGGACTTCCACGACAGGGAGTCGACCTGAGGTACAGGTTATCGGTTTACATTTCGATAAAAGAATTGTCATCATTTCAAAATGTGGAGGTTCTACGCGGGTAATCTGGGACTGGTATACTTTGTACGGACCAAAGACTTCACAATCGAACCGGAGATGGAGCCCGCGTGCCGGAGCCACGCGGACGCTTCCGCACACGCTTTTTCCCTGGTCTAACTTTCGGGAAACAGCCTCGCGCCCCTGCTCCTTTCCCCTTCAATCTTGTTGTTCGCCGACTCTGTTTTTATGCGTCTGCTTCCGTTCTGCTGTGCGCTTGCGACCCTTTTTCTCCTGACCTTCGCGTCCGACATGGCACCGGCCCAGGCTCAGACGGCCGAGGGCTACGTCTACCACGACCGAAACGGCGATCAGGAAAGAGATCAAGGGGAGCGGGGCATTCCTGAGGTCGCGGTCTCGAACGGCGAACAGGTAACCCTCACCGACGAGAACGGGTACTGGACGCTTCCCGCCGAGGGGGAGGACATCTTTTTCGTCGTGAAGCCGAGCGACTGGATGACCCCTGTCAACAAGTTAAATCTTCCCCGCTTTCACTACGTCCATCAGCCAGGCGGCTCACCGGAGGGCCTCAAGTACCGAGGGATTGAGCCCACCGGACCGCTCCCCGAGAAGATCAACTTCCCACTGTACCCCGAGGCGACGGGAAGCCAGTTCACGGCACTTCTCTTTGGCGACACGCAGCCCTATACCATCCAGGAGGTCGACTACGTGGCGCGAGACGTCGTCCACGAACTCATCGACGTGGAAGGGGTCGAGTTTGGCATGACCCTGGGAGACGTTGTTGGCGACAGCCTGGCCCTATTCCAGCCGCTGAACGAAGCGATCGCCGAGGTCGGGATTCCGTGGTACAATGTTCTCGGCAACCACGACATGAACTACGACGTTCCCCGAGACTCCCTCTCCAGCGAAACGTTCAAACGCGTTTACGGGCCGCCGACCTATGCCTTTCAGTACGGGGAGAGCCACTTCATCGTCCTGGACGACGTGATCTATCCCTCCGAGCCCGGAGGCGACTCCTACGTGGGCGGCCTCCGGCCCGACCAGCTCCGGTTCGTCGAAAACTACCTCGAGCACGTGCCGGAGGATGAGCTGGTTGTACTAGCCATGCACATTCCCCTGGCCCAGCACGGAGAGTCGTTCCGCCAGAGCGATCAAGCCAAGCTCTTCGAGCTTCTTCAGAACCATTCCCACACGCTTTCCATCTCGGCGCACACTCATAAGCAGGAACACAAGTTTTTCGAGGAGGAGACCTCGGCCTGGACCCAACCCGAGCCGCATCACCACTTCAACGCGGGGACGACCTCCGGCTCCTGGTGGAACGGGCTCAAAAACGAGCGGGGCATCCCCCACACTATGATGCGGGACGGCACGCCCAACGGATACGCGTTCGTTCATTTCGACGGCCCTCGCTACGAGATCGACTGGAAGGCCGCCGGACGGCCGGCGGACGACCGCATGAACATCCACACGCCTGAGGCAATTTCGGCGGGAACGGCGGAGGAGCCGCTTCTCACGGTCAACGTGTTTAACGCCAGCGAGCGCGCCGAGGTGGAATACCGGCTCCGGGAGAGCGCCTCGTGGACGCCCATGGAGAAGGTCGAAAAGTTCGACCCATACTACGCCGCCCTCTACAAGCGGGAGCAAAACCTCGATACGCTTATGACCGCATATCGGGAAAATAACCCTGACCACGAACCAGGCGCCCTTCCAAATCCGGGACTTCCCTCCCCCGACCCCTCGTCTCATCTGTGGGAGGCACCGCTGAGGTCCGACTGGGCGCCCGGCCGGCATCGAGTGGAGGTTCGGGTGACCGACATGTTCGGGCGGACCTACAGCGCGTTTCACACCTTCCGCGTGGTCGAGTAATCTTCGGTCAACGACTGCAGGTGGGCCCGAGCTTGAGCTCGAATCGGGCGTTCTGTCTGGGCCTTGCCTATTCGGCACTCGCCTGTCCCGCGACGGTCAGCTCGTTTGGCCCCCAACCGGGAGCGTGTCGGAGTTTCCAATCGGCCGAGCTGAACTGAGCCCCGAACAGGCCTTCTGGATCTGTTTTCGCAAGTCGCTCCCGAAACTTGCAGAGGCTGGAGGTTTCTGTCCGAACAAGACCTGTCCAGACGCTGGAAAGGCCGACGTGGGCAGTATTGTCAAATACGGGACCACGGCCAAGGGCCTGTAGCGCTACCGCTGTAAGACATGCGGAAAGACCTTTTCGGAAAACACCGGGAGGGTCTCCCACAACAAGCACACCGCCGCCGAGGAGATCATCGAGACCTCGGCGCCTGTTGCGGAGGGAAGCTGGGTAGCCAGCCTCTCCCGCGTGAAAGGATACAAGGTTGAGCGCGGCCAACTCGACGCGCTTTGGTCCTACGTCGGACACAATGAAGCAAGAAGATACGCCAAGAAATCGTCCTCGGAAGTCTCCAGATTTCAATCCGCAACGGCCACCTAGCGCCGCTCGGGATCGTCACCGAGATGGACGACGAGAATCACTTTGTTGACGCTGCGTCCCATGGGACCAGAGGCTCTCGGGGGGTTCTGGACAGGTACTGCTTTACAAAACTTTCCTGCTTTGCCACTCGTACGCGCCGGTTGAAAAGGTGGAGTATCAATATAGGAACGTAGTCCAAAATAGGGTGGCATGAACCGACGTGAGTTTCTCGCAACATGGGGTGGCGTCGCCGGGGCGAGTTTAGCCGGGCTTCCGACGATGCTGCGCCAATCGCGCGCTGCTGAAGTGGAAACCAAAGGGCCGGTTCGCCCCGGTCATCCCGAATGGCCAACAGCCTGGACCACCTACCGTCCGGCTGAATCGCTGGAAGCCGACGTCGCGGATTTGAAAAAGCACGGGGTCGGGCTGATTAGCCGGACCGCCAATTCCACCAAGCAGGCGCACGAGCTGTTGCATTTTGCCCGCCAGCACGGGATTAAGTATTGCATCGGCCGATTCGGTACCAATCTCCAGGATATTACCGAGCACCGGCCCCTCGTTCAGCACGCCGGGCTCGAGCCCGCGGCAGCGCGGATGATCGGCGGAGTCTACAAAGGCCTGGCTATCGATCGGCACCTTTTTTCCTTCAGCGCGCAGCAACATGAGCTGATCATCGAGCCGCCGGTCTACAACCAGGAGCTCGCATATCAGGGCAACAACGGCGAGCGCATTGCCCACTACTTCCCCGACATGGGCGATCCCGTCAAGGCAGAAGTTGTCGTGCCACTCAAGCGCTTCGACGGCCAGCAGCATCTGAAGATTATCCCCGCCACGATAGAGCGCGCGCCCGACGATGCGAAGCCCGAGAACGACAGTGTCAGCGACGATCTGCCGAAGGTCAGCGAGTTGACCGAGCGCACGCTCTATCGCATGCGCTTCGATTTGAGCGGCCTTGAGGACGCGATGCTCGATCATGTCGGCCTAGCGGTGTACTGGGAGTACGGCGGTACCGACAAGTACTGGATCTTCGGCCAGGGCAACGTCACCGCCTGGGCCGACAGCACGCGTAAGGCGCTTCGCCAGCACGTCAGCGGCGTGCTCGAGCCCTGGATTGAAGCCAACGATGGCAGCTTTCCCGACGACGTGGTGCTGGCGGCCCGCTACGGCGATGAATGTTTTTACATCACCAGTCATCTCAACGGCCCGTCGGTGAGCTATCCGCTCTGGGATTATTCCCAGCCGGCGATCGATCAGTTCAAGCGCCGGGCGGGCGATGTTGAGCCGCCGCGCACGTGGGGCTATCCTGAGATCTACGGCTCCGACGCGTATGCATGGTGGCTCTATACCTTGCACAAGGGCTGCGCCGACATTTGCGGAATCGTGCGCGAGGTTTTTGATGAGAAAGCACCGAATCTGCTGTTGATGCGCAACACCACGCGTATGGGCGCCCTCGACCTGCACAACGATCACGACGGCAGCGGGCAGGAGCTTTTGGCACAGCAGCT
>CAYRPX010000236.1:0-4995 GCA_964426195.1 uncultured Salinivenus sp.
GGTCCTCGGTGTTGATCACGCGCAGGATCTCCTCCACCGACGCGGTGTCGATGTGGGAGGAGTGCGGGTTTTGCTGTTCAGTGGCCAGGTTCTGAAGCTGCTCAAAGAGAGAGGAGTGCTCGGTCATGCAGGCGGGTATGGGTTAGAAAAAGAAGTACATCCTCAACAAACGCGTCGGCCGCGCGGACGTCAAGTCGACGGGCAATGACGCAGGGCGATTGCATCTTAAAACTCTCGGCATCGATGCAACTTGCGCAACCCGCTCCAAACGGTGCAGATGCAGTTTGCGAAGAGCGCCATTGTGGGCGCTCGGCGCAATCAGATTAACATGCGATTGCCCTGGACAATGACGCCGAGGAGGGAGAGGTTGGACTTATGAAGAGAAGACCCTGCTGGAAGAATCGGGCGATCGAGAACCCCGCCATAGAAAAAAAGCGAGCAACAGGGCCGTCAGTGTAAGGGCCGCAGCCCCCCAGGCCCAGGAAGAAACAGAATCGCTTCCGTTCAGCGGCACCGGCTGAGGGGAACCATACAGGACCGACGGGGCCCAGAAAAACGGGCTGGCCTCGTTGGGATGGGTCTCCAGGTACGTAAGCTTGGCCTGCCGGAGGGCACGGTCTTTGGGCAGGCCCGACCGGAGGTTTTTGTAGAACGCCTCCATGAGCGTGACGCTCGGCTGGTCGGCCGTCGGCCACAGATTCGACACCGTGGACTGGGCCCCCATGGCTCGGAATGCATACTGCAGCCCCGCCATTCCTTCGCCGCCCCGCAGCGTCCCGCGTGCAGTGTTGCATCCGCTGAGCACCGCGAGCGGGATTGCTCGATCCTGCGTTCGTAGCTCGTGGAGAAAAAGGACGCCGTCCGAGGTCGAGTCGGGGCGAAGGAGGAATGCGTTTTGAAGAGGGGAGGAGGAGTGGACGAAGGCGTGGGACGCCAGGTGGAGCACGTCGGCTCGGCGGCAGGCCTTCATGAACGCCGATTCGGTGGCGGTGTCGTCGAGAAATGTCCTCGCGTCCTCGAACAGCCGGTTCACGCTGTTCAGCTCGTCCCGCACTCCCGGAAGAGAAGAAAGGGCAAGCGAGGAGTCGCCGTCAGTGCCGGAGAGGGGGGCGCGGAGGGCCGAGGGCACGGTGCGGAGCGTGTCGAAGATGGACACCCCGAAGGCTGCGAGGTTGGGAGCAGAGGTCGTCGGATCGAAGGACCCGGCCGACGTATCGGCCGCCATAGAGGTGGCCAGATCGAGCGTCGTAGGACGCTCGTGAAGCACGAAGCGAGCCTGCCTGTGGTCGTATCGACCGCCCGGCGCAGCACTGGACAGCATCGAAAATGGCACATGAAACATCGGTCCATCGGGGATGATGGTCAGGGGCTGTCCAGCCGAGAGGGGCTCGGCGAGTGGGGCGTACAGCTGGTCGTACAACGTGCGGAGCGGCCGGAGGTCGAAGTGCAACGCGTTGCTGCCCTTTGGCTTGTCCCCTTGAGTAAACAGAGGCGAAATGTCCGTCACCTGTGTTCGAACCGAGTCCTGCGAGAGACCGGGGAGCGAGATGGCCCGGAGCGTGTCGGCCGTGAGGACGAAGGCCACGGAGCGGGGCGACCGGTCGTAAATCGACCAGGGATCATCGAGAAAGTATGAGACGAGAGCCCGGTCTTTCTGAGCGAGGGCCGTGGACACTTCCTGGATGGACGGGCGGGCCACCACAGCGGAGTCGAGCTGCAGGAGTTGCTGCCGAGCCGTCATGAGGGCTGTTTCGCGACTGCGGAGCGCCGCTTCGGCGGTGTCGGAGAGGATCTCCTTTCCAAGCCGGGTCCGCACGTCGGACAGGGTGCGGCTGAGGCTGTCGAGCCGGAGGCGATCCGTCGCCGACAATTGATTGGTCACTCGGGCTTGGGTCCGCAGGTCCTGCAGATGACGGGCCCGGGTCCGGTCGAGAATCGTCAGCGCCTCTCGGGGACGATCCTGGGCCAGGAGGGTGCGCACGAGCCCACGGTACACGTCCCGCCACTGGGCAAAAGCGGTGGAGGACCACTGCGTAGCCGTCAATGACTCGCGATATTTCTCAATTACGGCCACGCCCTGCCGGTAGTACTCTTCCGCCGGAGCCCAATCGCTTTGCAGCTCGTGGAGGCGCCCGAGATCCCGGAGAATGCGGCGCTGATAATCGAAGTCCCCAAACGTTTCGGCCATCGCAAGCGCTCGAGTCAGGGCCGACTCGGCCGGGTTCCAGCGCTCCGTCTGCATGTGAAGCACCCCGAGCTTCAGCAGCGAAAAGGCGTGGAACCGGGTCGCACCGTTCGAGCGGGCATAGGAGCGGGCCTCGGCGTTTAGCTGGTATGCCCGCTCGAAACGATCCAGGTACCCGAGGGTCTCGGACAATGTCAGCGTGACCTCGGCGTGGCGCTCGGAGTTTGGCTCGGCGGCGGCGCGGCTCCGACGGGCCAGGTCCTGGGCGCGTTCCAAGGGAACGGAGTCGAACCCGGTGTTGAGCGTTTTCTCTAAGAGAAAATTCGCCTGCGTCGACAGGAGGCGCCCCCAGAGCGAGGCGTAGGAGTCCGGACTCAGTTCACTCTCCCGAAAGTTGCGTTCGGCACGGCCGAAATAGTGCTGCGCCGAGCGATAGTCCTGCGTGCGCTGGTGCAGAATCCCGAGATCGAGCAGGAATGTAACCCGATCATTGACCTTCTCCGTTGGGGTTTTGCGAAGGGCCTTGAGGTAATTGCCAATTGCGGAAGAGAGGTCCCCAAGAAAGTAGTGGAGCGCCCCCCAATTTCGGTGTAGGACCGGAGGCCATTTCGTTCGGGCCTCCTTGGTGGAGGGAATGGGGATGTCGGGGTCGAGGTATGAGTGGGCCTCTTCGAACGCCGCGAACGCGGCAGGAAACTGGCGCAGGCTTGTAAGAAGGGCCGTTTCCACATAGAAGGTGTTCAGGAGGTTATCTAGATACGGGCGGTCGACCGTCGACGGATTGAGGCTCAGAAAACAGTTTTGCGCCGCGCGAACCTGAGAGAGGTATGCGCGAACTGTATCGACGGGGACGGGAGGAGTGCCAGACCACATCTCCCGAATGCCATCCCCCCACTTGATGGGAGGAGGGGACTGGACCGGGGCTTGACGAAGGCACGTGTCGAGGGAATCGGCAGCATCAGCCGGACCCGAAACGAGAACGACGCCGAGAAGCAAAACCAGCATCGAGGGTGTGGACTGGAAAAAAAGGCCCTTCTTGTTTTCTTTGTCTAACTCATTGCGAACGTCGCAGGAAATCCACGCATCGAAATTCTCACAGGACTCTTCCCCAAGCCATGCTAACCTCAATCCAGAGCACTCACGAAGGGATGTACTCACCAAAAGTCTCTGGGAGGGCGGGGGGCGGTAGTGACCCTTCTACCGGTGGAGAAGACTCAGGTGGAGAAGACTCAGGTGGGGACGACGACAATGGGGATGTCGGGGACGTAAGCTAAAAACACTCGCCATCCATTGTACAATACAGGCAAGAGTACTGGGAGTAAATCCACTCCGGAGACTCGACCTGAACCTATAGATCCGCGTCGGAATTGTCGAGTCGAACAACAACGGGGGGAGGAACCTTCGGTCGGTAGAGGGAGGACGCTCCGGTTCCGTGGGTCGTCAGGAGCATTCTACCAGACGCCCGTAAAGCGAAGCGGGACACGTACACGAGCCCTTGCAAACCGGACAGTTTGGGCGCATGCCGGTGCGGCTGTAGAAGCGCTCAATGGTGGCGAGGCGCGTGAACTCGTACTTCTCAAACAGCACACGGCTGTCGACGAGTGCCGGGCGGTGCCACGAAACTCCGAAGGCCCGAGGCACACCTCGGTCGGTGAGCACGTCGAAACGGCGTTCGTAAAAGGCCGAACCAATGCCCTGACCCTCCCAATCGTCCCGCACGCAGGAGAGATGAAAAATGCCATTCCGACTGGCAAGCGGCACCTTCACATCGAGGATGTCGAACCCGAGATACTGTCGCGTGTACTCGCGGCCGCCCACATCGAGAAATGATACCCCTACAACAGTGCCCTCCGACGGTTCTACGGCCACGAAGCCGGCAGCCGAGTGAGTCGGGTTCAGGGCCGCCTCAATCCAGCGAGTTTGCGTGGCGGAATCGCCGCCAAACCGATCGGCCCAGAGATGCTGTACGGAAGCCACATCGGCCGGAGTCAGGGGGCGGAGGGGAACCGGGGCCGGGTCGGACATGAGTCACGTGAGCACTTGCACAAGAAGTCGATGAACGAAGCCCCCGATCCGTCGTAGTAAAGTGATCCTTGGGCCGAAGGCAGGCTCCATGTCCAGATCTTCCAGGTGGCGAACATCCCTGTTCATGATCCTCCACACCCTTCGCCTCCGGTCGTTCCGCGCCCATGCGGAGAGTGAGTTCGACCTCGCGCCGTCGATCAATCTGCTCTACGGGCCCAACGGCGTGGGCAAGACGAATGTACTCGAAGCGGTCCACTACCTGTGTCTCACTAAGAGTTTCACGGCCTCACGCGACCGGTACGCCGTGCGGAAGGGCGCACCCTACTTTGAAGTGAAAGGCACCATCGAAGACGTACGGAAGGAGCCCATGACGGTGCGGCTGGCGTACGTGCCGGGGGAGGGCAAAAGCATTTTTGTCAACGGCGTGGAGCTCGACCGGCTGGCCGACATCGTGGGCACACTGCCGGTGGTCGTCTTTTCGCCGGAGGACTACGACCTGACGGCCGGCGGGCCCAGCGAACGGCGTCGCTTTGTCAACAACATCCTCAGCCAGGCGCGGCCCGTCTACATGGATGACCTGATGAAGTACCGGCGGGCGCGTCGCCAGCGCAACGAGGTGCTGCGCAGCTACAAGAAGCGCCCCGACCCGCCGCCCGATGAACTTCTGGCCCCCTGGACCGAAGAGCTTGTCACGCTGGGCAGCCGCATCATCCATCGGCGTCAGCAGTTCCTACAGGACTTTACAGACGATCTGGCAGAGGCGTACCGGCGCATCGAAGCGGTGG
>CAYRPX010000237.1:0-4961 GCA_964426195.1 uncultured Salinivenus sp.
GCCACCGTCGTGAACGTGCCGTCTTGAAACCGGACGATGTGAAACGATTCGGTCTTAATCCAGATGCCGTCCGGCCGCACCAGGAGGCTCGTGATGCGACTGCTCGGCAGCCCTTTGTGCTCCCCCGACCGGAAAACCTCAAACTCTCTCCCGTCGAACCGGGCGAGGCCATCGAAGGTCGCGATCCACAGGTAGCCGTCCTTCGTCTGCGCGATGTCGTTGACCGAGTTGACCGGAAGCCCGTCTTCACTTGTCCACTGCCTCTGAACGTACCGGGACGGTTCTCCGCTAAAATTCTGTCCATGAGCGGGGGGACCGACCAGGCCTACAACACAGAACAACGCGCTCAGCACGATCGGAAACAGGACGCCGACGCCGCTCCTCCGAGCGAACGCCAAAAGCAGCGGTGCAGCGAAGGCGCAAGTCATACAGGCTCAGGTACGCTCGGCTTGTTCTCGCATGCGGATTCTTTTACACAACCCGAAAGCACTGGGTATTAAAACTCTTCGATCACCCGTTTTGCGGGGTCTTCTCGAAGGGGTCTTCAACGTCCTCGGTGAACTCTTCCCCCTCCGACGTTCTGCTAGGTCGTACCGACAAACAGAAGATTTAAGGAAGAGGCATCTGTGTCCGGCAACCGGCGTCTACAGGTCTCTTCCGCCCCGCTTGACACCACCCTTCGAATTTTCCCCTAAGCTAGGGCGCTATGAACTGACCGACGAGCAGTACAATTGCTTCCGGCCACTGCTTTCTGGCAAACCTTTGGGTCCAGGCCGCAACGCCGATGACAACCGCCGCTTTCCCAACGCGGTGGACTGGATCGCGCGTACTGGAGCGCTCTGGGCAGACCTCCCGGAGCGTTTCGGCAAACAGGACACGGTCTACCGGCGCCCAGGCCACTGGGCGAAAAAGGGCCGCTGGCAGGCGATCTTTGAGACTCTCCGTGAGCCAGACCTCGACTGGATCGTGCTGAATTCCTTGGTCCAGACGGGTCTACCAGCACGCTGCAGGCAAAAAGGGGTTCCAGACGCAGAAGCACCTGGGCAGAGCCAAGGTGGCTTCCCTGCGTTTTCCATGTCGTCTTCGACGCGCTCGGAAATCCGCTAGAGATCGCCTCGACCCCGGAACAGGCCGGAGAGTGTCCCCAAGCAGAGCCTTTGCTGGAACGCGTCGTTGCGGTAAAACAGGTAGTTTCAACCTCCGAGACGGAGACCTCGGATCCAGAGACTCCTGATTCAGAGGCTTCTGGTTCGGAGCAGCCTCCTGTACTTGGAGCCGTCTTAGCCGACAAGGGCTACGATTCGGACGACCTGTTGAAATACGTGACCTCATTGAAAGCAGCGGCAGTGATTCCGGCGAAGAAAAACCGCACGGCCGGGCGGCCTCTCAACAAAGAGCTTTACAAGGATCGAAGGGAAGCCCAAGCAAGTACTTCCAGTCGATTCGGGGCCTCACGGCCTCCCCGGCCCCCCGATCGGAGAGGTTCTCCATGAACTGCAAGATCGATACGACGGCCAGTCGCGAGGGTGGGGAAGCAGGTTGTTCCCGTAGACCCCGTAGATTTCGCCAGCAGTATCTTTACAAAACGCGAAGTCCGCGTGGCCGCATCGATGCTCATATCCTCGCTTCAAGTACTCGGCAGACCGCCCGTTTTTGTTCGTTTGCTACAAAAAGGCCGAGCTGGTAGTCGATTGCGTGGAGGACGAGAACGGACTATGGTCGCAAGGAGCGGATGGATTGACTCTGGGAATAGGCCAATCTTTTTCGCGTGATGATCGAAGCGCGCGGTTTACGCAAATGCGTTACGAATGGCTTTTCCGTAACGCATTCACACGATTCCCGACCGGCGAGTTTACAGGGCTGAGTCTTGGGCCAATGAGAGAATCTGCAGTGCAGGCCCTTCGGCTCCAACAAGCGAACGCGTCGGCAACTGTTGGCCAAACGGCCAGCAGAGCGACTCCGCCTCGAAGCTCCAGCCGTGGAGTCATCCCCCCCACGTCGGATTTGAACGACGTAGCGGAGGAAGCAGCAACTCAGACCAATTGCGTTTTGACGCCCTGCTTCAAATATTTGACGGTGCGCTACTCTTCTCGACGAAATGGCAGCGGTTTCGGCACTGAGAGGCAGAGAACGTGCCCTCAGGTCAGGGGGTAGCCCCGCACACGCGGAGACAGACCGCGAAGGCCGCCAGTTTACAGCCGGTCCCTTCGCTGCTTACGCTATGGATTCCGACACCCGCGAGCCCGATGTCCCATTCCTTCCCGCCCTTGCCGATCGTATTGATCGTTGTTCTCGTGGCCGTTCCAGTCGGTTCCGCCGTCGCTCAGCACAACGTGCTGACTCCCTACCGACCGGATGGCGACTGGGGCCGGCTCCCCGGAGAGAGGGAGTGGGGAGCGGTGAGTGGGGTGATGCCTGCCCCGGATGGAGGACTCTGGGTCCTGGATCGATGCGGTGCCAATACGTGCCTCGACCGTCCGAATCGGGACCCGGTCATCAAGCTCGACGAAGACGGTAACGTGGAGAGGCAGTTCGGCGCCGGTCTGTTTTCCTGGCCCCACGGGTTCTATTTGGATCGCGAGGGGCACATCTGGGTCACCGATGCGGAGGGGTTCGAGGAGGTCGACGACGAGAAAGGCCACGCGGTTTACAAGTTCGGCCCAGACGGGGAGCTGCTCATGACGCTGGGGGAGCCGGGCGTTTCCGGGAGTGACCAGAACCACTTTCACATGCCCTCGGACGTGGTGGTTGCTGAGAACGGCGATGTCTTCGTGGCTGATGGGCACGAGGATGACGGCAACAACCGGATCATGAAGTTCGATTCGGACGGCACCTTCCTCAAGGAGTGGGGTGGAATGGGGATAGCTCGGGGTAAATTCAAGGATCCCCACACCCTTGCCATCGATGGGCAGGGTCGGCTCTTCGTCGGGGATCGGGGGAATAGCCGGATTCAGATCTTCACCCAGGACGGGACATTCATCGAGGAGTGGACTCAGTTCGGACGCCCGAGCGGCATCTACATCACGGACGACGGGCTCATTCTGGTGGCCGACTCCGAGTCAAACGCGAACCGACACCAGCGGGGCTGGGCGCGGGGCATTCGCATCGGTCGGGTGTCCGACGGGTGGGTACGGGCATTCATTCCGGACGACACGGAGCCGGATCCGAACCAGTCGGGGACCAGCGGAGCCGAGTGGGCGGCAATGGACGACGACGGCTACGTTTACGGAGGAGAGATCGGCCCGCAGAATCTGCAGCGCTGGGAGCCGCTCTACCGGATCTTCGGTAGGGACAAGTAGGGGCCTGTTGATTCGGTTTCCCGGATGCCATGAGCTCTGCTTCCGATTCCAGGCCTGAGCATGATCCTACGCCAGATACCGGTGCCCGTGCCGCGTCCGATCACGATCGTTCCTCCTCGCCCGACCGGCGCACCTTTATGCTGTTCGACTGACCTGGCAGACCGCATCAGAGACGAACAATGCAGGCTTCTAGGCCCAGCTGAAGGGAAACGATAAGCCCCGCTGGACGCAGGCTGGCTGTGTCGACTCGAAAGGCTCTGGGCGGCACAACGACGGAAGCCAAATCCTACCAGCACACGGCGAAGGACCTTCCGGTCGGCATGCGCCAGTTTCGCCTGACGCAAGTCGATTTGGATGACACCTCAGCGCTTAACCGATCCAATCAGCGTTACGCTCCGGATGCAGAAGGCTATGAACCTGGATGCTTCAAACAGCGCGAGGCTCTCGTCCGCCGTTAAGGAGCAGACAGAGAACTGGCTATCTTCTGAGCATTTCCCGGCTTGACAAGTGCAGACGGTTACTGCTTCCATTTTATGCTCATGTCGATGGTGATCCTCGGTAGATCCAGAGTCACCGTGTCCGGATAGTCTCCGATTTGGTCGTCGAGACTGAAGGTGATATCGCCTATTAAGTCGTCATTACTGGAGGTGTCCTCGTCCCAGAGGAGAATCTCGTGTTCCTTCGTGGGGTCTGAGAGTGTAAACTCTGCAAAGTCAAGTGGATGCGTAGGTTTTAGTGGAAGATCGGCTGGTTCTACGTTGTCGATTGTATGGCTTTTTTCGAGTTCGTCGTAATCGGGCTCGTGGCCTCGGTAGTAGAAATCGGGGCCTGTGCTAGTGTCCCAGCCCTTCCCTTGATCATTCGTGAACGGCATGTCGCGGATTACAACCTCCGTGACTGTTGCTTTGGTGAAGCGTGGTTGGACGGTGACCGGCTCGGTTGTGGTGGACGTATCGCCGCGATCGTCCGTGACGGTGAGAGAAACACTGAACGTGCCCCTCTCCTCGAAGGTGTGGGTGGGATTGGGCCCGGTCGCTGTTTCTCCGTCCCCGAAATTCCATTTGTACGTCTCAATCTGCCCGGTGGCATCGGCAGTAAAGTCCACTGCGGTGCCGGCTCTCGGATCCTCCCTCGGACCCTGTGGCGAAACGGTGAAGCTAGCCACGGAGGACCCTGGGCCGGGTCCCGAGTCGCAACCGAGAAAGGAGAGAAAAAGCGCCGAGAGAAGAAGAGGAGCGAGGGAGCGCATGGAGGCAAGGACCATATGAGCGATAGAGAAACAGTCTCATGGAAGGGTTTCTCGTGCCCGATCTTGGGGAACATGACAGCGATCTGCCTCCGGCCATCCACAGGCGAGGAGGAGCAGACCGAAAAGACTCGGCACGGGGGCTGCCCCTAAGGCCTCTGTTCCGAATATTGGTCCGTTTTGGGAACATCTACGCCGTCGATGCACACCGCCACGGTTCCATCAGCGAACCGATGGGCCAGAAAGGTCTGGCTCGGACTGGACCTGAGCCTGTGCCGGTTCACCACCCGTCATGAGCACGACAGCCGCCAAAAAGCCCACGCGGAGACAAGCAACGCACGCTTCGGCGGGTCGATATCGTCGAAAGGATCGGTCGGTCGAGAAGCATAGGCTTGTCGTTTGGGTTCCTCGAGACG
>CAYRPX010000238.1:0-4952 GCA_964426195.1 uncultured Salinivenus sp.
AGGTGGCGGCGTCGGGGTCCACGTCGACGACGGTCTGGCACGCGCCGTTGATGGACACACTCTGGTCGACCTGCAGGGCGGGTGCCATCTCGGCCTCAATGGTGAGGCGCTTTCCGCCACCGAGGTCCTGGACGCGGGTGACGGTGCCGATTTCTTCGATGATTCCAGTGAACATGTATTGGCTGGGCGTGTGGAGGAGAGGACCTCTACAATGAGGTCAGGCGCGTCGGCGATCTTCTCCCTTTCGATCCGATCCGTCTGCCCGGGCGAGACGGAGAGCACGTCGGGGTGCACCACCGTCTCGTCGGAAAGGTGCACGTTATCAGTACCTCTCCCTCCTTGCCAGTGGACTGGATGAGGGTGTACAGTTCAGATCCAAGACGGGACATGGGGCGCTGGTGCCGAACACTTGGGGAGGGCGACGTGACGAGACGACCCCGAATCGATTCATAAGGTGCTTCCTCGGGGAGCTGCTGATAGTCGTCGTACGGGTACCGGTCCTTGTTCAGAAGGTCGATCTCTGGTTGATCGGTGGCGGGCGTTGGCATGACCCAAGAGAGTAGACAGGAGGTTCAGCAACGCCAAGTTAAACGAAAAGTAAACCACTCCCGGTTCCATCAGAAGCCGAGACGACGGGGGCACGGCCGTACCCCGAACGCTATACCGCCCGCCGGTATCCCCGCAGAAGTACGTCGTCGCCCACCGTCTCCCATTCCTGCTCGGCGAACGTGAGGGTGTCGTCCATCTCGGTGACGCCGAGGTCACGAATCGCAGGAATTCCCTCGCCTACCACTTTTGGCGCCACGAAGCAGAAGAAGCGGTCTACGAGATCCTGGCGGAAGAGGGCTGTGGCGAGGCCGGGGCCCGCCTCCACGAGCAGCGACTGAAGGGGCTTGGCGTCGCGACCGGCATCGGTACCGAGGCGCTGAAGGAGGCTCGAGAGGTCGAGGTGTCCGTTGTTCGTCTCGGGGATGCGAAGGATCGTCCCCCCGGCGTCGGTCAACTGGTCGGCGTAGTCGGGACGGGGCCGATCTGAGCCTACGACGGCCACGGTGCACTCGGCGTGGGCGTCGCTGAAGAGCGTGCGGGTGGGCAGAAGAGTGCTCGTGCGGTCGAGAACGAGACGCAGCGGCTGGGGGCCGTCCACGTGGCGGACCGTGAGGCGCGGGTCGTCGCTGCGGGCTGTACCGGTGCCCACGAGGACCCCGTCCAATTCCGCGCGCCACCGGTGCACGAGCGTGCGGGCCGCCCCACCGGTGATCCACTGGCTGTCGCCCGTGCGGGTGGCGATGCGGCCGTCGAGCGTCTGGGCCACCTTGAGGGTGACGAGCGGGCGGCCGGTCTCGACGTGGTGGAAAAAGGCTTCGTTGAGGCGACGGCAGGCGTGCTCGCCGACGCCCACTTCCACGTCCACCCCGTGCTCGCGCAGCTGGCGAATCCCCCGCCCCTGCGCCTGCGGAAATGGATCCACGGTGCCCACGACGACGCGAGGGATTCCCTTTTCCAGAATGAGGCCGGTGCAGGGGGGCGTCTTGCCGTGGTGGCTGCAGGGTTCGAGATTGACGTACAGCGTCGCGTTTTGGAGCGCATCGCGGCCGTGCTGCTGTTCGGCCGATTGGATGGCCCGAGCTTCGGCGTGCGGTCCGCCGTACGACCGGTGCGCTCCTTCGCCCAACACGCTTCCCTCCGGAGCCACCAGAACGGCGCCCACCATCGGATTGGGGCTCACCGTGCCAGCGCCCTCACGGGCCAGCGCCAAACATTGCTCCATCCACGGGGTGTGTCCCTCCCCATCCACAGGGGTTACACTTCCTTGATGTAGTCCGGGAGCGGCGACGCTGTCAGTTGCCATGTGTCAAAGTAAAACTTGGATTCGGAGCGGGCCTTCTGGTAAGGAAGGACAAACCGGCGGATCCCCTCGGCGGGATGATTTCGAAACGCCGTCACAAGCCGGTCCCGCACTGGAGTGGCGGAAAAGAAGCTCCAGTCGTGCCCGTCGTGGGCCGGTTCGGGGAAAAAGACGACGTGTGCGTTTTCGAGCAGGGTGCCCAAGGCCCCGGCTGCACGACGCGGTGCCCTACCTGCCACGGCGGTGATCCGTTCCGCATCGACCGGCGCATCGGCGGTAACGAGCAGTTCGGTGCGAGTGGGCGCACGGAGAACGCGTCGTACCTCCTGGTCGTCGAGGGCCTCGACGGTGTTCTGGCCCGTGCAGCGGACCCACCACGAGCGACCGAGGGCCTCCATCAGGGGACACACATACGCCTTGGGTGATTGAAGGGTCGTGAGGCCCACCTCGTCGGCATGGCTGGTGCCGGCGAGGTAGCCGCGGTAAACGTCGTGCGTGTCGAACGGATCGTCGAGCAGTGCAGATAGGTCGTCGGGCAGCCCCGATCGGTCATCGCGGCGACGGGCGTCGGGGATCGCGTCCGGCGTCACCGGCTCCAGAAGGGCGGGCTCTTCGTGGAAGTATTTGAGGACGTCGGGCGGATCGGGCACGGGGGAGAGCGGCGGAGTTTCTGTACCGAGTCGTTACCATCATACCTATGCGAAGCAGGCCGGATCGATGCCGGTCAGGGCAGATTCACAAAATCCTGCCTCTTCTGTCGTGAGGGGAAGCTCGGCATCGGCACGTTCCCTTCCGTGTTCTCTCGCTCCCGTGCTCCCCCACTCCCTCACCCCCACGTTTCCACGTCCCCCTTTCCTCACGCTCTCATATCTCGTTTCGAGGAATCAAATGCCCCGGACAGGGCATAGGCTCTCCTGTAGATTTTTCTCTCCCATCGGACGGCCTCGTCCCATGCGCTCGGTGCTCGTGTCCCTCTGGGTCTGGTGTTCCATCGGCACGCTCATCGTGTTGTGGGTGCCGGTGATGATCGTGGCGCGTCTCGTAGATCGGGATCCCGCCCACTATTATGCCGGCTATACCCTGCGCATCCTGGGGCGACTGCTCACCTACGTCAATCCGTTTTGGGAGATTGAGATAGAAGGGCCGTTTCCCGACGATCCCCGAAATCCGTACGTGGTGGTGGGCAACCACTTTTCCCAAGCCGATCCGCCCATTATCGCTCACGTGCCGTGGGACATGAAGTGGGTGGCAAAAAAAGAGCTCTTCGATCTCCCCTTTTCGGGCTGGCTCCTGCACCTGAGCGGCGACATCTCGGTAGACCGGCAGAGCAAGAAGAGTCGCGCAGCGGTCCTCACGACAGCCCGCGATTATCTCGCAAAGGAATGTAGCGTCATGTTTTTTCCAGAGGGCACCCGTTCTCGGGATGGGCGCGTGCATCGGTTTTCCGACGGAGCCTTCCGCCTTGCCATTGAGGAAGGGGTGCCGGTGTTGCCCATTGCCATTGACGGCACCCATGAGGCTCTCCCCAAGCACACGATCTGGTTCGAGCCCAATCCCGAGCTGATCCGATTAAAGGTGCTCGATCCGGTCGACACGAGCGGATACACCCCCGATCAGGCCCGGGCTCTGCAGCGACACGTGCGGGCAAGAGTCATTCAGCAGATTGCGACGTGGCGCGGACAGGACCTTGATGCGGTCGACGGTCGAAGCGACACCGAGGCGGCGGCCGCAAAATGGATCGACGTGGGACCAGGCAACCGCGGACAGGGAATTGAGGAGGTGTCTTCCGGTGAAGCATCCGTCAAACCGTCGGCACGGTCCGGGGCCTCGGAACCGGGCAGTTAGAAGAGTCATTTTGTGTACGTCCGGTGTCAAGCGGCATCGAGTCTATTCTGCCCAGTAGCTCAATCGGCAGAGCGTCCGGCTCTGGACCGGGAGGCTGGTGGTTCGAATCCACCCTGGGCAACATCGTGTCTGTGTTCGCGCCTCGCGGTGCCGTCGCACTGCGGGGCGTTTTTTTTGGTCTGGGAACCCGCTATCCTGGCCTCCTCGCGGGCGAGTCGTCTTTCGTTGCTGGGCAAGCCGAACTAAACGCCGAGACAAAAAAGCCAGTCGTCACTACGTCTCCTGGGGGAATGACTCTCCGGTTGGAGACTCGTCGAGAGGAGGGGGCTCGTCTTCATCCAGCCCGCGGTGCCGCAGGTCGCGGCCCTCAACCATAAAGACCACGCTCTGGGCGACGTTCTTGGCGTGGTCGGAGATGCGCTCCAGCGATTTGCTCACCGTGAGCAGGTGGGCGATTACCTCGGACTGCTCGTGCCCCTCCTCGCACATGCCCACGAGGGTCTCGAAGGTCTCTTCGTGGAGGCGGTTGACCTGCAGATCTCGTGCGATGACCTTGCGGGCCTTGAGGCGATCTTCCTCCAAAAAAGCCATCTCTGCTTCGCGCAGCATGGTGCGGGACATGTCCGCCATCTTCGGCAGGCGCGTCTCCGCAAGCAGGCCCGGCGCGTCGGCCAAGTGCCGGGCATTGCGGGAGAGGTTGCGGCAGTGATCGCCGATCCGCTCGAAGTCGGTATTGATCTTGACGGCCATGATGAGCATCCGCAGGTCCACGGCCACGGGCGAATGCAGAGCCAGAATGCGTTCGCACTGCTCGTCGATGCGCAGTTCGAGGGCGTCGATCATGTCGTCGTTGGCGACGACCTGCTCTGCAAGGTCCACGTCGCCCTGGAGGAGAGCATTCATCGCGTCGGCAAACTGCTCGTCGACACGGTTGGCCATGTCGGCGATCAGGCCGCGCAGGGACGCCAATTCTTGGTCGAGGGACGATCGGTTTGGCATGGCCGTCGGGGCATTATCGAGGGAGAGGCGTTTCCGTGGATCGGGGACGAGAGGACGAGGTCCGTCGATTTCGGAGAAAACGATCAGCCGAAGCGCCCGGTCACGTAAGCCTCGGTGCGGTCCTTCTCGGGGCGCGTAAAGAGCTGGTCCGTCGGATTCATCTCGATGAGCCGGCCCATGTACAGGAAGGCCGTTTCGTCGCTGATGCGAGAGGCCTGCTGCATGTTGTGGGTGACGATCACGATCGTGTAGTCCTTCT
>CAYRPX010000239.1:0-4923 GCA_964426195.1 uncultured Salinivenus sp.
TGGGACGGGCGTAGTCCCACTCGGAGTTGGTAATGAGGAGAATTTTCTTTCCGGCGCGCTTCTGGTCGAGAAGCGTGAGCGGCATCTCCGGGTCGAGGTCCACAAAGCGCTCGGGGTGGCGGACGATCTCTGCCTTGAGCCGTCCCTCCATGTGGGCCTCGTCGAGCGTCTGCTGCACCTTGTTCCAGAGGTCGGCGTAGCCCATCGACCCTTCGAGCGCGTCGGCGTCGAGCCGGTCGACGAGCTGCATGTACATGCAGGCCGACGAGATAGAAAAGAGGGTGTTGAGGAAGTGCCAGCGGTCCTCTCCGAGGTCGACGAGGGTCCGCTGGTAAATGTCTCGCTGCCGTTCGAAGTCGAGCGGTTTGGTGCCGTGGAACGCGCGCTTGACGTAGCCGAAGCGATTGGCCTTCACCACGTTGCCCCGCTCCACGTCGATGACGAGCCCTCGGATGGCAAGGTCCGGATCAAACCGAAGCTCCTCCACCGGCCAGCCTTTGTCCTGCAGCCCCTCCTTGATGAAGCCGAATGCCCGCTTTTCCCATTCCCGCATGTGGTAGTGGATGAGCGTGTAGTCCATGTCGTACCCGATGGCCTGAATGCCCCGCAGGTTGAGCGTGCGGTTGCAAAAGAGCCCCCGGGAAGGATTGATCGCGTCCATAGGGAAAGGCAAGTCGGGAGGGAATCGCGCGGCGTCGGAGTTGTCCGAAGTCTTGGATACAGCACACCCAACGCGAGCGTCACCAAATTGCTTCGTTACGAAATGATCAGCCGAGGAGGGGGACGCTTCGGAAAGAACTGAATGTTCTAAAACTAGCTTAACGGCCTTCCCCAACCTGACGTTTACCATCCAGCAGTGTGTCGCCGATCCGCCCCGCGTGTCCGTCTTCTGGAGTCTGGACGCCGTCCACGAAGGTCCCTTCCTCGACATTCCGCCCACACAGCAGTCGGTGGCCGTGAGCGGCACGGGCCTCTTTACCGTCCGCGAGGGACAGATCGTTCGAGGGATCCACTTATGGGACCTCGCGGGATTTCTCCGGGACGTCCACCTGCGTCCCGAGCTTCCCTACGACACCCCCACCACCCCCAATTCGATTCTCGCATCCTTCGACTCATAACGGCATGCATCGTCCCTCCGTCTACCTGATTGCCCTCCTGTTCGGGGCCGCGGGCACGGCCCACTTCGTGTGGCCGGGGACCTTCGCCCGCATCGTGCCGCCCTCTCTGCCCGCGCCCCGCACGCTGGTGTATGTGAGCGGCGCCGCCGAACTCCTCGGTGCCGTTGGTGTGCTGATGCCGAGCCTGCGAGTGTACGCCGGATGGGGGCTCATCCTGCTGTTACTGGCCGTCTTTCCGGCCAACGTGCACATGGCCCTCCATCCGTCTGATTTCGAGCGCATTCCGGCGTGGGCGCTCTACCTGCGCCTGCCCCTCCAGTTTGTCCTCATCGGCTGGATCTACGGGGCGCTGTCCCTCGGCCCTGTGCCGTAGGAGCCGGCCCTGTCTCTTCTTGCCCCGGTGTCGCCCAATGCTTCGCGGAAGCGACCGGTGGCGGGTTTGTTTCGTCGTCCCCGGCCTCGCGAGCCGAGCAGGACGGAGCGGATCCCCGATTTGGACCGCGACAACCGTCCTCCTCGCTGAACCATTGTGAAGAGTGGACTAATCCGTCGCGGGAGCGTCACGTTTCTCTTAAGCCCGTCGTCGCATGGACGCGCGACCTTTTGGACCAACCGTTTGTCACTCCATGGATGCTCTCCAGACCGACACCGTCACGACCGAAAACGGCGAGAGAACCGCCCCCAACTCGGAGCCTCGCCTCGCCCCAATCGAAGAGCCGGACTCTTGGTGGGTGTGGCTCGCCTACAAGATGACCGAATGGATGGAGGGCACGGTCCTCACCCCCGTGAAGGTCATCCAGGCCCGCCTTCCCGAGAGCCTTCGTCACGCCTACGAAACGCAGAAGCTGGAAGAGCGTCTATCGCTGCCCCCAGTCCTGCGGCTCCTCCTCAAGCGGTATGTGGCATTCCTGAACGGCTGTGCATTCTGCCTCGACTTGGCCGAGGCTGACGCGGAGGAGCACGGCGTGGACCTTCAGAAGCTGCGCGGCGCCACCGAGTACGCGTCGAGCGACCAGTTCTCGGCGGCCGAGCGGGCCGCACTCGCCTACGCCGAGGCGGTCACCGAAGACGTTCACGTCGACGACGCCACGTTCGAGGCCCTGCAGGCCCACTTCTCGGAGCGCGAGATCGTCGAGATCACGTGGTTGTGCGCCACGGAGAACTACTACAACCGCCTCAACGGGCCCCTCGGCATCGGCTCCGACGGCCTCTGCTCGGTGTAGCCCGGAGGTACACGTGAATTCTTTCATTTCCTCGTGACCGATTCCGCATCGACATTCGAAGCGCATCGCGAGCGCCTCCTCGACCTCGCCTACGGCATGCTCGGCCGCCGCTCGGCGGCGGAGGACGTGGTGCAGGACGCGTACCTGCGGTGGCAGGACGTGGACCCCGAGACGGTGGACGATCCGGAGGCCTATCTGTCGACCATCGTCACGCGCCTTTGCCTCGACGAGTTGACCGCGGCGCGGGCCGAGCGAGAAGAATACACGGGGCCCTGGCTGCCAGAACCGCTCGTGGAGCCAGACGCCCACCCGGCGGCGGACGTGGAGCGGGAAAGTGACCTCTCGATGGCCCTGCTCGTGTTGCTGGAGCAACTTCGTCCCCTCGAACGCGCCGTCTTCGTGCTCCGCGAAGCCTTCGGGCGCCCCTACGCCGAGATTGCCCGCATCCTCGACCGCACGGAGGCCCACTGCCGCAAGATTGCCCAGCGGGCACGCGACCGCATCGGGAGCGACGAGCAGGCGATTGACGCTCCGCCCGCGGCCCACGCCGAACTGCTGGGGCCGTTCGTAGAGGCCCTCGAACAGCAGGATCCCGAGATGCTGGCCGAGGTGCTGGCCGACGACGTGACCCACTACACCGACGGCGGCGACCTGAAGGAGGCCGCCAAGCGCCCGATCGAGGGCCTCGATCGGGTGACGCGCTTCTACCTCAGTCTCGCCTCGGACGAGCGGTACGACGACGCCGAAATCCATCCGGTCCGGGTCAATGGACGGCCCGGTCTCTTGGTCATGGAGGACGGAACCGTCTCCAGCGTTATGGTCTTCCGCGTCCTCGAGGGACAGATCCAGGAGGTTTACACCGTGATGGCCCCCGACAAGCTTCCCTCTGAGGCCGACCTGTCTACCCTAGACGGTCTAATCGACCGGTCCACGAAATCAGGAGGCCGGAGCCGGTGAGTCCGTCCGTGTTTTGACCAAAGTGTCGTCGAGAGGGAGGGGGGCGCGAGGGTGACTGGTACGTTCCCCTCGCAGGTACGCTACTGAACTGTCTTTCTCTCTGAAATGTAACGATTCTGTTTTCTCGAAACCCTGTATCAATCTACAGTCCATAGGACGTTCTGCACGTTCGTCGTCACTGTCCCACGCGGACTCCTCGTTCCGATGCCTGCTTCCCAGATTCACGTTCGCGTTCCCGACATGAAGTGTGAGGGCTGCGCCCGTCGCATCACCAACGTCCTTGAGCGGCAGGAGGGCGTCCGTTCGGCCCATGTCTCCCTCGAGGAAAAAACCGCTGAGGTGAGGATTGCCGACGACATCGTGTCGCCCGGCGACCTGAAGGCTGTCGTCGAGAAGGCCGGATACACCGTCGAGCCTGAATAGTCAGCCACTTACCCCTCTCCCTCTCTCCCATCCTCCCGCTCCCCCATGGCCCAGCAAAAGGCGCGATTCAAGGTTGGCGGAATGGCATGCTCGTTCTGCTCGGAGAGCATCCAGAAGGCCCTCGGCGAAATGGAGGGCGTCGGCGAGGTGGGCGTCAGCCTCGCCCACGAGGAGGTCCTCGCCGAGTACGACGACGCGCAGGTCGACGCGCCGGACCTGGCGCGGACCCTCCGCGAGCTCGGCTACACGATCCGCGACCCGGACAAGGTGAAGGCCTTCGAGGAACGGCAGGCCGAGCTCGAGACCGCAACACGGCGGCTGTGGATCGTCGCCACCGCGTCGCTCGTGGTCGCTGGCCTGATGGGGGGTATGATCTTCGGCATGGGCCAGTTCGAGTCCCAGGCCCGCTGGATGGACCTTTTGGCGCTGGCTCTGGCGCTCGGGACGATGTTCGGGCCGGGATGGTACATCAAAAAGAAGGTCTACTACAGCCTGCGCCGGGGCATTCTCAACCAGCACGTCTTGCTGGAGGCGGGAGCCTTCGCCGGTCTCGCCGGGGGCCTGCTCGGCCTGACGGTCTTTCCCTCGTTCCCGACGGTTCACTTCTTCGCCGTTTCGACGTTCGCGACCGCCTACCACATCCTGTCGGGCTACACGAGCCTTCGCGTGCGGATGCGAGCGTCACGGGCCGTCCAGAACCTGCTCGATCTGCGACCCGACACGGCCCGGCGTGTCGCCAAGGACGGAGAGGCTGAGGAGGTCCGGGTCGAGGTGCTTGAAGAGGGGGATCACGTGCGCATCCGTCCCGGCGAACAGGTGCCCATCGACGGACGGGTCGTCCAAGGCACCTCGGCGGTGGACGAGTCGCTGGCGACCGGCGAGTCGATCCCTGAGGAAAAGACCCTGGGCGACAAGGTAATCGGGGGAAGCGTCAATCAGAGTGGCACGCTTCTGGTGGAGGTGACGGCCACCGGTGAGGAAACCTTCCTCAACCAGGTGACCCGCCAGATCGAGGAGGCCCGGGCCCTGAAGCCCGGCATTGTGCAGCTCGCCGACCGGGTGCTCAAGTACTTCGTGCCGGGCGTCCTCCTCATCGGGGCCGCCGCGTTCCTGGCTTGGACCGGGGGGCCGCTGCTGGTCGGTTCCTCGCCTGATGTGCAGCGCGGGGCCTTCGCCGCACTCGCGGTCCTCGTGCTCGGCTA
>CAYRPX010000240.1:0-4886 GCA_964426195.1 uncultured Salinivenus sp.
CATGGTGCGCCAGAAGCAGGCCGACCTCGGGGCGTACGTGGCCCCTGGCACGCCCATCGCCACCGTCTACGGGACGGAGACCGCAGAAATCGTGGTGTCGCTCCCCTCCCGGAAGGCCGCGCTTATTCGCAACCTCTGGGCAACGAGAGGGCAGCAATCGGACGACCGGCTTCCGGCCACCGTGACGAGCTCATACGGAGGCCAGGCCTATTCTTGGACGGGGCGCGTCCACCGCGTCGAAGGCGCCATAAGCGAGCAGACCCGCACGATCGACGTGGTCGTGCGCGTGCCGGACCCGTACAACCAGACGCCGACGGTGTCGTCGCGACAGCCCGAGCAGGTGCCTGATCAGGCGCGCCCACCCTTGGCCATGGGGACTTATACGACTGTCGACATTGAGGGACGCCGGGGGGGGACCTACCACGTGGTGCCGCGCCGCGCCGTCCGCACCCGCGAGCCGGATCAGCCGCCGGTCGTCTGGACGATGGTGGGCGACTCGATGCTGGTCGAGCAGGCGGTCGAGCCCATCCAGACGGTGGAGGAGCAGACCTACCTCGCCCCGACGCTCGAGACCGGCACCCGCGTGATCACGACCGACCTGCGCGTGCACACTGACAGTATGAAGGTTCGCGTGTCCCAATAAAACATTTGCAGATTGAAAATTTGGCCCTATTGCCTCTCAATCTGCTCCTCTGAAATTTTCCATTATTCGACTGATGAACAGAGCCATCGACTGGTTCGCCCGCAACGGCGTGGCCGCCAACCTGCTCATGCTCCTCCTGTTGATCGGCGGGGGAGCAGCGGCAATGACGACCATCCAGGAGGTTTTTCCGGAGTTCAGCCTTGACGCCGTGGAGGTCCGCGTCACCTATCCCGGGGCCTCGCCCGAAGAGGTAGAGGACGCGATCGTTCAGCGCGTCGAGGATCGCGTCGAGAGCGTCGAAGGCATCGATCGGATTCTAAGTACCGCGGCGGAGAATGTCGGCGTCGTGACCGCCGAATTGAAACGGGGAACGGACGCGGCTCGGGCCCGCACCGAAATCAAGCAGGAGGTCGATCGCATCACCGCGTTCCCCGACGAGGCCGAGGAGCCGGTCGTCACGGAGATCACCGGGCGCAATCAGGCCCTCCAGGTCGCCCTGTACGGCGATGCCTCTCCCCGCGTCGTCAAAGAGCTGGCCCAGCAGGTCCAGGACGACCTCACCCAGACGCCCGAGATCTCCTTCATTCAGGTCTCGGGCGTTCGAGACTACGAGATCTCGGTCGAGGTTTCCCGCAAGACGCTGCGCAGCTACGGACTCTCGCTTGCCCAGGTGGCCCGCATCGTTCGGGAAGAAAGTCTCGATCTTCCAGGAGGCAGCGTCGAGACCGGCAGCGAAGAGATCACGATCCGTACCGAAGGTCAGAACTACACGAAGACGGACTTCGAAGATATCATTCTGCTGAGCCGGAGCGACGGCGCCAACGTCCAGCTCGGCGACGTGGCGACCGCTGTGGACGGCTTTGACCAAAACTCGGACCTCATCACCCGCTTCAACGGCGAGCCCGCCGCTCTCCTCAAGGTCTTTCGGACCGGTGAGGAGCAGGTGCTGGAGATCGAAGAGGTGGTGACGGAGTATTTGGCCGACGAGCTCCGCCCGTCGATGCCGTCTGGGCTCCAGGCCTCAATCTGGAGAAACAACGCTCAGGATCTGCGGAGCCGGATCGACCTGATGATTGACAATGGCCTCCTCGGTCTAATTCTCGTCATTACGATCCTGACCCTCTTCCTCGCGCCCCGGCTGGCCCTTTGGACGTCCGCCGGCATCTTCCTCTCGTTCGTGGGGACGTTCATGGTGATGCAGCTCGTGGGACTGACGATCAACATGATCTCCGTGTTCGGCTTCATCATCGCCACAGGGATCGTCGTCGACGATGCCATCGTGGTGGGGGAGAACGTTCACGCCGAGCAGGAGCGGAATGGAGAGCCGCTGAACGCGGCCATTCGGGCGTCTCAGCGCATCGCGACCCCCGTCATTTTTGCCGTGCTGACGACCGTGGCCGCCTTTAGTCCGCTGCTGTTCATCGGGGGCACGATTGGAAAGTTTCTCGGGGACGTGCCGGCCGTCGTTATCATCGTGCTCCTCGTGTCGCTAGTGGAAGCGCTCTTCGTGCTTCCCTTCCACCTCTCCCACGGAAAGGCGACAGGCTCCTCGAACGTTCTGGTCCGCGCGCTCAATCGGGTCCGGGGATGGGTCGCCACCCGGTTGAAGGCCTTCATTCGGGGCCCTCTCACCGCCACCCTGGAATTTGCGACCCGGCGGTACGGCGTGACCATCAGCGGAGGACTAGCCCTGCTCATGGTAGCCTTTAGCTTCGTCGCAAATGGCTACATCAAGAACGAATTCTTTCCCAACATCCCGGGGAATTACGTGACCGCCCAGCTCGAGATGCCTGCCGGTACCTCCGCGGAAGAGACGGCTCGGATGAGCGCCCGACTGGAAGAGGCCGGAGACGAGGCGATGGAAGAGCTCGAAGCGCGAGCCGGACAGACGCTTGCCGAGAACGTCTACGTGACGGTCGGGCAGCAGCCCGTCGCCACGAGTGGACGCACCCAGGGAGGGTTTACTCCGATCCAGGCGAACGTCGCCGAAATTAGCTACGAGATGATCCCGTCGGAAAACCGCGAGGTCCCGTCGACCGCATTCGAGGAGCTCTGGCGCGAGAAGACAGATGTCTCTGCCGGCGTTCGTTCTCTTTCCTTTACCGCCAGTGGGGGCGGGCCCGGAGGAGACCCGGTCTCGGTAAAACTATTTGCCCCTACCTCTGAGAAACTGGATCAGGCGGTGAAGATCGTGCAGGACTCCCTGCAGCGGTTCGACGGCGTCTTTGACGTCAAAAGCGATCGGGAGCGAGGCAAGGGCGAGGTGGAGCTCCAGCTAAAACCAGCGGCGCGTTCGCTCGGCCTCAGTCTGAGCGACCTGGCCCGGCAGGTGCGGGCGGCCTTTTTCGGGGTCGAGTCCTACCGCCTGCAGCGCGGGCAGAACGAGGTGCGCGTCTATGCCCGGCTTCCCCGCAGCGAGCGCCGCGCGATTGAAGATCTCCACGACTACCGGATCCGCACCGCCTCCGGCGCCGAGGTTCCCCTCGAAGAGGTCGCCACCGTGTCGCTCGGCTACGGGCCGACGCAGATCAACCGCGAGGACGGACGGCGCGTCGTCACCGTCAGTGCCGACGTGGACCCGGCAGTGACGACCGGAAGCGCCGTGACGGCCAATCTGGAGGCGGGAGTGCTCTCACGTCTTCAGCAGGAAATGCCCAACGTGAGGTATGGGTTCGGCGGTCAGCAGCGAGAGCAGAGCAAGGCCCAGAGTTCGCTCCTGGTCGGCTTCCTACTCGCCCTGTTCGTGATCTATGCGCTCCTGGCCATCCCTTTCCGGTCGTACCTCCAGCCCCTCGTCATCATGAGCACGGTTCCGTTTGCGTGGATCGGGGCGCTCCTCGGCCATCTCCTTCTCGGATACAACTTGATCCTCCCCAGCATCTTCGGCATCGTTGGGCTGAGCGGCGTCATCGTGAACGACGCCCTCGTGATGCTCGACTTCGCCAACGAGGAGCGGGCCGAGGGGACCGCGTGGCAGAAGGCCCTCGTCCGCGCCGGCCAGGTGCGCTTTCGCCCTATTCTCCTTACGTCGCTGACCACCTTCTTCGGACTCTTTCCCTTTATTCTCGAGCAAAACGTGCAGGCCCAGTTTCTCGTCCCCATGGCCATCAGTCTCGGGGTCGGCATCCTCTTCGGCACGGCCGTGCTCATGCTGATGGTCCCGGCGCTGGCCGTGATCCAGCGCGACGCCACCGCCTGGGTGCAGACCCGTCTCCTCGGCTACGACGAGCCCACGGTGCACCTTGGGCCGTACGAGTAGCTCAATACGAGTAGCTCAGAAGGACGCTGCTGCGCTTCCGTCTCTTAGCGCGCGGAGTCTTCGAACTGATCATCGGGGAGCACCGCTTCGATGACGGCCCCCATTCCCACCGCAACCAGCGCAGTAAGCCCCAGTCGGAGGGCCGTGAACCGCCAGCCGAGAAACTGAATCTCGACAAGCTCCTGGGAAAGTTTAAGGCAGGCCCAGGCAGTCAGGAAGACCACGACGTTGGCGACGCGGGCGTTCTTCTTCAGAAGATCGGCCGCAATCGGGAAGGCCACGTACAAGGGACCCGTCGGTGTCGCCCCCAGACCAACAGCGAGACCGACGCCGGTCAGTCCAGAGCGGTCACCGAGATATTGAACGACCATTTCGTCCGAGATCCATTCGTTGAACAAACCCATCAGGAGCATGACGGCCGGGAAAATGAGGGCCATTTCCACAAGATACGACCGCGTCGTCGTAATCACAGCGTCCTGTCGGTCGGGATAGGCCCACAGAAGAATCGCGGCGATCCCACCGGTGAGGACGAAATACCCCCAGTTCCGAAGCATTTTCGATTGGCTTGACGTATTCTCTTCAGTCATAAAATCATCCCCATGAGCAGTGCGATGATCAGGGCTCCGAGGAGAGCCGCGCCATTTCGCAGTAACGCAAACTGCCAGCCGAGTTCACGAATCTCCATCGGGAGCGTAATAACGCCGACCATGGTCAGCGCGGTGATGAATACGGCCACGATCATAACAGAGGCGCCCACCTCCAAGAACGAAGCCGCAAGTGGAAACGCGACGATAGCGGGGATGTGCAGTACCGATCCGACACCGGCGGTTAGGAGGGTCCCGATGATCCCCGATTGCTCGCCAACGAACTGTTGCAGCGTGTCCGGAGGGACGAATCCAAGAAGAAGTCCGATGAGCACGACGATCGTAAGAACGGTCGGCAAGAGGCGGAGAAACGAGAACAGTCCTTGCTTCACCGATCGGA
>CAYRPX010000241.1:0-4884 GCA_964426195.1 uncultured Salinivenus sp.
GCTCCGCCCAGTCCGTCGAGCAGGGCCGAGGGGGGATCGGCAGGCTCGACCGGGTTGCCGGCGAACGGGGTGTCGGCGAACGCGTCGGCCTGGTAGAGTGGCACGGACATGAGCGGTGGCTGCTCGGAGAACGAGGGCTGCGGAAAATAAGGAAACGAAGCGCCCCGAGTGCAGGTCCAATGGAGCAGGGAAGGGCGTCCCCTTGTCATTCTGGCCGACGGCACCGAGCACACATGTACAACTTCGTCCGTCCGCTGCTTTTTCGACTCAACGCTGAGCAGGCCCACACGGTGAGCCTATGGGCGGCTCGGATCGTGCAGGGCACGGCGCTGCCCCTTGTCGAACCGCGGTACAGATTCGAGGATGAGCGGCTTAAGCAGCGGCTCTGGGGGACGACATTTTCCAATCCCGTGGGATTAGCCGCCGGGGTCGACAAGAACGCCCGGGTCGTTTCTTTTTGGGAGGCCGTCGGATTTGGCTTCGTGGAAGTCGGGTCCGTGAGTGCCCAGCCTGCCTCCGGCAATCCCAAGCCCCGGGCCTTCCGCCTGCCGGAAGATCGTGCCCTCATCAACCGAATGGGACTCAACAATGAGGGAGCCGAGGCGGTGGCCGATCGGCTGGAGCAAGGTCGGTCGGAACGCTCGCGGCCGTTGGGCATCAACCTAGCCAAGACCCACGATCCCGAGATTCTGGGAGACGCCGCCCTGGACGATTTCCGGACGAGCTTTCGGCAGTTGAAGGGGCAGGCCGATTATGTGACCCTGAATGTATCGTGTCCGAATACGGAAGATGGGGGTACGTTCGAGGATCCAGAGGCCCTCGACGAGTTGCTTGAGGTGATTGCCGCGGAACAGAAGGCGCCGGGGCTCGCCGTGCCTGTGCTGGTGAAATTAAGTCCTCCCCCCACCGACCGGGTCGTGTTCGACACCCGACTGGAGGAGATTCTCGCCGTGGCGGAGGCGCGGGAGGTCGATGGATTCATTGCGACGAACACGGCTCCGGATCGACAGGGTCTCCGGACCTCGGACGATAAGTTGGCAGAGATTGGGCGCGGAGGACTCAGCGGACGACCCCTGGCAGACCGAGCCACGCGGCTGGTGGCGTATCTCTATCAGGCAACCGACGGAGACATTCCCATCATTGGGGTGGGAGGAGTGCACGACGCCGATTCGGCCTACGCGAGAGTTCGGGCGGGTGCCACCCTAGTGCAGCTTTACACGGCGCTCGTCTACAACGGTCCGGCGGTCGTGCGAGACATCAAGAACGGACTCGTGAAGCGATTGAGCGAGGATGGATATGCCTCCATCGATGGTGCCATCGGTGTGGACGTGTGAGGGGCATTGAACGTACTGCGTTAGGTTAAGGGGGGAGACAACGATCGGGGGAGGAGAATCGAGGGACGAAGAGAGAGTGGCGAGTGGGAAGAGGAGGAAGGAGCCAGTTTCTGGGGCCCGGCGTTCTCAGAAACAGCCCGTCGGTTTTCGGGTAGGGCTGCGTGTGTTCTGTTCGTTTCACTGCTTCTGGTCTCCCCATGCCTGCACAGGTCGAGTTCGACACCATTCCGCAGATGTTTCGTCGACTCTGTGCACGGTACCGGGGGCAGGAACGGCCTGTGCTTCGGTACAAGGTCCGAAACGAAGGCTGGCACGACATCACGTGGGAGGAACTCGAGGACCGGGTGCAGGCGCTCGCCGGGTATCTGCACCGGCAGGGAGTGCGGAAGGGTGATCGGGTGGCACTTCTTTCGGAGAACCGTCCGGAGTGGGCGATCAGCGATTTGGGCACCCAGCTCATCGGTGCGGCGAACGTTTCGATTTACACGTCCCTGCCATCTTCCAAGGTGGCCTACATTCTCCGCGACTCCGGGGCAAAGGTGTGCATCGTATCCGTTCCCGTCCAGCGCAAGAAGGTCGAGGAAATTGCGGATGAGTGCCCCGCGCTCGAGGAGGTCATCGTGATGAGCGAGCGGCCGGACGAGTCCCCAGTGCCCATGACGCAATGGGACGATGCCCTGGCCAACGGCCGCGAGTACTGGGCCGACCACGATGAGGAGCTCGACGGCATCGCCGAGGATATGAAACCGGAGGACGTGAGTGCTCTCATCTATACGAGCGGCACCACCGGCGAGCCGAAGGGAGTGGTCCTCACGAACCGTAATTTTTGCTCGAACGTGAAAGCGGCTCTGCAACGCGTGCCCTTTGGCGAAAACGACCATCACCTCTCGTTTCTGCCCCTCTCTCACGCCTTCGAACGTACGGCGGGCCACACTGCGGTCCTCGCTGCGGGAGCCACCATTAGTTACGCGGAGAGCATCGAAGCGGTGAGTCAAAACCTGCAGGAGGTGCAGCCCACCCTCATGATCTCTGTGCCCCGCATGTTCGAGAAGGTGTACAACCGCGTTACCAAGCAGGTCGACGAAGGCGGCCTCATCAAGCAAAAGCTTTTCGAGTGGGCCGTGCGGGTGGGGAAGCGGTATGCCAAAGCTCAACAATCAGACGATTCGGGGCCGGGACCGCTGTTGCAGATACAAAAGGGGATTGCCCACCGACTCGTCTTTTCGGCACTCCACAGAAAGCTCGGTGGAAACCTCCAATTCGCCGTGTCTGGGGGGGCGGCCCTCCCCAAAGAGATTGGCACCTTTTTCCAGGCGGCGGGTGTCACCATTATCGAGGGCTACGGCCTCACGGAGACGGCTCCGGTCCTGACAGTGAATCCGATGGACGCCCCCCGCTACGGCAAGGTGGGACACATCCTGCCGGGGGTTACGGTCGCCATTCAGCCGCTCGACGGCGATGAGTTGGCCGGATCGGTCAGCGGGAGCGACTACCCGACCTCTCTCTCGACACCGGAAGGGGAGATTCTGGTGAAAGGGCCGAACGTGATGCGCAAATACTGGAACCGCCCAGAAGAGACCCGGGCTGCGTTCGACCCAGACGGCTGGTATCACACTGGGGACGTCGGCCGCTTCGAGGAGGGATACCTCAAGATTACGGATCGGATCAAGCACATGATTGTCACGGAGGGAGGGAAGAACGTCTATCCTGGGCCCATCGAGGAGATCTTCAAGACCAAGGGATGGGTCGATCAGATCGTTGTGATTGGGGAGGGCCGTTCCTTCCTCACGGCCTTGGTGGTGCCCGACTTTGAGTCGCTCCGGCTGCGGATCCGCGACGAGGGTATTGACGAGTCGGCCTATAGTGATGCCGACCTTCTTGAGGTCGACGAGGTGCAGGCCCTCTTCGAGGAGGCCTTTGCAGCGTACAATCGGGAGGCTGCGGCACATGAAAAAATTCGAAACTTTCGTCTCCTTCCCGAGCCGTTTACCGTGGAGGAGGGGACCCTGACGCCGACCCTTAAGATCCGTCGCAGCGTTATTGAGGAGCGCCACGCCGACCGCATTGACGCTATGTACAAGGAATTTGGCCAATGACGAGAGGCGGGAAGGGTCAGAGGCGAAGGACGGGAAGAATTCTGTCCCCCACATTCCACACCTCCCTTCGAAACTGGCGTGTGGATAACCATTGAACTCCCGCTCAGGGAGTGGACTGACGGGAGAATCGGGAGGCAGAAGCCGGATCTCGACCCAGAATCGGCCCTATAAGCAAGCCAGTAGTTCAGTCGGGGCATGGCGCAGTCCGGTAGCGCGCGTCGTTCGGGACGACGAGGTCGCCGGTTCAAATCCGGCTGCCCCGACTTTCAAAGAAAGCGGCCTGCACGGTTTGTGGAGGCCGCTTTTTCTTTGCCTAAATGTCACCGCTCTGTGTTCCTCCGTTTGGGGACCCCGAGCCCTCCTGGTTCTAGAAGGGAACCAGACGTTTCGACTGCTTCAAGAATAATTCCGCCCGGAGGACCGTTTGAGAGGCCCGTGGAGTGCGAAGGTCGGGACAAACCCCTTTCCTCCGTGAAACACTCCAGTCGATCCTGCTCTTTGTGCGTCACTGCGTACGGCTCTTGTTTACCAGGGATCGCTTAGGCGTTTTTTCCTCCTACTTCCCTCACTACGACTTATTCCCTATGTCTACCCGTTCACTCGCGTCCCTTTGTATTGGCCTTCTCGTTCTTGCTCTCAGTGCGCCGGCGGCGGTTGGTCAGATGCCGCAACCGGATACGTCTGAGACTCTTTCCGCCTCCGATGTCAATCAGGAACAGATCCAGAAGGCTGCTCGCATTGCCACGACCATTCAAGCTTCCATGCGGGCCCAGCAAATGAAAATGCGGAAGCAGATGAAGCAGAAGTATGGCAACCCGCAACAGATGGACTCCACGCAGAAGGCGCAGGCAAGGAAAGAGATGCGGCGTCAGCAGATGCAGATGCGCAAGCAGCAGATGAAGATGATGCAGCAGCAGGCGAAAAAGGAGAACATGGATCCGAACATGTTCCGGCAGATCATGCGATCGGCGCAACAGGATACCACGCTGAAGCAGCAGGTTCAGCAGGCCATGAAGGCGCAGATGAAGCAGCGGCGATCGCAGATGCGCCAGAATTCGAATCCGCAAAATCAGTAGTTCGCTCCAAGGTCGTTCCCGTCCAGTCCGAATCCCAAGAAAAAGCGGCCCTTGCCTTCCGGGCAATGGTCGCTTTTCTTGTTGAAGGGAAGCACATTGAAAGGGCATGTCCGTTGGAAACAAGGTGCCTCCTTGGTTCCCGGTTGCCCGAGCACTCACTCCGATTCTTCTTCACTGCTCTAATTTGATTGTGATGACAGGCTGGACCATGCAAGTGAACGCGCACTGGCGCACGATCTCTTTTCAACTCGTGGTCGGGATTGTCCTGAGCGTCGCTCTCGCAGGATGTGGGCGGGGAGGAGGAGAGGCCTCCGACGCGGCCTCGGCCTGTGATCCGGACGACGGCGGTCTGTCCCTGGCAGATGGCTTCTGCGCCAC
>CAYRPX010000242.1:0-4881 GCA_964426195.1 uncultured Salinivenus sp.
TGGCACTGGGGCTTTTCACTGGCCGGGTTCGGGATGCTGGCGGGGCTGATTTTGTACAAGCTCGGGGCCGATAATCTCGGTACGGCGGGATTGCTCGATGCGGACGACGAGGAGGCCGTGGCACGGAAAAGCCGCAACTTCTACCTTGCCACGGCGGCGGTGGCGGCGGCCCTCGTGGCCTTCGGGTTTCTCGCGACCTCGGGTGTTATCGGCGTGACGCTGACAGGCGTGGCAGAGGCGGTTGGCGTCGGCATTATTGTAGTGACGGTGATCTTCTTTGCCTACTTGACCCTCGGAGTGAACGGAGCCGTGGGCATTGCGGCGTTCTTTGGGGTCGCAACGGTCCTCACGGGGCAGTTCGTGGAGGGCACGGCGCTGGCGGCCCAGATTGCGACGGGGGCGACGACCCTCTTCTTCATCCTCATCACGATTGCCCGACTGGTGGCGCCGCAGTACAACGTGTCGCTGAAAAAGAAGCGGCTGTTCGTCATTTTCTGGCTGTTCCTCCTGTCAGCCCTCTTTTGGTCGGGCTTCGAGCAGGCGGGCTCTTCGCTCAACCTGTACGCCCGCGACCTTACGGCCCGAGACTTTGGGCCGTTTGCGCTCTCCCGGTCCGTGGCCCTCGTCGTCACCCTGTTCGTCATTGGGCTGCCGGCGGCCTACATCGGGTACCGCACGTTCAAGCGCGAGCGCCTCTGGTGGGTGGGCAAAGCGGGGGTGAGTCTGCTCGGGGCCCTGATCGTCGGCTTTTTGAGCTACCTTGCGTACCAGATTGCGGGCGGCTGGACGGTGCCGGCGAGTATGCTCCAGAACATCAATCCGACGTTCATTGTCCTGCTGGCCCCCGTATTCGGGGCGCTGTGGACGTGGCTCTCGAAGGTGAATGCCAACCCGTCGATTCCCGTCAAGTTTGCTCTTGGGCTGTTTGGCCTGGCGGCCGGGTTCTTCGTGGTGTCCTGGGGCGCCGCGCAGGCCACGGCCGAGAACCCCGTGGGGGCACACTGGCTCGTCGTCACGTATTTTCTCCATACCTGCGGGGAGCTGTGCCTCTCGCCGGTGGGCCTCTCGTCGATGACCAAGCTGGCGCCGGAGAACCGGGTGGGACAGATGATGGGCATCTGGTTTGTCTCCACGGCCCTCGGCAACCTGTTTGCCGGGCTCATCGCCGGGCGCCTCGAAGGCCTTAATCCGTCAAGCCTGTTCTGGGTGGTGGCCCTCATTGTGGGCGGGGCGGGCGTGGTGGCCCTCCTCACCGCGCCGCCCGTGAAGCGGCTAATGGGGGACGTGGAATAGGGAGGCCAAAGATTGCAGATTGAAGATTCAAAACGGGAATCTTCGATGTCTAGACTCGGCAGGTCGGTCGTGCACATACTCTTTCCTGTTCAATCTGAGATTTCCAATTTCCGATGATCGACGTTGCTCTCACGCGGTTGCCTCACGCCGAAGGACTGGACCTGCCTGCCTACGAGACGGCGGCGAGTGCGGGCATGGACCTGCGAGCGGCCGTGTCCGCGGACGATCCGGTGACGCTCGGCCCAGGTGCCCGCACGCTCGTAGATACGGGCCTGAAGATTGCTCTCCCGAGGGGATACGAGGGACAGGTGCGGCCGCGGAGCGGGCTCGCCCACCGCCACGGCGTGACGGTGCTCAATAGTCCAGGGACCATTGATGCAGACTATCGGGGCGAAGTGAAGGTACTGCTCGTGAATCACGGCGCTGATTCCTTCACAATCGAGCGGGGCATGCGCATCGCGCAGCTCGTGGTGGCGCAGCACGCCCGCGTCGAGTGGGTTCAGCGAGAGGCACTGGAGGAGACGGTGCGTGGGCCCGGCGGCTTTGGGTCGACGGGGACGGCGTGAAGATTGGCAGAGTGAAAATTGGGACTTCTCTTATCTGGGGGAGCCCCGGGATCTTCCTGCCGCTCCACATTCCCAACTCCAAAATACACACTCCGCATTTGCTAGAAGTTGGGAGTGATGCGCAACCAGATTGACGGACGGGAGCCGGTGGCGGGAACGGTGCGGAGTGGCCAGGACACGTCCAGGCGGATGCGTCGCTCGTCGAGTCCGACGCCGACGCCCGCCGAGGGCCACACGTCGGTTCCTCGGAAGCGCTCCCCGGGGGAACCGACCCAGCCCGCGTCGAAGAGACCGATCAGGAAAAGGTCGTCGAAGACGTCGTCGTCCAGGGTGGCCCCGTCAACGATGTATTCCAGGTTTCCCAGCAGGAGGCGCGTGCCGCGACCTGCGTTCTGGTCGTAGCTGCGCACCGAGCCAATGCCGCCGATTGTGAACTGGGTTTGGAGAGGCGCACCGCTTGTGGCAAATCCGCCGCGGAGACGAAGCCCAAGGCGGGTGTTGGGGGAGAGTGGCAGGAAGGCGCGGCCGTCCACCTCGTAGCGATTCACGTCCAGGTCGCCGCCGAAGGCCGTCCCGAGCGTAGCCGCGGCCCGGAAGGCCGCTCCCTTGGGAAGATCGTCGAGATCTCGGATGTGGCCTCCTTCGAGGCTCACGAAACCAGCTTGGAGGCGTCCCTCTTGGGCCATTGGATTAGGCCGAAAAGTGGTCGCTTTGAAGAGGGACCAATCAGTATTGGACGTGAGGGTGCGGTGCGTTTCCGTCCGGAATCCGGCGGTTAGTCGGAGCGTATGGGGAAGCGCCTGTACGGCGTACAGGGAAAGCCCTTCTGCCTCGTAGTAGTCGAAAAAGTCGTATCTGAAGCCAATCCCTCCGAGGGAGTTCTCCGCGTACGAAGTTTTCCAGCGATCCGGTGTGAGGGTTTGCTTCTGGTATGAGCCCCCAACTGTTAGGCTGATCTCCGGGTCGCGAATGAGTTTCGATTCGACGCCGATCGTGTACCGGAGGTCTTTCAGGGCGAAGGCATACCCGACTTGTCCATAGATCCGGGCCGTGTCGTCCGGGTCGCGGAGGGAGAGCGGGTCGCGCCGAAGGCCAAGAACGAGCCCCTCCACTCGATTGTAGCGGAGAGGTGGAGCTGTGCGGTAGACAGCGGACTCTCGCTCATGGGGATGGGTCCAGCCATGGTTGACCCCCACGTAGTCGTCGGTGTGATCCTCCACGTACGCTGTGGCATGATCCCAGGAGTCTTCATCGGACCCCACGGCGGCTGTGCTGTCCGGACCTATGTTCTGGGGCGACTGGGCGGCGGCAAATGGAGCAACACTGAGGAAGAAAAGGGATAAGATCGAGGCCAAAAGAGAGCGCATGACCGGCATCGAGGGCATTATGAAACGAACACGTTCTGCAGAGAGGGGGAAACTGGCTTGTGAACGGATGATAACGGGTTCGTACCGAAAACGACTTCACTCCGTGGACTGTTACGAATCGAGAAGAGAGTGAGGAGAGAACCTGGGGGGAATTGCGATCAGGAGGGAAACAGGGCCGACAGACGATCCTATATATTAAACGTCCCTATATATTAAACGTCTTTTTTCAACAGAGCCATCTCTGGACATCCAAGCCACTGTATACGGTTGAACCGGTCATAAAAGAATGACGTGGTGAGGGAGGGATCGCTCTCCTTCGGAAGCAATCCCGTCCGGTTCTCTTGCTCATTCCTTCCATTCGTTCTTCGGAGCCATGATGCACAACTCTTTCTTTTCCTCTACGACTCTCGCTCCCGTTCGCCGATTCATCGCCTCGGCGAGTTCGTCCGTCCTTCTGATCTTAGGGGCCCTCGTTGCTGGGGTGGGAATGGTCGGAGCCGTTCACGCTCAGCCGTCGCCGGTGCCCGAGGAGGCCACCGTCGAGCAAATTGCGGGGAACCTCGAATTCACGGAGGGACCGCTCTGGTACGAGGGGCGGCTCCTCTTTAGCGACATTCCGGCCAATACGGTCTACGAGTGGACACCGGACGCGGGGACGAGTCCGTTCCTCGAGCCGTCGGGTCACGCCAATGGCCTGGCGGTGGACACGCAGGGTCGACTCCTCCTGGCCCAGCACGACGGCCAAATTGGGCGCCTCACGCCAGCGGGAGAGGTGACGACGGTGGTAGATGCCTACCGGGGAAATCGTCTGAACAGCCCCAATGACCTCACGGTGGCCGAGGATGGAGCGATTTATTTCACCGATCCCCCCTACGGAGTGGACGAGCAGAATCGAGAGCTTGACGTTTCGGGCGTCTATCGGTTCTCGGACGGGAATCTCACGCTCCTCACGAACGTGTTTTCTCGGCCCAATGGCATCTGCCTCTCACCGGATGAGTCGACCCTCTATGTAAATGATTCGGGGCAGAACGTTATTCGGTCGTATGACGTCATGGAGGATGGATCCCTCGAGAATGGCCAAGTGTTTGCGGCCCTCGAAGGCGACGCCGATGGCTCGACCGATGGCATGAAGGTCGACGCCAACGGAAATCTTTATACCACCGGTCCCGGTGGTGTGTGGGTGTACGCCCCGAGTGGTGCGCTTCTCGATCGCATTTCTGTTCCCGTCGCCCCCACCAACCTGGCGTTTGGAGGCCCTGAACGCGAGACGCTTTACATCACCGCCCGTCCCAACGTCTACCGCGTTTCTGTCTCCGTGCCGGGGGCAGAATAGCCCGCCTACAACCTCATGGAGAGGTCAGTCCCGTCTGGGGGACAAGGGCTTCTTCGGCCTTCTCTGCAATTTCGGGTTCCTGGGTTGACTTCTGATCAAGTCGCCCTCGCACTCGGTCCCTCCCTGGAAGGATCGGTCGACGTTCCTTCCAGAAGGGAACCCTGATTACCGGACAGTTTCCATCATGAGCCGGTGAAGCTCCAATTTTTCCTCCAACGCCGAGCCACGTCGTTCTGAGGGAGCCTGCGACCGAAGAATCTCCTCGAAAACGGCGGAACCCCAAGAGGAAAGTTAACGCTTTCTGGGTCTGTTTGCGCTTTAT
>CAYRPX010000243.1:0-4869 GCA_964426195.1 uncultured Salinivenus sp.
GAGATGAAGATCCACGGGATGTACGTGAAGCCGTACGAGGAAGCCGGTCCCTTTGGCCATGAGCCGCGGCGGAGCCGTAAGCTATTGCTGCACGACCGGGAAATCCGCAAGTGGGGCCAGAAGGCCGAGCAGGAGGGGTACACGATCGTTCCACTCGCTCTTTATTTCCGGGACGGATGGGCGAAGTTGAAAATCGGTCTTGCAAAGGGTCGCCAGCGACATGACAAGCGACAGGCGATCAAGGAGCGCGAAATGGAGCGTCGCATGGAGCAACAGCGGAGCGACTATAACTTTTAGAAAAGGGGGAAGGGGAGGGGAAATTGTCGAGGAAGAATTAAAGTTTACCTTTCACTTACGGAGACGAAATACATATGGCTTTTCCGCCGGTCGATGAGCAAATGACGGTTCTCCGCCGTGGAGTGGAGGAGATCGTTCCGGAGGAGGATCTTGCCGATAAATTGCAAACGTCTCGGGAGACGGAGACCCCTTTGACTGTGAAGCTTGGCTGCGATCCGAGTCGTCCCGACCTGCACCTCGGGCACACGGTCGTCTTGCGGAAGTTGCGGCAATTTCAGGACTTAGGCCATCGGGCCGTCCTCATTGTCGGTGACTTCACGGGCATGATTGGCGACCCGTCCGGCCGCTCCAAGACGCGACCACAGCTCACCCTGGAAGAGACGCGCGAGCATGGACAGACCTATTACGAGCAGGCCACTCGCGTGCTCGACCCGGACAAGACCGACATCCGGTACAATTCGAAGTGGCTCGACGAGATGACGTTTAGCGACGTGATTGAGCTTGCCGCTCAGCAGACCGTTGCGCAGATGCTGGAGCGAGACGACTTCAAGAAGCGCTACGAGGCAGAAAAACCCATCAGCGTCCATGAGTTTCTGTATCCTTTGGCACAGGCCCAGGACTCGGTGCACATCGGCGCCGACGTGGAGCTGGGTGGCACGGACCAGCGCTTCAACCTGCTTCTTGCACGGCGCCTTCAAGAAGCCAATGGACAGGAGGCGCAGGTGTGCATGATGCTTCCGTTGCTGGAGGGGACCGATGGGTCCGAGAAGATGTCGAAGTCGCTCGACAATGCCATTGGCATCACGGAGGCGCCGGAGGACATGTACGGCAAGACGATGTCATTGCCCGATGATCTCATCTACCGCTACGCCGAGCTCGTCACCGACATTCCCACCGAACAGCTGCCGAAGATTAAGCAGTTCGCCGAAGCGAATCCGCGGGAGGCAAAGGCCCAGCTTGCCCGGCGCATTGTCGAGATGTACCACGGCGAGGGGGCCGCGAAAAAGGCTGAAGAGCACTTCGAACGGACAGTGGTTGAAGGTGGGGTTCCAGACGACATGCCGGAGTACGTTCCCGAGGCGGACGCAGGGAAGGAGATTGGTCTCCTCAACCTCATGCGTCGCGCCGGCCTTACGGAGTCCAACAGTGAGGGGCGGCGGCTGATCGAACAGGGGGCTGTAAGAATCGACGATGAGCCGGTCAACGACACTGGACGCTACATCGATGTCTCTGAAGAAGCGCCCTTTGTGCTCCAGATCGGCAAACGCCGGTACGCGCGGGTGTTGTCGAACGGGAAAGACGAGTAGTTCCCGATCAGGGGAGTTCACTTCATGACGGAGATTCTTCTCGTCAGAATTCTCCCATTGGATCCTCGAATGCGGGCGAAATATAGGCCGCTCGCGAGCGAGGACACATCCACGGGAATTGTCTTCTGGCGATAGGGGGGGATCTCGTCGTCAAATAGAAGGGAGACTTGTCGTCCGAGCGCGTCGTACAGGCGAATGCGGACTCGCTGGGTTTCCTCAGTCACCACATTCAGCGTCGTGCGATCTCGGCTGGGATTGGGGGCAGGGGGCGTTACCTGCAGGGCACTCACCGGCGTCGCGTCGCGATTTATCGTCGCAAGCGAAGAGGCATTCAGGGCATTGTCCTGGGCAACCAGTGCGAAGTAGTAGCTTGAGTCGTCATTAACGGTTACGGTTACGGACTGTGGAGTCCCGGCGGAATCGGGAGTCGGGACGGAAGAAACGCTATTCGCACGTTCAAAATCCTCGCGCGTCTTAATGGCCGCGTCTGTTCGATGCTGTGGCGTGCTCGTCCGATAGCGGAGGAGGTAGCGGTCGGCAGTTCCCTCCCTGCCGTCGTCACCGGGTGCGGTCCATTGGAGTGTGATTGAGGAGGAGGTTACATTCGCGACGGAAAAGTCCGAGACCTGGGCGGGAGGGGTGGCATCGTTCGCGACAGGGCGCCCGTCGAGGTCTTGTTTCCCTGAATTGTTTGGGTCAAGCCAGTTTCGCAGTTGCGTGTCTGGGGTGTCTCCCCCGTCCCAGGCATTGTGAATACGTCCGTACCAATCTCGAATCTCACATCCTGCCCCCCCGGCCGAAAGCACCCCCACCGTTTGTTGAGAGGAATCGAAAAGGGGGCCGCCCGAGGAGCCTCGCTCCGTCGTCCCGCTGTCCCAATGCACGCGGATGTGGGTGTCATTGGATTGATCGGAGAGGCCGGTAATGGAGGTTTGATCGTAGTCGAACGTGATTCGCTTTCCGTGCGTGCTGGGATGGTGGATGCTCACGGCTTCCGAAGGGGCAAAGTCGCTGCGGTCCCAGCCGTTCAAAAATAGATTATAGTTCGGAGGAAGGGGGGCGTCGATTTCCACGAGTGTAACGTCCGATTTCCCGGCCATATCTTCGAGGTAGCAGGGGCCCTCCGTGGTTTCACAGTTGCCGTGACTCATGCGCAGGAGAGCCCCCGAAGAGGTCTGGTTGCTTTTCTCGACGAAGGTAGTCTCACCACTCTCGTCACTGTCGGGAGGGCGGCAGGTTGGGTGTTGATAATTCCAGTAGAAGACCATGGAGGCGGCTGCCTCCTCACTTCCCTGCAGACAATGTTCGGCGGTAAGAAAGTACGGGGTTCCGTCTTCGCGTGTATTGTTGACGAGAGATCCTGAGCAGGCGTCCTCCCCATTGATGGAATAGAGTCCGACGGAGCGGACTTGATCGCTCCAGGGGTCGGCCTCCGGGCACGCGACGTCGATATTACAGGCTCGCGAGGCTGAATTTGTCTCCTTCGAGACCGCAGGACCCAGGGAGCGAAATCCGTGACTAACCTTTGTGAGGCGGAGGGAGACCTCCGATCGTTTCTCTTTGGGCACTTCGAGTTCGACGACCGCTTTACTTCCGGGGACGATTGGCGTCCAGAGTTGTCCCTTCGTGGCGTCGTCTCTGACGTAGGGGCCGTGGACGACCTTTCGATTGGGGCCGTACACATACAGCTCTGCCCCGGCGGGGAGCTGAAAGTGCTTGAAGCCAAAATTTAGGGAGACGGCGTTGTCCGATTGAACGCGAAGGCGCCAGAGATAGGATCCCGACGGGAGCTGCTCCCAGGTGCCGTGGCGCTCCGGCGAGTAATTGGTTTCGACTGCCTGTCCGAATCGATAGGGCCCACTCTCGTCCGCATTTGCTTCCGCTTGGGTGCGGAGGGCTGCCCCATCCACGGGAGGGAGCGTCTCTAGTGGGACGGAGGCCGTGGGGGTCGTGGAGGCAGCGTACTGCTCAGAGGGAAGGCTCGTGCGGTCCTGCGCAGAAACACGGGCCGTCATCCAGAGGCTCCCAAGCAGGGCCACCAGGAGCCCGATCGCAAAGCGACCGTACGGAATGGAGGACGAAGGGAACACGACGGTTGTTAGTCAAGGCTGGAGTGGTCATACACGCGTTCGTCCATCTCCGCCACTTTTTCGGTCAGGGCGTCCTTGTAATCGAGCATCTGCTCACGAAGGGCCGGATCCTCGGTCCCGAGAATCTGGAGGGCCAGCAGAGCGGCGTTGTCCGCAGCGTTGATGGCCACTGAACCGACCGGGACCCCTCCCGGCATTTGGACGATGGAGAGGAGGGAGTCGACGCCGCTCATGGTGCTCGTCTTCACGGGCACACCAATGACGGGAAGCGGCGTGCTGGCGGCGAGCATGCCGGGCAGGTGAGCCGCCCCGCCCGCTCCGGCAATAATTACTTGAATGCCGCGCTCATGCGCGGTCTCGGCGTACTCTTTCATCACGCCGGGCGTGCGATGGGCAGAGAGGACGCGCATTTCGTAGGCGACGTCAAACTCGTCGAGCGCGTCCGTGGCCTCTTCCATCACGGGCAAATCCGAGTCGCTGCCCATAGCAATGCCAACAAGAGGAGAGGAAGACATATCGGTACGGTGGATGATTCTACAGAACGAGTTGGGTCGAATGTCGAGGCCCTTGAGAAGGGGACGACACGAGAGCGTAGAAGAGGGCGTGTATTGAGAACCGAGACTGAGGGGTTACAGGTGGATCGACGCGGCAGCCTCCTCGGCACGGGTACGGGCGGCGGTTCGGGACGCGCCGAGGGCGGTGACGTGTCCCATCTTGCGACCCGGGCGCACGTCTGGCTTTCCGTAGACGTGGACCGACACCCCGTCCACGTCCAGTGCCTGGGTGAGGCCGTCGGTGCGGGGGGGGGTGCCCTCGCGACGGCCCAACACGTTCACCATGACGGCACTTGGCGCACGGAGCTCCGTGGACCCGAGCGGCCAGTCAAGGATGGCCCGCACGTGGTTCTCAAACTGGGAGGTCGCACTCCCCTCGATTGAATAGTGGCCGGTGTTGTGGGGGCGAGGGGCGATTTCGTTTACGAGGACACGCCCGTCCGGCATTTCGAACAGTTCCACCGCCAGGAGGCCCACGCCTTCAACGGCCGACACGGCATTCTGGGCGATCTGGCGGGCCTCCGCAGCGACTGAGTCCGTGATGTCAGCTGGGACCTCCACTGCGTGGCACCGATGGTTGCGCTGTTCGGTGTAGGCCACCGGATAGACGACCTGCTCGCC
>CAYRPX010000244.1:0-4861 GCA_964426195.1 uncultured Salinivenus sp.
GCTGGAGAGGCAGCTCTCCTGAGCTGCAAGGGTCCTGAGCCAAAAGAAGGGTCTTCGGTGAACACCCGCCCCCGCCTGCTCCGTGGCGCTCCTCATTCTCAGTGGTCCAACCGGCTACCGGGGGTCACTTCAAACGAGCGTCTTCAACGAGGCTCGCGGCTCTGCTTGGGACCTGAAGCGGCGTTCCGCCTGGAAGTGCGCCTGAGAGACCCCCGCTCCACAAGAGCGTTATAAGACGAATCTTCGGTGCCAAAAATAACAACCGATAAGTCGTGCTTATCGGTTGTTATCAGGCAAAATATATCCTATGCTGAAGGCCGCCGACCGGCCGGGGTCGAAGTCCGACGTGCGCGGACGCATGCATTATAATATGAGGTGCTTCCTCATAATAAGGTGCTTCCTCGAGCTTCTTGCCATGACCGACCGATCGAGCTCCTCATCAGAGGAGAATCCCTCTGGCGAGAACCCGTCGGAAAGCCGCAAGCCCGGCGGACTTGCCCCACCGCCCCTCTCTCTGGGCGGAAAAGATGGGCCTGCTTCGGGGAAGGCCTCAGGCAAGGCCCCGGGCGACCAATCTGAGAGCACCGACAAATCGGAGGCCTTAGAAGACCCAAGCCGCCTTCGCGAGCTGCAAAAGAGCCTCGGGCGGCTTGAGGAATTTCCCATCTTCGACACCCCCTCCCTCGGGGTGACCGAATTTGGGAAATCACCTACAGATTGTACCTTTCATTGTAGTATTAGCTATAGTTTTGTGGCGCTTCGCGTGTCCTCTCGCTGGTCAGATTGCCCACAAAGGGTGCGAACCGTCGATTGTCGTCGACGCCATCGCAGGGGAAAGCAGGGGAGCGGTGCAAACGCGGCCTACACATGCGATAAAACATACAACGATTATACCATGATAATACCTAATCTCTGACCTGCGTTGGGTCGTCAGCAGGGGTGTCGAAAGTCGGGAATTTGCTTCCCAGGCCCAGGCGGAAAACACGACCCGCGCCTACGCCGCGGACCTGGAGGATTTCCGCCACTGGTGCAGCCGGATGGATCGAGAATGGATGCCGGCCACCCCCGAAACCGTCGGCCTCTACCTCGGCGCGCGGGCCGATGAGCTGAGCCTCGCGACCCTAGAGCGGCGCCTCGCCGCAATTGCGTCGGTCCACAAGGAAGAAGGACACTCCTCGCCCGCCTCGGTGGCGGAGGGCCCCTTGAGGAAGATCTGGAAGGGCCTCGTGCGGGAGAAGACGCGCCGGCAGGACGGAGCGCCCCCACTGTTGGTCGAGGACCTGAAGTCAACTGTAGAGCATCTGCCCCGCTACTCGGCCTCCGATGACGGTCCAGCCGGGGAGCTCACACTTACGTCTATGCGCGACAAGGCCTTGCTTCTCACCGGTTGGGCCGGAGCCTTGCGGCGAAGCGAGCTGGTGGCGCTTCGCGCGGAAGACATTCAGTTCATCGAGGGAGAGGGCGCAAACGTCTACGTCCGCCGCTCGAAGGCCGACCAAGAGGGCGAAGGGCTCGTCAAGGGCCTGCCCTACGGGTCCAGCAGAGAGACCTGCCCGGTAACGGCCCTCCGGCAGTGGCTTCAGGCCGCGGAGCGACAGCTAGGTGAACCCTTGGAGGGGGACATCTTCCGGCGTTTCTATCGGGGCGAATCGGTTGGCGAGGAGGCGATGACGGCGCAGTACGTCTCAAGAGTCCTCAAACGGCACGCCGAAAGCGCGGGGCTCGACCCCGAGGAGTACTCCGCCCATTCCCTGCGGGCGGGCTTTATCACGCAGGCAATTCGCGCAGGCAAACCGGAGCGGCGCGTGAAAGAGCACTCCGGCCACGCCTCGTGGGAGACGTTCAACCGCTGCGCCCGAGGAGGCCGGGACTTTTCAGGACAATCCCGCCGAGGGCATTGGGCTCTAATGGCATCGGGTTCTAATGAGGGGGCTGGGCCTTAAGGCGTTGCTGCGTTCCAAGAGGCATTCCAGTTGGACAGGTGGCCATCCTTTTGGACGGATGGCTGTTTGAGGAGGCTCCTCTCGGATGCGACTTTTTCGTCCGCTCGGGGCCTCCTTGCTTCGGCCGGTTTCAGACGGATCGTCCAGCCAGGGGCTCTCTTCTACGTCTTTTCTTCCCTTACCTCCTCGAGCAGAGCCCGGACTTTCGGGTGGGCTTTGGGAAGGTCGCTGGTCACGACCTGCCACACCCGGGCCGGATCGACGCGGTGATAGGCGTGGGCGACGATGTTTCGGAGCCCTCGCATTTCGCTCCAGGGGAGGCTCGGGGCCTGCTTTTTCACCTCCTCGGAGAGGTTCGAGGTCGCCTCCCCGACAATTTCCAAGGCCCGTTCGATTGCGTATCGGAGCTGTCGATCCGCACGGAAATCTTCCAAGTCCCGGCCCTCGGCAAAGCTCCGGGCGTCGGCCATTGCCTCATCAATGTCAGCGAGATATTGCTCTTGACTGCGGGCCACAGGCGAAGCTGAAAAAGCGAGTCGGGAGGCAGCGGGGAAGGTTGAAAACCGATGGTGAGGCCCTAAACATTGGGGCCCTAAATCGTCTGGGCTTCTTTCCGGATGTTTTCTCCCGAAGGGCCTTGCAGGGCTTTTCTTTCCCCGAGGTCAACGTCCATCCCGAGAAGCTCCTCCAGCTCCTGCTTCAGGGAAATGAAATCAAGAAGACTGACCGCTCGGCCCGCCGGCGAATCTTGAAAGTCGACCAGAACGTCGAGGTCGCTCTCCCGGTCGGCCTCTCCCCTCACGCGAGAGCCGTGGAGGTAGAGCCGCTCGACGGCGTAAGTCTCCTGAAGACGAGGTAGTACCTCACGAAGCTGCTTTTTGAGCGACCGTAGCTCCCGACTAGGGCCCGTGCCGGAAGCGTCCGGGCCGGATGTCGATTTAGAGCGGACCTGAGACATGGCCAATCGCACTTCGGAGAAAAGCAGGGAACTTTCTTCAGAAAACTTATGCTTTCGACCTCCCTCCTGTTCGGCTGGTCCTAACGCTCGGTTCAACGATGAAACCACAGCCCCTGTCCGCAAGCCCAAGAGCGCAGCACCGCGGCAGAGAACGTTTCAGTGCGCCCCGTCCTTTCGACTCGGTTCCGGACCCGGACCTGTCGCATAGGCGGCCTTATGGAACACGTAAACGAAGCCAGAAGAGGCTCGGATCAAACTCAAACGACTCTACCCAAAGATTAACGATTGACAAAGCACTAGTCCCCCCAGGAGTCGTCCTCGAACCGCTCCTGGAGCTCGTCGAGCGTTTCTTTTAGCCGCTGCTGAACGTCGGCGTAGTCCGGATCGTCGTAGACGCTGGTCAGCTGCTCCGGATCCTCCTCCAGGTCGAACAGCTCCCATTCGTCGTGGTCCGGAAAGTAGGCGAGGGTGTACTGGTCCGTCCGGACGCCGTAGTGCTGGGCGACGTCGTGGGGGCCGTCGAGGCCTTCAAAGTAGTGATAGTAGATGGCCTCCCGCCAGTCGTCCGGGTCCTCGCCACGGAGCAGCGGCACCAGCGAGCGGCCCTGCATGCGATCGGGAATCTCCGCTCCGGCCAGATCGAGAATCGTGGGGGCGATGTCCAGATTTTGGACGAGATGTTCGCTCACCGATCCCGGGTCGATGCCGTCGGGCCAGTGGACGATGAGCGGCTGCCGCATCGATTCCTCGTAGATCCACCGCTTGTCAAACCATCCGTTCTCGCCCAGGAAGAAGCCCTGGTCCCCGGCGTAGAGAACGACGGTGTTGTCGAGGAGGTTTTCGCGTTCAAGGTAGCTCATCACGCGCCCAACCCCGTCATCGATCCCTCGAATCGTGCGCAGGTAGTCCTTAATGTAGCGCTGGTAGCGCCAGCGCACCTTTTCTTTGTCTGACATCTGGTCGTACTGCTCGTGGAGGCGCTGGTTTTCGTCCGCGTAGGCCTCTTTGAGGCGGGCCAGTTGCTCGTCGGTCAGGTCATTGCGGTCCACGAGTCGTTCCCATCCGTCGGGGGTTTCGCCCGTTTCCGGGTGTTCGGACACCTTCAGGTCCCAGCCCCACCGCATGGTGGTGCCGATCTCCATGTCCTGTTCCCGGGCCGCGGTGGTCAGGCCCGAATAGTCGTAGAACAGCGAGGAGGGTTCAGGGAGGGATCGGTCACGGTAGTCGTCTAGGTGCTTGGGGCCCGGCAGCCAGTTGCGATGGGGCGCCTTGTGGTTGTAGATCATCATAAAAGGCTGGTCCCGGTCCCGATCGGAGCGCATCCACCGGAGGGCGCTGTTCGTGATGATCTCGCTGGTGTGACCCTGCCGGTCGACGTCTCCGTCGGAGGTGCGCATTGTGGGATTGTAGTACGGGCCCTGTCCGTAGAGGACCTCGTAGTAGTCGAAGCCCTGCGGTTCGGTTTTGAGGTGCCACTTGCCGATCATCGCCGTCTGGTAGCCTTTCTCCTGCAGCAGGAGCGGGAACGTCTGGAGGTCGACCGAGAGCGAGTCGGCATTCGTCTCCGTGCCGGTGAGGTGATTGTACATTCCGCTGAGCATCACGGCGCGGGACGGGACGCAGATGGAGTTGGTCACGAAGGCGTTGTCGAAGCGCATCCCATTTTCGGCTAGCCGGTCGATGTGCGGCGTCGGCGTGTGGTCCAGGTCGAGACCGTAGACGAGCTCCCCCTGATAGGCCCCAATTGCCTGGGCCGTGTGGTCGTCCGAGTACATGATGATGATATTAGGGGGCTCGTCTGTCTCCGGACGGTCGTCACCCTCACCTGCACATCCGCAGGTACCGACGAGAAACGCTGTCAGGAGGAGAAAATGGATCAGAGACCGGGGACAAGTAGAGGCCATAACCTAAGTTGAGCGGTTTTCTCGATAGAAAAAGGGTTCCCTGATGGGTAAGTTGT
>CAYRPX010000245.1:0-4838 GCA_964426195.1 uncultured Salinivenus sp.
TGTCCCGATCGGCCCCGGACACGACCACGTCGCTCCCGACGGCGCGGAAGACGCCATCGGTGCCGGTGTCGTTGATGTTTGCGGACAGGACGGTCTGTCCCTGAAACTCGAGAACCTCGTCGTTCAGGTTGATGGAGGCCTGCGCCGTAAGGCTGTTGCTGGTCGCTGACGTGTCATTCGCACTGCTTAGCTGAATGCCGTTGCCTCCACCATCGTCGGACACGACGACGTTGGGAACGGCCTCTCCTTCAGTTCCGAACGACTGGATCACAGAGTCGTCGCCGAAGACCAGCGCGCCGCCGTCCGCAGTGTACGAGGCTCCTGCATCTCCACTGAAGTTTCCAGTGAGCGTCAGGTCGTTTTCGCCAAAGGCGATGGCGCCGGCCTGCGTGTCTCCGGTAACCACGTTGACGTTGCCCTCAGCATCCACGTCGGAGGTAAGCGTAAGCGCATTGTTGGCGGTAAGCGTGCCCTCAACCGTCTGTTCGTCGGCAAGCCCGAGCGTGAGACTGGGCGTAATCGTAGTGTCCTGCGTGACGATGTCGCCGTTCACGTCCAGGGTGCCCACAATCTCGTGGATGTTTTCGACTTCCACACCAGCCTCGTTCGCCACAAAGTTCTCGATCGCTACATAGGACGCCTGCGGGTCTTCGGTTCCCGTCACGACAGCTCCTGTGCCGTCGACCTGGAGGGTGATCGCGTCTGACGAAGCACTCTCGATGCGGCCCGTTACCGAGTGCTCGGCACTGTCGGCCGCAAGGGTAAGAGTGCGGGGGGACGTGCTCCCATTATTGATGCGTCCGGCAACCGAGAGGCTTCCCTGAATCTCATAGTCAGCATCCAGTGCAGCCCCGGCGCCACTTTCGACGGTGAGATCGCCGACGAAACTGTTGAGCTCAGCGTCCGTCACGTCAGTATCGTCGCCCGTGTACGTCAGGTTGTACACATTTTCTGCGTCGTTAAAGACGCCATTTGGGGCCGTGGCAATTTCCGTTCCTGTTTCGCCGACGTTCCGTATCACCTCGGCCCCAGGTCCCGGATTGAGCACCGCCTCATCGAGGACCGTGATCCCGTCAGTTCTCAGGTCGATCACGTCCGTCACAGTGAGGGTGAGCGCATTGCTGTTCCCACCAACATTGAGATCGTCGGTGGCCCGGTTCTGAATGTTGGAGATCATGAGGTTTCCCTGGCCGGTAGACTCGATGGCGTTGCCCGAGCCCCGGAAGACGGCGGTATTTTCACCGGTGTCGACCTGGAAATCGCCGGCCCCCGTTTCAAGTCGGACGGTGCTGTTGTCAACGTTCAGATTTCGGTTGAACTCGAGCGACGTCTGAGCGAGTGAGTTCGTCGGCTCTTGCAGAACGAGGCGCGCGTTGTTGGCGATGCGAAGAAGCCCGTCAACCACGACGTTTGCGTCCGCCGCCTGATCTTTGAAAACGGTGATGTCTCCTTGCTCAAACAGGAAGCGCGTGTCGCCGAGATTGATCGTGGCATCCTCGGCGCCTGTAAAGTTCAGACTGGTATTTCCGTTCGTGCCAACAGTCACGTCTGCACCATCCAGGCGGGTGAAGTCTCGCCTCACCTCGACGGTCGCGTCGGTAATATCGAAGGCCCCCGTGTTCTCAATCTGCAAGTCGAGCAGATTCATAGTGCCGGCGGTAGCAGCGATCGCCGTCTCTCCGGAGGTGATGGTGAGGGCCCCGAGGTCGATGGCCCCGGTGTTGTCGAAGTTCAGATTCGCATCAGCGGTGACATCTCCTCCGTTAACGGCCCCGACGTTTCCGCTAAAGGTCACGGCTTCGTTAGCACTCACGCTCCCTACAGTTACGTCGCCCCCAGTGCTCGACGGGAAGAAGTCGACGGCCGCGTTCGCCGTTATGCTCCCCACACTCACGTTTTGATCACCCTCAATCGCAAACGGTTCGTTCGCGGACACGGTGCCCACGACGGCTCCGAAGCCGTTTTGAGTTGTACTAGCACCTGTTGTCACGGTCACTCCATCGCCAGCCGCAACGTCAAGGTCCGGGAGGATATTCGGATCGCCCGTGTTTTCGCTTACAACGTAACTGGTGGACCCGTCGGTATTCTGATCGTCGAAGGCAAGCGTGCCATCACCAACAATCCCCGATCCTCCGTTTTGGACGGTGAGGCCGCCATCGACGTCGACCAGAAGTTCGCTTCCTTCCGCGATCTCAATTCCGTTTCCGGCATTGTCGAACGTGCTTGCGCCTGCGACGCTCACATCGGCGGCCGTGCCGCTCGTACCAATGTTGACTTTTCCACTTCCGGACACATCGACATCTCCGGCGATCTCCGTATCGAGGAGTGTCACCGTTCCGGCTCCAGTGCTCGACAGGCCGGCCACCTGACTCCCCGCCGCGTCAAGCGTTCCGTTTGCGGTGAGGCCGTCGGCGTTGAGAAAGATGTCGGTGGCTCCCTGAAAATTGCCGTCACCGTCGAACTGAACATCGTCCTCGACCGTCCCGACGTCGAAGGCCGCTGCACTGCTCGGGGCGATGTTCACGTCCGCCACCAAAATGGGGGTGAAGTCGTCGGGGAGGTTGGCCGAGAAGGTGCTCTCGATCGTGAGCGTTCCCGTTCCATTAAATCCTGCGTTTCCGTCGTACGTAGCGTCAATCGAGCCCGCTTCGAGCTCTCCATTGACCGTGATGGTTCCGGCCCCGGCGTCGCCGAGCGTAAGCGTGCCTTCCACGTCAACCGTCTGGCCACCTCCCGCGTCGAACACGCCCGTCGACACCGTCAGGTCGCTGGTGAAGCTCGCCGTCGCGCTGCCGCCTATACTGAATCCTGGGTTGATTGCTGTGACGGGATCGGAGAAGCTGACTGTGCCGTCTCCGCCGATACTGAGCTCATTCAGGTTTCCATTATCCGGAAGCTCACCCGACTCCGAAATTGGAGAACCATCATTCGTGGTGTATGCCAGGCTCGGACGACCATCATACTGGAGCTCTCCCGAAAGCTGAACCCCAGCGAATCGATCGACCGTCGTTCCCCCATCGAGCTGCACATCTCCGGCCGCGTCGACCGCAAAACTTCCCTCGGCGAAGGTTCCACCGCCAAGGGCCAGGGCAGCCTGATTGATGTCATTTCCGTTCTGGTCGCTTTCGGTAAGGCGCACGAAGGCTCCTCCCTCCGACTGAACCGTTACCTCAAACGGACTCGTGCCGGCACCATCAGGGTCGTACTCGAGTCTCCCGATGATGACTGCATTCTGCGCCCCTGGCCGTGCCTCAATGGTGAGGCTCTCGATGTTCTGAATTGGATTGCCCTCCGGCTCATCCAGTTCGAAAACGGCGTCGTTGTTCTGGCCACTGGCAACGTCCCGGTAGTCGTCGGCCTCAATAGCCAGCACGCCAGCAGTCGTGTTGGAGTTGCCTACCTGAGTGTCCAGCTCTCCAAGAGCCTGCTCCAGGTTATCGAAGGCCCCCGGAGTCACCTCCACGACCTCCTGGGCATGGACAGCCGTTAAGCTACCAACCAGAAGAAGAGACAGGACGGAGAAGAGAGCAGTGCGTAGCAATTTGGGCACGTTCATATCGGTTGATGCGAATTGATGCGAAGGCGTCTGGGTCGTCGGGGCAGAATCGGTACTCGGTCCCATGAGAAAAGGCACGATCGACTTGTGTAGCCAACGGGCGATAGGCTTGCGACACTTCCCAGGCGGGTTCAGTCTGTTCCCCTACAGATGGGAGGAGTTTTTGCGGGAAGGTGCGAAAGCACATTCGGGAGACTAACGGACCGACCCCTGAAAGTCAACCACAAGATTGGGAGATTTGATGATACCCAATGTCTTGTCCCGATTTGTTCGTAGTCTATGTGTCATAAAGCTCAGATTAACGACCGGTCGTTCCCGATTCGTTCGCATTGCGAGGGGCAGTTTTTCCGCCCTCAACCTGCTCTTCAGGCCCGCAGACAGCTTTATCACGCCCACTACGCAGACCGAGACCAAACCACGAACGAATCAGGATGGGAGTACGAGAAAATCGGTACGCTTGTACGAACAAATCGGTACAAGAGTGCGAAGGAATCGGGACTGATTCCCCTTTGAATAAACGAAAAAACCCTCCACGAGAAGTACGAAACGATCGGGAAAACATGGGGGCTTTTCTCTGTTTTGCCCTCTCCCGGCGCTTAGGGCCGATTGGCGACGCGAAACTGCGAGACGAGAAGTGCGAAGAGATCGGGAAACGGCCTCTATGATCCATTCTGACCTCTCGCCGGTTTTCGGCCGCACGTGCCTTCCCGAGAGCGAACTGTACCCCGGTTTTCACTCTCGTCTCCCGATTCTTTCGTAGATGCTTCTATGGGTGCTCCTGCAGGGCAGAGGTGTATTGAGGAAAGCTTGAGAAAAGTATACAGGACTCCCGGCCTAGACGGGGGAACGTCTATTGCGTCCATTCCTTGCTGGTCACTCGTCTCCATCATAAATTGCTGTGCGTGAATACACTGCTGTCTACATGCGGAAGTGAAGCAACCTCTTTCGTTGTCAGCCGTGCCGCTCGTTCTTGAACGTTCTCCTTCCCACGTAATGTCTTCCCCTCCAGCCGCTGCGGAGCCCTCCCCCAGTTCCTCTTCGGCTCCGCCTCGGGGCTCCGACGAGGCCACCCGCGACACGGACGACATTGTCGTGAAGGCCAACCAGCTTATCCGCGGCCGCATCAATTGGACGAAGCTGGAGCACCGCGTGGTGGCGATGCTAGTGGCCCAGCTAAAGCACGAGGACGACGCCTTCGAGATGCAGCGGGTCCACATCAGTGACCTCATGGACATGTCCCAAACCTCCTCGCGGGACATCTACAACCGCGCTGAGGAGGTCT
>CAYRPX010000246.1:0-4811 GCA_964426195.1 uncultured Salinivenus sp.
TTAACGAAAGATCTTGACGAGCAGGTCGAGGCCTGGGCCGAGCGGAAGCTTGAGGGAGACTACCCCTTCGTGCCTTGGGCGCCCCGCACGTGAAGGTGCGCCGTCAGGGCGGAGTCCGGTCGACTGCGATCTTGATCGCAGTTGAGATCACCGAAGACGGGCAGCGGGAGATTTGGGGGTTCCATCCAGCGCTTGGAGAGACCGGAGAGGCATGGAAGAAGTTTATCAGTCGGCTCAAAGAGCGAGGCCTCTCAGGCGTGGAGCACGTCACCAGTGACGCGCACGAGGGCCTAAAAGACGCAATCCAGGAGCAACTGCCCGGTTCGATCTGGACCCGATAGTAAGATGATTTTGGACTTGGGGCCGCTCCGGCCGGAAGGGTTTTGATCCTCCTAAATCAAGGACTAACATCCTTCCCCAGAGGGCCGTCTCCAATTCTTCGGCGGTCTCGAACCGGCATTCTTTCAAGCGGGTCTGTCCTGTTCGGGCAAACCCGCTTCCTATGGTTCTCGATATTTTTCCGTTTGACAGTGGTCCGCTCGTTCCCACTCAAGCTCTGAAAATCGAGACTGAACCTCCAGATTCAGTCTTTTTATGTTAACATTCCGTAAATGACAGGAAAGAGATCAGCATCTCGTGTCCGCTGCCCCCTCTTCCTTTCGCTTTTAGAAATGAAGGAGGAAGCGAGAATTCATCTCCTTGCATCCTCTCGACCCTTGAGCTCCGGTGGGGTCCCCTGCTTGCCGGCAGGGGTGGAGACAAGGGTCAAACGGGGCGGCGGGTACCGGCCCACTGTCGACTCCTGGCCGCACGACGCTCACTTCTTCCCGCCGCCCCTCCCCTAACCGGGGATTCCACTTAGCGAAAAGACAGACCATTTAGAGCCTATGAAATGATTTTGCTGCAGGGGTTTTTCATATCTGTCTTTCTGATTATCATCTATTTCCCACATGCCGTCTGAATCCTCCGATCGTATAACTACTTTTCTCGTCGATGATCACCCGGCGATCCTAGAGGCCATCCGTAGTGAACTTGATGAGGCATTAGACATCGATGTCTGCGGTGCGGCTGACACTTCGGAGAAAGCCTTCCAGCAGATCGAAGAGCTTGAGCCGGACACGGCGGTCATCGATATTTCGCTAGAGGATGCCCACGGACTAGATCTCGTGCAAAATCTTCGGTTGCAGTGTCCAGAGGTGCGGACTGTGATCTACTCAATGTATGACGAAAGGGTATACGCTGAGCGGGCAATTCAGTCTGGTGCTTCTGGATACCTGATGAAAGACAAACCACCCAGCGAGTTGATTGAAGCGATCCGGATTGTAGACCGGGGAAGAGTATATTTGAGTCGAGAAATGGCATCTGAGATCTTGAACAAGGTCGCCCGAGGAGAGTCTTCTGAACCGAGTTTCCCGGTCGATGAATTTACCGACCGGGAGCTAGCTGTCTTTCAGATGCTGGGAGAGGGGTATAGCCTCGAAGAGATTCAAAACCGGCTCAACCTAGCGCGAAAGACAGTAGAGACTTATCGTCGCCGAGCGAAAGAAAAGTTGGGGTTCGATTCGATCTCTGAGTTGCTGCAATTTGCCATCCAGTGGGCTTCTGCACCAGGGGCAGGTAAAAAGATATCAGATTCTTTCGAAAGCGACCCCGAGCAGTCGAAATAAAGGACCTCCTGGAGCTCCGCGTCGGCGAGGACGCGACGTGCCAGGACATCAGGCCCGGGCCAAAGACAAGCTTGAGGAGGTGAAGGCAAAGACCCGATTACCTAAAGTGCGTCCTGCTTTGCTTCCAGTTCCTCCTGAAACTCGCCCAGAGACTTCGTGCCGCCATGTTCGCGGGCGTCTTCAATGGACTCCCAGTCACGTTTCACGTCGGTGGCATCTTCGAGCTTCTTGAGGGTCTCAAGGTCTTCCATCGAGATGAGCGCCGCGACCGGTTCTCCATGACGCGTGAAAATCGTCCGCTCCTCAGAGTACCTCGCGCGGGGGATCAGATCGGAAAGCCCACTTCGAGCTTCTGTGGCGGAAATGGTGCGGTCGGCCTCTTTTGTCGTGTCAGGCATGGCCAGAACAGTAGTTTCTTTAGAAGGATACCTCAGGAGTCCGGGGCAGCGTCTCGTAATCATCAGCGATATGCGTCCCAGCGATGACGAACGCAGGCTACGAGCACGTCGTACCCTTCCTCGTCGAGGGTATAGATGATCCGGTAGTCGCCGCCCCGAATTCGATAGTAGTCAAGCTCGTCTCCAAAGAGGTCACCTTTTAGCAGTTGACTTCCGTGGGGCGTTGGGTCTTCCATCAGTTCGTCAAGGACCTCCAAGACCCGATCCTGGGCCTCGGGGGGAGCTTCTTGATCTCTTTCTGGGCCCGGCGAGTGAGCTAAACCTCGCGCATGTGCAGTTGCACATTTTCTTCAAGGTATACATTTTGCGAAAAGCAAGATTTCAGCTTGAAGGTTTCTCGCCCGTTGCCCGCGGTACCGGACCAACATCCCTTCTTCGTTTCAGTGACTTATCGCTTCGGGGCAGCGAGCCATCGAACGTCCGGAACGACCCTTTTCGGCCGCCGGGTTTTAGGACCGATAAGTGATAATTATCGGTTGTAATCGGGGCGGATTTATCCTATTTTCTGGGCAGTTGAGAACTACTTCAGCGCGCCCCTTCCCAAAATGTGCGCGGGGTCATGATTTGAAGGATTTGGGTTTTATCCGCGACGTCGAGCAGGTCGCTGTCTCCGGTGACAAGGATCTCCGCTTCCGCAGCGATGGCCGACGCGAGAACGACTTCGTCGTCTGAGTCTCGCACCTCTACCGACGGATCCGAACTCGGAATAGGTTTTCTACATGGTGCCGACGCAACAGCCGCTCGATCTCGCTGGCCTTTTCTTCCGGTACACCAACCTTTTCGGTCAGCACTCGACGGGTCTCGTTCAATACAACCTCCCCGGTCAAAAGCTCGTGCTCGGCCATGAGAAACCGAACGACGCCGGCGCTGAGACCGCGGTCGCGAAGCCGCTAACCAGGACGTTCGTGTCCAGAAATATGCGCATCTACTCCGGCCGATTTGGAAAAGCTCAGTATGAGGGACTTTCGTGAAAGAGTCAGGCAGGTCCTCATCAGGACACCTCCTTGAAGATGTCCTTGTCGGTCAGGTACCCACGAGCTTCGGCAAACGGCATGACCTGTTCCCGAAGCTCCTCGAACCGTAGTACCGAGAGCTGCCGACGGAGCGCGCTACGTATGATTTCGCTTCGGCTCTGCCCGAGGGCCTCCGACACTTCGTTTAGCTCCCAGTCAAGGTCGTCATCGAGCCGAACGGTCACGGTTGACTTCATGGCGGGCGTGGCGCTGGCAGGGAAGACCATTTTTGCTGCAGTGTAACACGGTGCTCAAAAGGCGAGCTTTCCGTTCATAGCCTCACCGCTTTTCCTTTCCACCAAGCATTCCTCCTGGGATGAACAATGGACCTGACCCACTTTGGTGGACGTATCTTCCCTTTGATCACTAACTAAAATCAACCCATGCCTCGAACACGTCCACCGTACCCACAGAAATTCAGAGAGCAGATTATCGAGTTGGCCCGAAATGGGCGAACGCCTTCTGATTTGGCCGATGAATTCGAACCAACTGAGACAACGATCCGAAACTGGTTGAACCAAGCTGATCGAGACGAAGGAAAAAGCGCAGAAGGGCTCTCCACTGAGGAGCGAGAAGAGCTTCGCGAGCTGCGCAAGAAACTGCGTCAGTTGAAGCAAGAGCGGGATATTTTAGCAAAAGCGACGGCCTAGTCCCAAGAGGGAGACGGGAGATGTACCACCAAAATCTTCCGGTTCATAGACGCGCACCAGGCCGAATTCCCGATTAGCGCTATGTGTCGTGTGCTCCAGGTTTCCAGGAGCGGCTACTACGCATGGCGAAAACGCCCACCCTCAAAGCGAGCCCAGAAAGACGCAATGCTGACCAAACGAATCAGGCAGATCCATGACAATTCGAGAGGGACCTACGGCTCTCCTCGCGTCCACGCCGCTTTGCAGGCCGAAGGCATCCGCGTCGGCAAAAAGCGGGTCGCTCGACTGATGAAAGCAGCGGGCCTGCGGGGCGCAAGCCGCCGAAAATGGCCTTCCACCACGATTAGAGATGATAACAAACGCCCTGCTCCCGATCTCGTAGAGCGCGACTTCACCGCCGAAGAACCTGACGATCTCTGGGTAGCAGACATCACCTACGTTCCGACCCAGGAGGGCCATCTGTACCTGGCAGTAGTGCTCGATGCCTTCAGCCGTCGAGTCGTCGGCTGGACAATGACCGATCACCTTCGCACAGAACTGGTCTCCGATGCTCTGGATATGGCCACCGAGCAGCGCAATCCGGAAGGGACGATTCACCACTCCGATCAAGGCTGCCAATACACGGCCATCGCCTTCGGAGAGCGGTGCAAGGCCGAAGGGGTCCGTCCCTCAATGGGTTCGGTTGGCGATTGCTACGATAACGCCCTCTGTGAATCGTTCTTTGCCACGCTCGAATGCGAGCTGATTGAACAGGAGACGTTTGCCGACCGATCAGAGGCTCGCCACTCGATCTTTAGATTCATCGAGGGCTCCTGCAACCCTGATCGACTCCACTCCACCATCGGCTACCTCTCGCCGGTAGATTACGAGGACGAGCACCATTCACACCATCACTCACAATCTAAGGAACCTCAATCACCCGTTGCGGCGTGAAAGCCCGCGACTGTCCACTATTGCGGGTCAACTCCAAATCGGTAAATCAGACAGATAAGCTCCGGCAACCTAACTGCTACTCCTCACAGA
>CAYRPX010000247.1:0-4810 GCA_964426195.1 uncultured Salinivenus sp.
TTCAACTGCCAGAAGGCCCAGGCGGCAAACCAGTTGTCGTTGTCGCCATAGAGGATGATCGTCGTGTCGTCGTCGATGCCGGACGTCCGGAGGAGATCCTGGAAGTCCTCTTTCGAGGCCAGGTCGCGGGTCTGGGTGTCGGCCAACTGCGTTTCCCAACTCCAGGCAACGGCCCCTGGAATGTGACCCTCTTCGTAGGCGGAAGTGTCCACGTCGACCTCGACGAACCGAACCTCGGGGTCGTCGAGGTGGTCGGCAGCCCAGTCCGTGGAGACAAGAACATCGGGATTGGCGTAGGTTGTAGTACTCATAAGCTCAGGGAACTCGATGATGAGAAAATAGGTGAACTCGGAACCGGCCAGAACCAAAGCGTCGCCGCTCTGGCTGCCGGCAGGCTTCTCTAAAGCGTCTACAAGAAGACGTACAGGTGGGGAAAGGGCGTTCCTGGAGCATTCGGGCCGGGGGGCGGATTGACATCGACCTGTCCCATCACGGGGAGATCTGGCCAAGAGGAAGACACACCACGCATCTCCTCCGGGCAAGAACGGCGATTGGGGCCTCCCCCCATGCGTCACAGTGCCCATCCACGGGCGAGACCGTAGTAGTCCCCCGTGCACACCTCATTCAGTCGGGATGGGCATCCGTTGTTCTGGGACCGTCTACTCCGGTCGTCTCTCCCGCGGGCGGTACAGACAGAACATGGTACTCCGCGATGGAGGAGCAAACGGAAACGACGACCCGGCATCTGCGAAATCGCGCAGATCAGGATTGATTGCACCCCCAAGGGTGCCTGTCCACTAGCAACAACAGGCCCCGCGACACGAACAGACCAGACACAGACACGTCGACGCAGAAGTCAGAGATGAGGCGTCAAAATGTCCGCATAGAACGACACTGGTCAGTCGCATGGCCCGTGGATCATGACCAAAAAGACGATTTACACGAAAGGATGTGTACCGGAGACCACATTTCGGCCTCGAGAAGCATCTCTTTCGTGAAGACGAGTTCTTGAATACACGACTCGGCGACTGGTTTCCGGAGCGGTGACACAGTCGTTTACCTCAACGGATCTTCACGTTCTGATCGAGCACACTCAGAAAGACGACGTTCATCGATTTTGTTTAGGATTCAACAGCGTCGGCGATGCTTCCGCCTTGCAGCAGTCCCCCTCCTGGCAGCGACGTAGTTCGAGATTTCCCCGTAGTGTTTATACCTTCGAGTGGTCGAGTACGAAGGACGTCACACAGTTGCCCTCAGCAGTAATGGCAGTCGCAGATGCAGAGTTGTCTCGTGCGCAGTGGGGATCGCGGTTCGGGTTCCTCATGGCGATGTTGGGGGCGATGGTCGGCGCCGGAAATATCTGGCGCTTCCCGTACGTCGTCGGGCAGGAAGGCGGCGGGGCGTTCATTCTCGCTTATTTCGTCCTCCTGGTGGGGCTCGCCATCCCGGGCCTGATCGCGGAGGTGGCCCTCGGTCGGTACGCCGGGCAAGGGGTGATCGGGGCCTTTCGGACGATGACCAATACACGAACATTGGTGGGGCTCGGCGTGATGGTGCTGCTGATAGATGTCGCCCTAATGTCGTACTACGCCCCCGTCGTCGGGTGGTCTTTCTACTACGCTCTCCACTCGCTCCTCCTCACCTTTTCGGCTCCCGACTTCGCCCCGGCGGCCTTCTGGGACTCCTTCCAGACCACCCCCGCCCTCACAATCGGCATGCACACCGCGGTCATGGGACTGGTGGCCACGGTGCTGTACCTAGGCATCCGGCGCGGCATCGAGCGACTCGTGGTGTACGCCGTGCCCGGACTCATTCTTGCGCTCGTCGCAATCACGATCCGGGCCCTCACGCTCCCGGGCGCGGCCGAGGGACTGGCCTTCACCTTCGGCATTGAGTGGAGCGCGCTCGTGGAGGGTAGTACCTGGATTGCGGCGCTGGGACAGGCCCTTTTCTCCACGGGCCTCGGGTGGGGACTCGCTTTGACCATCGGTAGCTACCTGCCGGACTACGACGACATTCCGATTGGGGGCGGGATCTTTACGGTCATCGGCAATTCGAGCGTCGGGGTGCTTGCGGCCTTCGCGATCTTCCCGATCGTCTTCGCGTCGGGGATTGACCCGGCCTCTGGGAGCAAACTCACGTTCGTGTCCCTGCCGCAGGTCTTTCCCAAAATGACAGGCGGAGCCGTATGGGCACTCCTCTTCTTCGTGGGATTCTTTTTCGCTGCGTTTACCTCTGCCGTACTCGTGGCCGAGGTAAGCGTCACAACGCTCGCCGAGGAGACACGGTGGAGCCGAGAGCAAACGGTCGTGGGGGTGTGTGGCCTTATCTGGCTCTTAGGGCTGCCAAGTGCCTACCCGGGTCCCGTCCTGGGCTTTCTCGACTTCGTGTTCGGCAACTTCGGGCTTCCCCTCGCCACGCTTGCCCTCATCGGCACCATCGGATGGTCCTTTTCTCCTGAGACACTCCGGGTGATCGAGGTCAACCGGAGCGCAGGCATGTTCGTCGGGCCGCTCTGGAATCCGATCATACGGTACCTCATCCCCACTGTCATGGTCTTCATCGTCGTCAACTACGCCGTGGCCAACTTCGGGGCTCCCCGCATGATCGGGGGACTCGTCGTGTTCATTGCCTGTCCCCTTCTCGGCTTCCTCCTTGCCCCCCTCCTTGACAACCGCCACCGGGAGCACTCGTAGCTTTGGCCTTCTCCGGTCGGAACCGCACGCAGAGGTCCCCCTTTGCTCTCCAGAAGGGGGAGACAGGAGACTCGATCTTTTCACAACGAGCAAACCGATCATGCCACAGACGGTGGACACAGTCATCATCGGCGGCGGCGTGATGGGAACGAGCGTTGCCCTCCATCTTGCCGAACAGAAGGCAGGCCGGGTGTTGCTTCTCGAAAAAAGTGCCCTGGGGGCCGGCTCAAGCGGAAAGTCCGGGGCAATCCTACGGCAACACTACTCGCACGAGGGAACCATTCGGATGGCCCGGGAAAGCCTTCTGTTTTACCGGGACTTCCAGTCTCGCTACGGCCGAGACATTGAGTTCAACCAGCCGGGCATGCTGTTTCTCGCCAACGAGGCCCAGCGCGAGGCCCTGGAGCGGAACGTGGAACTTCAGCGCTCTTTCGGGGTGGAGACCGAACTCCTCGGAACTGAGGCGCTGCGCGAGGCCGAGCCCAGGAGCCGGTTTGAGGACGATGTCCTTGGGGCGTGGGAGCCGGAAGCCGCGTACGTCAATCCCGTCAAAACTGTGTACGGGCTCGCGGAGTCCGCCCGCGAGCGAGGCGCTACGGTGCGTACGGGGGTGGGGGTCACCAACGTGCTCACGGAAAACGGGACGGTCCGGGGCGTTCGCACCTCGGACAGAGAGACGATCGAGGCCAGCGTTGTTGTCAACACGGCAGGGCCCTGGGCCGGCACACTCCTCGACCGCCTGAATCTCGACTATCCCCTGCAGGCCATCCGCCCGGAGCAGGCCTTCTTTGAGCCGCCGGGCGACTACGAGGGGCGCCCGACGATGTACGCCGATCTGCTAAATGGCATCTACTGGAAGCCCGAAGGGGCAAACTGGGTTCGCGTCGGCAAATTGGCCTTCGATGACGACGAGAAGGTCCCCGATCCCGATCACTACGATGAGAGCGTCAGTGAAGACTTTCTGGACGTCGCGCGCTCGGCCCTCACGAATCGCATTCCATCCTTCGAGCGCGCCGTGTCCTGGGGAGGCTGCGGGGCCCTGTACACCATCACGCCGGACTCCCATCCGCTCGTCGGGGCCGTTCCAGAAATAGACGGCCTGTACCTCGCCTCTGGCTTTAGCGGACATGGCTTCAAGCTGGCCCCGGCTGTTGGTGCGGGCGTGGCGGCCTTGATCGTGGGCGCCAATCCTGACCCGTTCGACCCCGACTTCCTCGCCGTCGACCGCCTGAAGCGCGACCAGCCGGTGACGGTTCCCTACTCATACAGCATCCTGGGCTAATCGTCCGGCGCTCTGGACCGGAGCCCCCTCGCTGGCCGTCGGCCGTGGATTACTCCTCCTCGGAGCGGACCGACTCGGCGTATTTCTGGGCCCGCTTCACCACGTCGTCGTCAAAGTCACGCTCACGCCACTGCTCCAGCCGCTCGGTAACGGCCTCCTCGTACCCCTGCTCGCTGGGATCGTAGAAATAGGTGCCCTGCATCTCGTTGGGGAGGTACTGCTGCGGCGTGTAGTGCTCGCGGTAGGCGTGGGGGTACTTGTAGCCCTCGCCGTGGCCCAGGCCGTCTTTGTCGCGATTTGCGTCCTTGAGGTGCTGCGGGATGTCCTCGGTCTGCTCCTCGCGGACGTGGTCGAGCGCATCGAAGTAGGCGAAGGTGCTATTGCTTTTGGGGGCGGTGGCGAGGTAGAGGCAGCACTCGGCCAGCAGGAACTGCCCCTCCGGCATGCCCACGTACTCGAAGCCCGCCGCGGCGCTCTGCGCCACCTGCAGGGCTCGCGGATCGGCCAGGCCCACGTCCTCGGCCGCAAAGATGAGCAGGCGACGTAGGATGAAGCGCGGCTCCTCCCCGGCGTAGAGCATGCGGGCGAGCCAGTAGAGCGCCGCGTCGGGGTCCGAGCCGCGCAGGCTCTTGATGAAGGCGCTGATGGTGTCGAAGTGGGCGTCGCCCTCCTTGTCGTAGAGCACCGCCCGCTGCTGGATCGAGTCCTCCGCCACGTCGAGGTCGATGTAGACGGTCCCCTCGGCGTCCGGCGCGGTGGTTTCGACGGCCAACTCCAGGGCGTTGAGCACCGAGCGGGCGTCGCCGTTGGCCGTGTCGATGAGGTGATCGAG
>CAYRPX010000248.1:0-460 GCA_964426195.1 uncultured Salinivenus sp.
GTGAAAGCGCGAGGGACGCAGGGTCATTCCGATGACGGCCAGCAGACACGCGATCCCAAACCCCAGCAGCACCTTGCCCCCAATCCGCATCCGACGGCGCGTGGCCGCTTCGAAGGAATAGGTCCCGACGAACGCGCCTGCCACTCCGCCCCCCACGAGCAGCCCCAGCGATACGATCACGCCCCAGGCCGCGATCGGGTAGGAAGAAAAAACCAGACTCCCCAGCGTGCTTCCTACTCCCAACAGAAGCACCACGCCCAGGCATCCACATCCCCACTTGGCGGAGTTCGCACATCCCCCGTTGTCCTCCGAGTGGTCTTCCGTCTCTGAGGCCATGGTCATCGTGTCGATGATTTAGAAGGAACTGCCAGTGCCTGTCCCCCTGTCGGAACGCCGACCACACCAACGTCTACAGGAGGAAGAAGAGAACCGCCGCGAATCCGATGGACACGGCTCCTTC
>CAYRPX010000248.1:582-4796 GCA_964426195.1 uncultured Salinivenus sp.
AAAGTCGCCCGAGACGGCCCGCATCACGATAATGCCGATGGCAATGAGCGCCCCGCCAAAGCCGACCCCCGCTGCCACGTTGTCCTTCTCAATCTGAACGAGGAGCGAGTAGGGCGCCAACCAGTCGTAGAGCCACGTGAAGGCGATCAGGGCCCCCTGTCCCAGAGCGTAGAATGCGAGCGCCGTGTGCGGCCCGCCGCCCTCTCCCTGGAGGCTGCCGGCCACGATGAGGGCCGAGGCCACGTAGCTGCCGAAGAGCACGGCCCCGGTCCCCGGATTCTGGTCCTCGATGAGCTCCTGATGGACCGAGAAGCTCCGGAGAATCAGCCAGTCATTGATGACGCGAGATAGCAGAAGCAGGCCGATGCCCCCGAGCCCGTATCCCCCGACGAGCAGGAGGTCCCAAAGGAGGGTCGTGGACGGGCCGATGAGGGCCCCGAGAAAGACGATAATGATGCCGAGGTAGTACCCTGCCGTACTGATGGCCAGGGCAGGATTGTCCCGCTTCGTGAGCTCCTGCTCCACCGCGTAAGAGGTGACAAGGCCGTTGAGCCATTTGCCGAGTACAAAAAGCACAGCAAACAGCGCAAGAAACGCAGCCGGATCTCGGAGACGCAGAAGAAGTTCGGTCAGAGCGTCCATGGGAAACACCGGCAGAACAATGAATAGAAGCGATGACCGCAGCCCCCGTCCGGACAGGGAGCACCCGGTGGCGATACCTCCCCCCACGTCACGAGTAAGGCGAACCGCGCTTGTTACGATCTTTCAGGAACATACAAACCATCGATCCTCACGTCAAAATCGGCCGGGGGATTTTTTCGCTCTGAGGCCGGGCCCGGGCCGCTGCCACGCGTTCCGGCCCGCCGGCATCACCGCCTACCTCGAAAATGGGAACACGCTGGAGGGGGACCAGCCCGTCGCCGGCTACTTGGGCGCCTCCACGACGGAACTCTACGACCGACGGAAGGAGCTTGCCAGCAAGGAGGAGAAGATTGGGATTTGAACGGCCTGTTGCTTTAGCCCAGACCTTCCCTACCGCACAACGGTCAGCTTCCGGGTGCGGACCTGCCCGTTGGACTGGAGCCGCAGTAAGTACAGCCCGGTCGCCAGGCCCGACAGGTCGACCTGCAGGTCCTCCCGGCCTTCAACCCCCTCCTGCTGGACGGTCCGCACCTGCCGGCCCAGCATGTCATAGAGCTCAAGAGTAATGTCTTGCCGGTCGGACACCGAAAACCGTACGGTCGCCCGGCCCGACGCTGGATTCGGGAACGTCTTTCGCAGCTCTAGCTCGCCGGCGTTTCGTTCAACGACGACCGGTTCGGTCACCTCCGTCGCGCCCTCGTGGTCGACCTGTCGCAGTCGGTACTCCAACCGGTCGGCCGCATACGGCAGATTCTGGTCCTCGAAGCGGTAGCGCTGCCGCTTGCTGGTCGTGCCGCCCGGGGCCTTGCTGTCGACAAAGCCAATCTCCGTCCAGGCCGTCTCCGGATCGCCAGACGCCTTGCGCTGCACCTCGAACCCGGCGTTGTTCTCCTCGGAGGCCGTCTGCCAGGTGAGCTGCACGCCGCTTTCGGTTGCTACGCCTTCAAAACCGGCCAGCTCCACCGGCAGCGGATTCTGGTCGCTGTCGCTCGCCAACCGGAACGTGCTAAAGCCCGAAATCCCTTCGGCCACGATTGCCTCAGCCTCCGCGTCGTAGGTGGTCGAAACCGTCTCGAACTCCCCGTCCCCCTCCTTATCTCGAATGACGACCACTTCCGTTGGCGCCTCGATCCCAACCACGTCCTCGTCGGCAAGGGAAAAGGCCAGGTCCGCCGACTCGAACCCTAGCTCAGAGCTGGAAATTTTCCACCGGTATTGGCTGAGGTTCTCGAATTCCTCTTCCGGATCAAAGGCCGTGGCATTCGTCTGGCCCGACGCCTCCTCCTCGCCGGAGAAAAACTTCACCTCGACCGTTCCCCCGGCATCTACGTTTTCAAACGCAGCCGACAGACCGGTCTCGCCGAGATTGGCCGCCGCACCAGCCCCGCTCGGCACCATCCCCAGGGCTGCCTCCTTAGGCACCGCCTCGCCTTCCGGCCGCTCCTCGACCTCGATCTCGACGGGATCGGCCGAGACCTCCGCCTTCCCGTCCGTGGCCGTTAGGGTAACCTTCGCCGTGCCGACCGACTGGGGCTTCAGGACGATGGTCTCGGGGCTTTGGCCGAGCACCTCCACGACTGACGTAGCGCTTGAGCTCGCCGAAAAGCTAAGCTCGTCCCCGTCCGGATCGTTGAAGACCGTTCCCTCCAGGCCCGTCAGCGTAAGCGGCGGGCCCGGCGCCTTGAGCGTGGTAGTGGGAACGGTCCCGATCACCTCAGGGGGCTGGTTGGTCGCCCCAACTTCGATGGTCAGGTCCTCCGGCTCCAGGGTGATCGCGGTTCCGTCCGGATCTTCGGCCTCGATCTCCCCAAGGCTGAACGTCAGAGACGTTCCGTCGGGCACCTCCTCCCCAACCTTGAGCTTCACGCGGGCTACCGCTCCGCTACCATCAACGCCCCCCGCACCGGACTTGCGGGACACGCCAATGCCGATTTCTCCAGCGCCCGCATCGTCGTTGGAGGTGTAGACCACGTCGTCCCCGAGGAAATCCCCCGCCTCGTCACCGGTGACCGACAGGCGGGCCTCGTCGTAGTCCAGCGTAAAGCTGGCGCCAAAAAGATTCGACACGGGCGCCTCGTCGCTTCCGACCTCGATGTCGACCCAGAACTCGCTTCCGGCCTCCTGGGGCGAGTTTGCCACCGGTGTGATCGGGGGCGCCGTTCCTTCGGAGCTTCCAACCTGAACGACCTGGGTCCCCGGCTCGAGCTCGATTGCGCCTCCCGCCGGGTCGTTGGCCTCGATCTCCGCCAGCTCGAAGGTCAGCTCCGTCCCCTCCGGAACGTCCTCGCCGACCTCGAAGCGAACCCGGACGACCGTCCCGCTCCCGTCTACGCCTCCAGCCCCGGACTTTCGGCTCACCCCAACGCCGATCTCTCCGGCCTCCGCGTCGGTGTTGGAAGTATAGACGACGTCGTCCCCGAGAAACGGCTCCGCCTCATCACCGGTGACCGAAAGGTGCTCGGCGTCGTAGTCGAGGGTGAAGCTCACGCCAAACAGGTCCGAAACGGGCGCCTCCTCGCTTCCGACCTCGATGTCGACCCAGAACTCACTGCCGGCCTCCTGGGGCGACGAGGCCGTAGGTTGAATTGGTGGGGCTTGGGCAGAGACCGTGCCCGGGATTCCCCCTCCAAAGACAAGTCCTGCAAGCAGAATGCTCAAAAGCAATCGGAATGGAAAGAGGCCGTCGCCGCCGGAACCGTCTGAGCCGGAAATATCTGGTATGAAATGCATCACGTGGTCCGATATGACATGAGGGAGAGGCGGGAGAAGGGGCGCTGGAAGGACGCTGAGGGCTTCTTACCGAACGACGGTGACCTTCCGGGTCTCAGTGCTTTCCCCGGCCCGCAGGCGAACCAGGTACAGGCCACTGGCCAACTTGGAGGCGTCGACCCGCACGGCGTGGCGGCCGGCCTCCTGTCGCCCGGTGGCCAAGGTCCGCACCTTCTGCCCCAGCGCGTTGTACAGGACCAGCCGGACGCTCCGCGTCTCGGGAAGCGCAAAGCGGACTGTGGCCTCCGACCGAACGGGGTTCGGAGCAGGTGCGCGGAGAGAAACCTTCTTCACCGACCCGGGAGCCGAGGCCCCCTTCAGGGACGCAAGCTCGCCGGAGGCCAGCCCGGCGGTCGCCTCTCGAACCGCAACCGGACTTTCCTGAGAGGCTCCCTCCTCGAGGCGCACCTTCACCCGGGCGAACACCGTGCCCTCGGGAACCGTCCCCTCCGTCCGGCTTGTCCCGAGAGCAACAGTTCCTTTCTCCTCGTCGATCCTTGACTCGAAGAGGGGCGCCTCGCCCATCGCCGGTCCAGGCCGGGTCTCCAAGACGGTCGCTCGCTCGGCAGGATAGGTCACCTCTGCGGAGGCGCCGGTAATCGGGCCCGTGCCGTCAGCCTGTAGTTCGTACCAGACCGCCGGCCCGGAAGCCTCTGTCCGTCGGAGTTGCACCGATCCATTTGTGCCCTCTTCCTTGCCTGACTCAGGCCCGGTCGCAAGGGCCGCCCCGCCGCTGGTGCCGTGGGTGCTCCCCCAGTTCTGCCCAATGCAGAGCACGTCGGCCTGGTCGACGGTCCCGTCTC
>CAYRPX010000249.1:0-4789 GCA_964426195.1 uncultured Salinivenus sp.
GCGTAGACGTTTCGGCTTGTCGGGCCAGAGGGACGGATCGAAAATCGATCCCGTCGCTCAGTGCCCCGCCGGGCCGATCCATGATGTAGGCGGTATAGTCCTGGAGGTCGGACAGGAAGGGAATCCAGATCATTCCGGGCCCATGTCCCCCCGGAATCAGGACGACGGGCGGGCCCGTCCCGACCTCGACGACCCGAATCTGGAGCCCCAGGTCAGGGATCTCGACGTAGTGCTCTTTGGGCTCCAATCCATAGTGCTCGTAGGTTGCCTGTTCGGCGGTTCGGGCCGCCTGCACGCGGGGATCGTCGTGGTCGAGTGTGTGAGTTGGACGAGTCATCATGGAAGCTGCCACTAACTGGACAACTGGAAAACCTATATCCCGAAAAACTGCCGGAAGGATGAGATCCACCCGCCCAGAGGCCGCTTGCGGGCGATCACCAGCGAAAAGCCAGGCTGGTTCAACTTTTGGCGCGAGACGTGTGGAAATCCGGCCTCCGAAAGCCACTCTTTCAGCGACTCGTATTCGTAGTTGCGCCCGCCGGTGAACAGAAAGAGACCCAGACCAAGCAACGAGGCCACCCCGCGGGCGAACTTCGAGCCGGGCACGCCGGCGAGCTGATCGAGAATAGCGACGGTGCCGTGCTCGGTCGTGGCGCGAACCAGCTTTTGGAACAGCTCCCGATTGCCCTCGGGGCTCACACCGTGGACAATATTCCCCAGAAATGCGACATCGTAGCCCTCGGGCAACTCCTCTTTCTGGAAGTCGCACTCCACCAAGTCGATGCGGTCGGCCACGTCGGGATTTTCCCCCAGCGTCTCCTGGGCCGCCTCCAATCCGATCGGCCAGTCCAGCACTGATCCTCGCAGCTCCGGATATTCCCGGCAGAAGCCCACCGTGTAGAGCCCGTGTCCGCCGCCCACGTCGAGCATCCGTTTGGTCCCCTCCGGAAGGTCAACCGCGTTCACCACCTCGTCCACCGACTGCTTCGCAAGCCACCGCATGGCGACCTGGTAGCTGCGTCCCACCTTGCCCGACTGGACCGGTTCCCACCCGATAATTCCGTCTTCCGGGGCCTCTCGGAAGCCCCGAACGGCGTCCTCCATCTCCAACAGCTGCGTCTTGAAGAAGGGCGCCATCTTCTGAAACTCCCCAACCGGGATGGACCGCTCCGCTGCGCTGGAAAGGCGGTAGCGCCCGTTCGCGGAGTCCAGATATCCCAGTGGCTCCAGGGCGCTGACGAGCCGCTCGATGCCGCGCTCGGAGGCATCGGTCCGGTCGGCCAGCGCCTCCACGTCGAGGGGCTGCTCGTCGAGGTGCTCGAAGAGGCCGAGCTCCATGGCCCCGATCATCGCCCAAAACTGGAAGGTGGACATGCTCAGGTCGAGCAGCGGGCCCGGGAGCATGCCGCGCCGAATGAGAAAACGCTCGATGAGGTTGGGTTGAAGGGGCATGACTCGTTCCGGTTTGTTCACGGGCTCACACGAGTCGAGGCTTCCCGGGGAACAGCCCTGACCAACGGAATTCCATCCTACGACCACGAAAAGAATCCACTAGATCGAGGCGTTGCACCCTCTTTCCAGGCCACCAGCAGCGAGAAGCCGGGTTGATTCAGATCGTACACAGAGTTCTGTGTGAAGCCGACGTCGGCGAGCCACTGCTTGACGTTCTCGACCTCGTAGGACCGTCCGCCGGAGAAGAGGAACAGATTGAGCCCGGCGAGCCCAGCCACGGCGCGGGCGAACTGGGATCCCGAAACACCCGCAAACTGATCGAGAATGCCGACCATGCCCCGGTCCGTCGTGGCGCGGGCGAGCTTGTCGAAGAGCTCCCGGTTCCCCTCCGGATCGATCCCGTGAATGATGTTGCCCAAAAAGGCAAAGTCGTACCCGTCGGGCAGCTCTTCCTCTTCGAAATCCCGCTCCACCAGATCGATGCGATCGACCATCTCCGGGCGTTCGTCGAGGGTTTTTTGCGCCTCCTCCAGACCGATTTCCCAGTCGAGCACAGCGCCCGACAGATCCGGATATTTCTCGCAGAACGCGACGGTGTAGAGCCCGTGGCTCCCCCCGAGGTCCAGCATCCGTTCGGCCCCTTCCGGCAGGTCGACGCTAGCGACCACCTCGTCGACCGTCCCGGAGGCGAGCCAGCGCATGGTGGCCTGATAGCCGCGACCGACGGGGCCGGACTGGACGTGCTCCCACCCATAGACGCCGTCGTCGGGCGCCTCGCGCAGTCCCCGACCGACGTCCGGAATCGTCTCGACCGCCTGGCTCTTGAAGTACTCGGCCATCCGTTCCAATTGATCGATCGGCATGTCCCGGGCCCGATCCGTAAGCCGGTACTGACCGTCTTCCTCCTCGACGTAGTCCATCGGCTCCAGGACCTGTACGAGGCGCTCGATGCCCCGCTCGGAAGCGCCCGTCCGCTCGGCCAGGGTCGGAACGTCCGCCGGGCCTTCGTCCAGGTGCCGGAAGAAGCCAACGTCCATGGCACCGAGCATGGCAGACACCTGGAACAGGGGAATTCCCAGGTCGACCAGAAGGCTAGGCACGGCGCCCCGGTTGATGAGGAAGCGTTCGAGGAAATTGGGTTGGAGAGGCATCTCTCATTCCGCGGGCTATTTGCATTACCGAGAGAATGGCCGACGAGAGAGATCGGGCGATCGCATTCCGTCGGCGGACATCATTCGCCGGGACCCGCCTTCGGCTCTACGGTCTGCAGGTATTTCCAGAGGGCCGTGAGCTCTTGGTCGGTCATCTCGCCCATGTCGGCCGGCATGACCGGGTCGATCTTCGTTCCGTCCGGACGCCGTTTCTCGCGCATGGCGCGGAAGAAGTCGGCTTTGCTCCAGGCCCCGATCCCGTCCTTGTGGGGGGTAATGTTGGCGGCGGGCGGCCAGTCGGGCGGTGCCCCGGAAATCGGCCCACCCGCTAGGTCTTGCCCGTGACAGCCCACGCAGGAGTGGGACAGGTATTCCCCGTAGGCCGACGTGGGGCCCGGTTCCGGGGCCTCCGGCCGTGGGGCCTCATGGTCGATGCGGGCGGCCGAGAGCCGAAAGTTCCCCTGTCCCATCACCATCATGGCCCGCCCCATCGGCCCCAGCTCGGGCTCTGGCATCTGCCGGTCAACCGGCGGGAGCTGTTTGAGGTAGGCAATCAGCGCGCCGAGGTCCTCGTCGCTGAGGTAGTAGTACTCCCAGGAGGGCATGAACACGAGCGGCGTCCCGTCCGGCGCCACCCCGTGGCGAAGGGCGCGGATCCAGTCGGTGTCGGAATAGGTGCCGCCCACCCCGCCGGGCGTCAAATTGGGGGCTCGAAGGGTGCCGATCATGAAATTGTCGACGGCCGTGCTGCCGGCGAGGGCCGATCCGTGACAGTCGCCGCAGCTGCGGGTGACGGCCACGTGGCGGCCCCGGGCCACCGTCGCTGAGTCGGAGGAAATGGGGACGTCCTCGACCGTGACGTCGTACGTCTGACCCAGCCGATAGGCGCTCGTGGCGTAAAGGGCCCCCGCTGCGAGCACGACGAGGGAGAGAAGGGCGACGACGATCCAGCCGGTCCAGCGGAGAACCTGTTTCATGGGCTTGGCTACGGTGTTGGAAAATGATTGCTCAGTCCTCGGAGTGCCCATATCCCCCCACCGCCTTCAACGTAGACCGGCGAAACTGTAAATTTTCCGAAAACTAAAGCGTGAATGTTATGTAATAGAAAACGAAATTAATGTCAAGGTGAATTTGGGTTTATATCAATTAGAACTTTATAATCGGTACGAATAAACCCACTGTTTTTACGGGGGAGACGAGGCGTGACGCTCTGGGTGGAGCAACTGTTGAGGAATCCCGTTTGCACACCGTCCCAGGAGTTTGACCTCGAAGACTCGAAGCAATGGCCCACACGCTCGTCGACACGGTCGCGGCCTTTATCGACCGCCACACGCTCTTCGAGGACGACAGCCCAGTGCTCGTGGCTGTGAGTGGTGGAGCCGACTCGATGACGTGTCTCTCCGTCCTCCGGCGACTGGAGTACGACGTGCACGTCCTCCACGCCAACTACGGCCTCCGGGAAGGGGCCGACGCGGACGAGGCGCTGGTGCGCCAGTGGTGTTCGGAGCGGTCGCCCACGGTGCCGTTCACCGTGGTCTCGCTCGATGCCGAGGCGCGGGCGGCGGCCGAGGACGAGTCGCTCCAGGAGGCGGCCCGTCGGCTTCGGTACGACGCTCTGGCCGAGCGGGCTTCGAAGATCGGCGCCTCCGCCGTGGCCACCGGCCACCACCGCGACGATCAGGCCGAGACGCTCCTCCTCAACCTTCTCCGAGGAAGTGGCCCGGAAGGACTGGCCGGAATGCGCCCGTCCCGTTCCCTTCGGGCCGATCCCTCCATCTCGCTCGTGCGCCCATTGCTCGACGTCTCCCGCACCGACGTCGAGGCCTATGCCGAAGCCGCCGAGCTCCCGTGGCGGACCGACCCGACGAATCGCAGCCTCGACTACGACCGAGGCGTCCTTCGAACCGAAATTCTCCCGCATCTTGCTGATCACTTCGACGGAGTGCACGCCACGCTTGCCCGCTCGGCCGCCCTGATGGGCGAGTACGTAGACCAGGCCCTCCGCCCGGCGCTCGACGAGCGAATGGACCGTGCGTACGTGGACTGTTCAGAGGGCGGATGGCTGTCCCTCGACGTGCTGACCAACGAACCTCCCGTCTGGCGCCGACGCCTCCTTCTCGAAGCCCTACGCCGCACCTTGCCCAACGCCTCCTACTCCTACGCCTTCGCCACGGAACTGGAGGCGC
>CAYRPX010000250.1:0-4776 GCA_964426195.1 uncultured Salinivenus sp.
ATCGGCCCCACGGCCCGCACCATGCCCATCCCCATGATGGCGAAGAAGAAAAAGATCGTGTTCCCCAGGGCCACGCCCGCTAGGGCCTCCGGCCCCAGCCGCCCCACCATCACCGTGTCCACGAAGCTCATGGAAATGTGCGCCAGCTGCGCCGCCACGACGGGACCCGCCAGGCGAAGGGTGGCGCGCAGTTCGGTGTAGAGGGCGGACGGCAGAAGAGACACGAACGATGTGGATGTCACATATGAGCGACAGGACAACGGTCAACGCAAGACCCGACCCGCCGTTCATCGAAGTCGAAGCGTGACCCATCCGTTTCGCAATTTTTCTTCCGTTCCTTCGAAAACAGGGGGACCGTCCTCGACGGTACGCACGGGTCCAGGAGCGACCAGCGACGCGTGTGGGCCCTATTGGTTCGAGTGCCAGGCCTCCAGCAGCTCGAACGCTCCTTTGTCGACCGTCTCCGAGGACACGGCGGCACTCACTAGTACCACCACGCCCCGCCCGGTGGCTCGATTGAGGCCGACGAAACTCCGAAAGCCCCCGGTGCCGCCGTTATGCCACAGGATGCGGTGCCCGTCCCGGACGGTCTCGTGCCAGCCAAATCCGATCCGGGTGTTCTCCTGCTCCGTGTTGCCCTGTGGCGTGAGGGTCCGCCGCAGGGCTCTGAAGCGTGCGGGGGCGGGGTCCGACGCCGACCGAAGGGCCGCCCGACAGGCCCGGAGGTACGCAAGCATGTCGGCCGGGGTGGAGCGGAGCCCCCCCGCCCCGGCGAGCGCCTCGAAGTGCCAGGGCGACGCGGGCAATCCGAGGCGGTTGTGCCCCTGTGCCAGCCGATTCGTCTGTTCGTCCGAGAGGTGGACGCGTGTGTCGAACAGGCCGAGGGGATCGGCGATTCGCCGCCGGACGAGCGCGGCGTACGTCGTATCGGCCCGCTGGGCGAGCAGGTGCCCGAGGAGGCCCATTCCAAGGTTCGAGTACTGGTACGCCGCGCCGCCCCCCCGCGATAGCGTATAGTCGTCGAGGAACGCGTAGAGCGCGCTGTCGCCGTACGCAGCGTAGGGGTCTCGGCGTGAGTCCATAACCGCCTTGAAGTTCGACGGAAGACGGGGCAGTCCGGACCGGTGCGTAGCCAGGTGAGTGAGGGTCATCGTCGCGTTGCCGACCGAGTCGGCCCGGGCCACCGTCACCGAGTCCGGGAGGAGACGAGCCACCGGCGTCCTGGGACGAAGCACTCCTCGTTCGATGCGCTCGGCCAGGAGCAATCCGGTGAAGGTCTTCGTGATCGAGCCGATCTCAAAGATTGTCTGTGCCGTGGGGCGTGTACCGGTCGAGTCGACGGCACCGAAGGGGTGGACCGACGTCTCATCGCCGCGGAGAAGGCCAATGACGCCGCCGCCGGGATGGTCGTCCGCAAGTGTACCGGTGACCGAATCCACGACTGCCGCAACGGGCTGAGCCCTCGCGGGCCCGGCGCACAGCATGGTCATCAGGCAGACCCCCCCGACGAGGCGGAGTCCGAACCGAACGGTCATGTCCTCCCTCGGCCCCCGGAGGCCCAAGGCGAGCGCGAGGATGATTCGCCGAAGTGACGCCGTTTCTCTTCCATTTGCCATCCTCATTGCTCTCGGATCCAGGGGATGAGGTCATCGAGGGGAGCGCCTGCGATTTGCGGGTCCGGGCGTGCATGTCGAGAAAGACGCATTCCAAAAAAACGCTGCGCAGGGAGTGCCGCAGCGAGGCGTTGCCCCGAGCCCCCATTAGTTCTACCGTCTCACCCAACCGGATTGCCGGAAGAACTCGGTTCCTGGGCCTGTTCGATCGCCCGCTTCAGGTTCTCGGGCTCGTCGGTGCCAATGCGGATTTGTCCTTCTCCGCGGATCGTCACCTCCACGGCCTGCAGCCCGGACACGTTGTAGAGCCAGCCGTGGGGCGTGTACCGGATGCCCCATCCGTACAGCGTGGAGTTTCGGACCACCTCGGCGCTGATGATGTCGTCGAGGGCGAAGCGCCGGGTCCAGAAGCCGGGTCCGAAATAGAACACCAGCTCCTCGTCGGTCACCTTGACCGTCAGACTGGAAAAGAGGACAGCAAGAATCCCGAATCCCCCGAGCATGGCGTACCCAAACGCTCCCAGTTCCCCATCCTCGACCATGAAGGCATAGTAGATGAGGGGGAGGGCAGCCAGCAAAGCGCCCCCTGTTACGTAGCCAACTTGTGTGTACTTGTATCGCATCGTATCGGGAGGCTCTGTTCGGGGTACTAGAACGTCTTCATTTTCCTGGTCGGTACACAGTTTCCCCTTACTGCCCCGCCGGCTTTACGAAGTACCCGGCCACCCGCCACGTCCCGTCGTCCTTCTTCAAGTACGCGGTTTCGACGGTTTCCTTTTCTCCGTACATCGATGTGTATTGCGCCACGACGTATTCCCCCTCCGGCGCGTTTGGGATGCTCTCCGTATAGCGGGCCGCCACGAGCGAGCGCGAGCGCAGACTGTCCAGAGCCGCGTGCGCCTGCCGGACCTGGGCGGCCCACTGCTCTGCGGTCACTTTCGACTTGAAAAAGGTAGCTGCCTCCTCCCAGGTCGCCTCGTAATCGTCGGCGTCAAGGAGCGCGAACCATTCCTGCGCGGCCTCCTTGGCGGCCTCCACGGCCTGTTCGTTCGACTGGGCGGGGAGGGGACGGGGAGCAATGAGAAAGAGCGCAAGAAGGCCGCCGATGAAAAGCGATGATCGCATGGGAGTGGGAGAATGGGACCAAAAATGGCGCATTTCGGAGTACGGAACAGTTTGTGTTGGGGAGTAGAACGAAATTTCTCCGTATGACGGCCGACCGCGGACGGCGGACCGCCGTGCAGAAGCCGGCGAGCCGAACGTGGGCTTGCCTCGATCCGCCGCCGGCCGTTAGTCCACCGGGGTGCGCGCCCGAATCCACGCGGAGACGGTCTCTAGGGCCGTCGGGGCCATCGTGGTGTCGATCTGGGCATACTCGCTTGGCAGGCCGGTCTCGGCGAGCTGAAACAGATGATTGTGCCTGTCCAGTACGCGCACCGTCACGTCGTCGCTCGGGCTCTCTGTCAAGGCAGAGCGCATCGGCCCCACGTTCTGCTCGGGCGGCACCTGGAGGTCCTTGCTTCCATAAAGCGCCAGGACGGGCACGTCGACCCGCCGCAGCGTAGGCACCGGATCGTGTTGCACAAAGAACTGGAACCAGGGACTCGTCACCTGTTCCAGCTGCGACCGAATCTGCTCGTCGGCCGCACCCTGCTTGTGGAGCACCGCACGCACCTGCTCAGCAATCCCGGCCGAGTCGGGAGCGGTACGGACGGCCTCCAGGAGGCGGCGTTGAGAGGAGCGGACGGAATCGATCATCGAGCCGGAAACGCCCTGAGCGTCGGCGATATGGACAGCCTGCTCTACGAGAATTTCGTGCCCAGGCACGCTGGGGCCGGCCATCAGCACGAGAAAATCGACCGCCTCGAACTCGGTGTGAACCATCGGGGCCACGAGGCCGCCCTCGCTCATCCCAATCAGACCTATCGCGTCTGGATCTACGCTGGGACGATCCCTCACGAAGCGAACGGCCGCGGCCACGTCGCCGGCAAAGTCCTCGGACGTGGCGCCGTCGAACGTCCCCCCGGAGCCGCCCACTCCGCGCTCGTCGTAGCGAAGCACGGCGAGGCCCTCGCGCGTCAGGTGGTCGGCCAGCACGTGGAACAGCTTGTGGCTGGCCACCTCCGAATCCCGGTCCTGTGGCCCGGAGCCGGAAATGAGCACCACGGCGGGATGCGGCCCGTCGCCGTCCGGGCGCATGAGGGTGCCGGCCAGCGTGATGCCGGCCGATTCGTTGCGGAAGGCCACGCTGTCCGCGACGTACGGGTAGGGAGGCTCCGAGTGTTGGGGACGAGGCGGAGGAGCGGTTTCTCCTTCGTCGGCGGGCGTGAGGGAAAGGGGGAACGACTGTCCTCCCTGCGTCCATGTCCCGTCGATCTTGGTGCCCCCGTCAACGAGAACGCCCTCGTAGGTCCCCCCGATGCGGGCAACGGAGAACCTCACGCTGTCGCCCACGACCGTTACCTCGGAGACCGGAATGCCAGTCGTCCCTTGGTCGGGGCTGTCCATCGTGGCAGTGAGGCCGTCCTCGCCCTGCTCGACGTGAAAAACGATCCGAAGCTCCGTGCCTCCGGCCTTCAGGGCCCCCGACCACGATCCCACGACAGCCTTCTGCGCGGACGCCGCGGTGGCCCCGAGAAGCAGAAGTCCGGCGCCGAGAAGGAGCGAAAGGCGACACCAGGACGGCATGGAGACGAAGACGGGTTGTGACAGAACGAGGCGAAGAGCACCGAGCGTCCGGGCACGCCCCCTCGCGCTCACCTACCTCCCTGACTCCGACGCGCCCTCTCCCCTCTTTTCTCCTGTCCCGCTGCGCAGGGGATTGAGGAGGCCTTGACACCAAGCGTGATTGGATGACACGGGCGCCCGGCCGATAGGATGCCCCGCTCACCAACGAACGTGCCCGCTCACCAATTTGCGGAGCACCGGTCGCCAGTTCCGTTTCCTTTTCCGCGGTGGCCTGGGTTTTTTGAAGGACCCGCTTTTTTAAAACGACTGTTCCTTCGTGGCCGTCCCGCCCCTCCATGCCCCAACCGGACGCCCCCCGCACGCCCGACGCCTCCGCCCCCCCGCTTCGGCCCTCCATTCTCGTCGGACTGCATCTGATCGGATGGGCCCTCTACGGGGTTGCCTACTACCTGACGCTGCGTCCCTATCAACCATT
>CAYRPX010000251.1:0-379 GCA_964426195.1 uncultured Salinivenus sp.
CGAGTGGTTTCGCCGCTTTCTTCGTCCTCGACCTCCAGTTCGGCAAGGTCCGCGCCGCGAAGTTGCTCACTGGCATTGAGCAGTTCGAGACCGTACACGGTGCCGTCCGGCCCCACGTCCATCAATAGATCGTCGGAGAGCCGCTTCGTCTCTACGGTCTCCGGCTCGTCCTGTAGGTGGACGTAAAAGACATTCAGTTTGCGGTTGACACTGATCCGCACCCGTGCTATCCTTGTCAGTCGTCGATCATTCGCCTGGGTTGTCGTCGAGAAAGGCGTCGTAGGGAATCCGGTATTTGCTCGTCCCCCACGGCGGTGGCTCTTCTCCTTCGGCCCGGAGACGACGGCGCTGCTTGAGGGCTTCTTTCCATCCCTTCAGG
>CAYRPX010000251.1:389-4767 GCA_964426195.1 uncultured Salinivenus sp.
GTTCGAGACCGTATACGGTGCCGTCCGGCCCCACGTCCATCAGTAGATCGTCGGAGAGTCGCTTCGTCTCTACGGTTTCCGGCTCGCCCTGTAGGTGGACGTAAGCGACATTCAATTTGCGGTTGACGCTGATTCGCATAGTAGGGTCCTCGTCAATGGTAGCGGGTAATGACGGTGACGACGATCCAATCTCCGCCGTCGTCAGCGGCGTAGACCGTCAGTTCCTTGTTCTCGTAGTAGGTGCCGTTCCACTCGTCCTCGAACGGGAACGTGTACGTGAACTCCGTTCGACCGTGGCGGGCATCGGACGCTTCTCCTTCCCGAATGGCCATGCGGACTTCGTGGCGAGAGCCCCCACGCTCCTCCATCCGTTCAAGGGCGTGTTCGGAGAAGACAATCATTTGCCCGTGTCGTCGTCCTGTTCTTTGACCTGCCGCGCTCGGGCACCCGTGAGGATCGGCTCAAAGGTCTCCCATGCATCATCCTTTACGAGCATTCGGCGCCCGCCTACCTCCACGTCATTGAGGCGCCCGTCGTCCGCCGCTCTATACAAGGTCGTCCGGCTGCATCCAATTTCACGGGCTGCGTCGCTGAAGCTGATGAGGTCGTCCGGGTCCATCGATCGGGAGTGTTCTGTGCATCAGAGTCAATAATTGAAGCACTACACGAAACAGTTTGTTTCGAGTGGTGCGCGCGGTGATGCGCGTAAAGAATCCCGTCCTTCCGAGTCGTGCATCAATCGCGGTTTCGCAAGATCTCCAGGTGCGGGGGGAAGACGTGCAAAGATGTGTTATCCGACGTGCATTTCGGTCGATTCCCAGATGTAAGTACGCTGAGTGGCGTCAGAGACTGAAATGCTAGAATCGGAAACGTGCAATGCATCTGCGATTCGCGTGGCCAACTCCACTTGGTCGACCACTGAACGCCTTCTCCACGGTCGGTGAAGCCCTTTTCAAAGTCGAAAGACGATCCCGTAGTAGGTAACTCTGAGCTGCCGAGTGCCCTTGCACAGACTGTCACCTTAACTGTCAGGGTTGAATCCCCATAAGTCCTCTACTGTGACCTGATTGGTTCTGAAGCACATCCGTAACTTTCCAGGCTCAGCGGCTATAGGGGCCGATATCCAGACGATTCTCGGGACTTCTCGAAGGTCCCGTTTTACACGAATCCCATCTCGGGCACCTTCAACCCCCGCTTGAACATCCACAGATGGCAATTCAGGCGGGGTTTTTTGTCTGAGGTTGTTTTCCCTTGAATGCATGGAAACGCGCTGAAATACACCGAAATGACGCCGCTCCGGTAAAACCCATCTTCGACACCCCCCCCAGAACGCCAGATTTGCCATGTTCGTGAAGGGCAACCCACCTTGAGCGGCTGCAATCGGCAGCGGTGTCGAAAGTGGGGTAAAATACCGGCAAAGCCGGTAAGCGGATCTTCCGACGGTGGTAAAGCACGCCCTGTGAGTTCCGATCTACGAACCGTCGATCCCGCCGAAGACGTCTTCCCTCGCCTCTGTCACGACGTCGTCGCTGACGTATGCGTAGATTTGGTCGGTAATTTCCGCCGAACTGTGACCTATGATCTTCGACGCGACGGAGAGTGGCACGCCTTGCTGAATGAGCCACGACGCGCACGAGTGACGGAGATTGCGGAAACGGATCTGTTCTCGCCCTGAGAGCTTCGCCTTGCGGACGAAGACCTTGAACCGCTTGGACACCCGGTCGAGCTTGATGTGAGGGCGGCTTCTCCAAGTGTCCTCGGCTCTGGCGAAGCGTCCGAGAAACCTCCTCCTCCGATGCCTCCGTTTCAGTCTTGGCAATGCCTCGGCCCACGCGAAGCCGCGTGTCTGCGTCGATCGTCGTCGAGCGCAAGATCCAGAGTCCTCGCTTCTCTACGGAATCTGTTTCCACGACAGGGTGAGCTGTAGTGCAGTCTCCCCGTCCTCGAATTGAATGCACGTCGGTGGATCAGTCCCCGGGCCCGCCTCCGCAAGCCGCCCGGGCTCAAAGGCCACGCGGCCCACGACCTCGTCCTCGGTGAGGTCCGCATCCAACAGACGAAGCACGTGCGGCCCCGGGTCCGTGAGCGAAACCGTCTCGGCCAGCGCCACTGGCAGGTCGGACGGGCGCACGTCACCCACAACCTCACTGGTGTGTAGGCAATCTCCCGACGGACCGTAGACCTCGTAGAAGAGATCCGGTCCCGAGAACAGATCCCAGCGTTCATCCTCCTCGGTGGTAAAGGGAACGGATCGCACTTCGACCTTCGTGACGACAGCGCGCATAGAACCGGACGACGTGGGGTGAGGAATCGTGGAGGCGGGTCCGCATTGCCGAACGAATCGGGCCTTACACGGCGTCATACGCTGGTACCTCGACCGTGAGTCCGTCGTAGGCCAGGTGAATGTCGTCGGGCAGGCGGGCGTCTGCCTCGGCGTGGCGCACAGCGTGAGTCATGTGGACGAAGTAGGTCTTCCGCGCCCCGATGCGACGGGCCGCCGCCACCGCTTCGTCGAACGAGAAGTGGGTTGGGTGGGAATCCGGACGGAGGGCGTCGAGGACGAGCACGTCGATCCCCTGCAGTTGGTCGAAGCTCGCCTCAGGAATGGCGCTCACGTCCGTCAGGTAGGCGAAGCGACCCAGACGGTAGCCGTAGACCGGCATGTCGCCGTGGTGAAGTAGCACCGGATCGACGGCGATCGGAGCAGCATCGTCGTACCGGCTCGGCACCTCGAAGGGCTCGTCCACCGCCTCGATGTCGAGATTGGCGGCCCCAGGGTAGGGGTTGTCCCCCACGATGTAGTCGTAGTTGCGACGGAGCCGCGCCGCCGTGCCGGCATGGGTGTAGCACGGGATGGGTCGCTTATTCTCGAAGAAGAAGGGCCGCAGGTCGTCGATCCCGACGACGTGGTCAAAGTGGTAATGAGTGTAGCAGACCGCATCGATGCGATCGATGCCTTCCCGCAGGGCCTGCCGCCGGAAGTCCGGTCCCGTGTCGATGAGAATGGCCATCTCTCCCACCTTCACGTAGCAGGCACACCGGGTGCGCGTGTCGCGCGGGTCGTCGGAGGTGCAGACGTTGCACTTGCAGCCAATGATAGGCACGCCCGTGGAGGTCCCCGTCCCCAGAAGGGTCACCGAGAGCGGGGGCGTCCCGCCGTGCCGATCGGCAAGGGAGAGATTGGTGGGGGAATCAGTCTCAGTCGTCACCATGGGAGTCCCCCGCCGACGCGGCCTCGGTCCAGGCCTCTTCGAGGGCCCGTCGCACGGCCGGCTTCAGGTAGATGGTATCGAGAGGTGCCTCCCGCAGGGCCTCCGCCAGTACGACCAATCTCCGCTCAGGCAGATCATTTTCGTTGAGCATGATGATCTCCTCATCATCCACGACGCAGCGTCCGCCCTGAAAATTGCCGGACTCAGCACGCACGTTCATGCCAAGCCGCTGGGCAACGTCTTCCAGCTCCTCAATGATGCCAACAGTGTCCATACAGCACGCGCTCACACTCTGAAATAATGCGACTCTTTCTCATTCTGAGACGCCGCACAGTTGTTTCTTCCATCGGGACGGATACATCGCCGCTCCACGGCCCCCAACAGCCTCCGCAGAGTCGCCTTCTCTCATAATGTCCTCCCTGATAGGCCCTACGACGACTCCGGACGCAGGGCGCCAGACCGGGCGTCCTCCACGCGGAAGGTGTGGGGCGGCACGGCCTCGTCGTCCTCGAGGTGGACCCGCACCAGATGCTCCATAAACCAGCGGGTCGGGTAGGTGGGCACGGGGCGCCGCAGAAACGCGGCGACGAAGGGATGTACCCGGATCGTAACGGCCCGGTGCTTGTCACTGTGCTCGATGATCCACTGCTCGATCTCTTCCACGAGTTCGTCCGGGGTCGTTCCCTCATCCAGATCCGCCGGAGGCTCAGGGGCAACGGACGACGTGTCGGTTTCGGGAGGCGGGGACTGCTCGGCCCGCGCCGTCTCGAGCTCGGCTTGGAGGGACTGAATTTTTTGACGGAGGGCCTGCACCTTCTCGTCGGGGGCGTCCTCCTCTTCCTTCAGGCGCTTGACCTCCCGTTCGCGCTGCTCCACCTCGTCTTCCAGGCGCTGGATCTTACGCTCAGCTTGACGAAGCTCTTCGGAGTCTGCTCCGCCTCTCTCCTCGTCGTCCGAGGGCGCGCCGTTGGCCGAGGAGAAGGTCGTCGTGATGCTGGGCCGAAGCCGCTGACGCGTAATCTCGACGAGCCCAAAGTCGCTCATCGGCAACACCTTCGTCACAGCACGGTCCTCCTCGAAGCCTTCCTTGAGCTCCTCGTAGACTTTTTGTTTGTCGTCCTCGTCGTACAGGTCGATGAAGTCGACGACAATGATGCCCCCGAGGT
>CAYRPX010000252.1:0-4761 GCA_964426195.1 uncultured Salinivenus sp.
TCGCTGAAGTGCCGGAAAAGTGAATCGTTCTCAAGGGTCTCAAGGCCAGCCTTGGCTTCCTCACACTGAAAGAGTATTGCCGGAGCCCCGTCGATCCTCACGGCGTAGTCAACCGTCTTCGTCTCTCCCTCCCCGGCCTCAACGGCAAATTCGGGTTCAACTTCCCGGACGTCGAACGGGTCGTAGCCGAGTACATCGAAGAACGGGAGGAGGAGAGCGTTCTTTGTTTTTTCTTCCGTGTTGAGACCGTGAAGTTGAGATTTGGCCCTCGATTTAAGCGTGGAAATTCTCTTCGCAATTTCCATGGGGAAATGGAGGATCTGAGTGGAAGGGTAAGAAATGAGTAAGGGTTATGTGGTTCACTCAAACTTTATTCCAAAGTTTGGCTACCGGTGATCCCCATCCCGAAAGCGCCAATCAGCCGGAGACGAATCGGTGTCTTACTTTTCTTGCCCCAAACAAAGTGAATTGGATGTTACATTACGAAATAGCACCGCGTGTGGGATTTTCAAGTCTCTCCGCCCTTGTGATACGAACCTCGAATGCGAACTTATCGAGCGCGAGACGTTTGCTAACCGATCGGAGACCTGTCTTGGGGTTTTCGACTTGGTCGAAGGCTGGGTGAGCCGAGTCAAGATACCCAGAAGTTGTTGAAAAGCGCGCTGCGTTCAGTTCGGTCAGGCTGCTACTACAGCCTTCGGTTCGTCTGACTCAAGAGCCAGCTCCGTCTTCGATTCCGGCTGGGACGCTTGCCTTTTCCACTGGTCGTATTCGGCCATGTCGAAGTACTTTCGGCCAGTGGACCACTCCTCGTGGTACTCGCTGAGAAGTACCTCGACCTCGAGGATCTCAAGGGCCGAGCTGGCCTCCTCACGGAGCTTCTCGTAGGTATCGATCGTCTCTCCCTCAGAGTTTTCCACGACTTGAGTTCACTCTCCAACCAGCGCCTCCTCAAGCGCTTGGAAGGCCTCCGGCTGGCTGTCAGTTTTGAGTACCACGTCAGTGAGCACCTTCCTCGACTCCCGGCACTTCTCGGGCGTCTCGTCCAAAACGTTCCGCCGCAGCCATTGGGAGGAGACCCGCCAGAAGCGCCTCCGCCGAATGGTCGTCCTTTTGAAACCGACTATTGGCAAAACTGGCGAGGATAGATTCCGCGCCGGATTCTACCATTGACTGCGATCTTCTACGCAAGAGCGAAGGAGATTTCCCGGACAGGGTCTGTGTGAGTCCTCACGGACGACACGTCGTTAGTTCCACCTTCTCTCCCGTCAAGGTGCCTTCGCGCATATTTACAGTCGGGCTGCAATGTGGTACCCTCGGCCCGGTGGACTCGGACACACCTGGGTCGGCAGGCAAACGCTTCATTCGGAGGAATGCGCCTCTTCCCCCGGTTCAGTTGAGCTGTTCCGGTTCAATCGACCATGTGGGAGAGGCATAAAGCGAACTGATATGGGGTATTGTAAGTGTTTGTGCGACAGAGGGGGGAGCGCAGTATTTTGTTCTCTCGCAAGCAGGTGAGTTGTGAGACACGGTCGATGTTTGCTAGACTCACGGAAGTAATCGCAGATGTGGATACATTTGGTGCAAGACAGATCCGGACTGCTTCTTAAAATCCGGCTGATCGGCTACCTAGGTCAATTTGAGCCCTCTTCCATATTGTAAAGCTAACCCGTCCCGTTACGCAGTGCCTCCAGCGCTTCGTGGGTGGTGTCATCCACGGGAAGCGTCTCCACGCGCTTCTCGAGGGTCGCAACCGTCGTGCCGGCCTGCCACGAGACGGGCGCGTCTGGGTCCTGGAGCAGGTGGCGGTAGAGGAGAAGCGCGCGGCCAAAGCAGTGCCCTGCCTTTTCGGGATCGTCGCGGTACTCGTGGGTCTCGCCCATCCGGTGAAGGGCGCGGGCGAGCGTCTGGGCCACGTCGGGGACGAACTGTCCGTTCTCGCAGCACAGCTCCAAGAGCGCATCGGGCGGCAGGGTGCGCAGGTCCTCGGCCCGCCCGTCGAGATGCGTCTTGCAGGCCTCGTCGATTTGGCGAAGCGTCTCCTCGGGCTGCTCGCGGTGCGATTGGCCCAGTAGGGTCGCAATCGCCTTCGTGAACTGGCGGATCTGCCGCATCAGCACGTCCCGATGAATCATGGCACTGGGAAGAAAAGCATACAGGGATACGCGTTGCTGTCATTGAACGAGCCCGGATGTCTTCGACGGACTCCAAGCACGGGAAAGCAGACCCGCAGGGCCGTTCAGGATACAAGTTAAAGCGAGTTTTCAGAAGGGCGTTTCCGTCCGGTCCCTCCAGGTCGTTCCGTTCCTTTTTTCGGGTGCGACTCGGAGCCGGACGACGAACCTGCATTCAGAAAGAACGGAAAACGCTCCGATGCCCTTGATTTATACCCTGCGGGTAGTTTCTCTGTGCACGCACCTTAAATGAAGAACCGACGCCCCCTCCTGTACGACGCGAAGGCCGAACAAGCGCTTCAGCCGATCGAATCCCTCCCTCATCCGAGCATCTCCCGTCAAATGACTTCGCTTCGTGTTGCCCCGCTCGTTCTGGTGCTCCTCTTCATGATGCCCACTGCCTCGACGGCTCAGCTTGAGCCTGCCCGCCTCTTTGCCGACGGAGCGGTGCTCCAGCGTAACGTGAAGGTGCCCGTGTGGGGGACGGCTGTGCCCGGCACTGAGGTGACGGTTGCCTTTGACGGAGAAACGCAGCGCACCACGACCGGGGGGGAGGGCACGTGGCGCGTGTTCCTATCGCCCCATCCCGCCGGCGGGCCGCACGAGCTAACGATCAAGGGTGGGGGAGAGACGGTGCACGTGCAGGACGTTATGGTGGGGGACGTGTGGATTGCCTCCGGCCAGTCCAACATGGAGTGGGTGGTCGCCGATTCGAAGAATGCCGAGCAGGAGATTGCTCGGGCCGACGATTCGGACCTCCGGCACTTCGACGTTCCACGATCCTGGGCCGAGCGGCCCGAAGAGTCCCTGGCGGGGGGGCAGTGGGAGCCCGCGACGTCGGAGCACGTCGGGGAATTCACGGCAGTGGGCTACTTCTTTGCTCGTGCGCTCCGCCTACATGTCGACGTGCCCATCGGCGTCGTCAACAGCACGTGGGGCGGAAGCCGAATCGAACCGTGGATGAGTGTGGAGGCCCTCGACCTGGACGTTGCGGACGTGAACGCGATTCTCAGGAAGGAGGGGCGACGAGTCAAGGGTCTGCGAAACCAACTCCGTCGCAAAATCGGGACGCTGCCCGATGAAGATCGCGGCCGGGACGAGGGAACGTTTCAGTGGGCCGATCCGGGACTATCGGATCAAGACTGGACGATGATTTCTGTGCCCGGAACCTGGGAGGAGGCGGGATACGAGGAACTGGACGGTGTGGCTTGGTACCGAAAGACCCTCGAACTCAGCGACCGGGAGTCGGAGCGGTCCGCACATCTCCAACTCGGTGCTGTCGATGACCGCGACATTACCTGGGTGAACGGGACGGAGGTGGGTCGCACAGACGGATCGACGAAATCGCGGGTCTACGACGTGCCGGCCTCGGTGCTGCGGTCCGGAAAAAACGTGATTGTGGTTCGGGTAGAGGACACTGGCGGCGGCGGAGGGATCAACGGCGAGCCCTCGCAGCTCCGACTGGACGGGGAGGGCCTGCAGCGCTCCCTCGCCGGGACGTGGAAATTCAAGGTCGGTGCGGCGTCGGTAAACGTGGACGGCCGGAAGAATCAGCTGCCGACGATACTCTACAACAAGATGATCCACCCGCTTTTGTCCTATCCCATCACGGGGGTGGTCTGGTATCAAGGAGAGTCTAACGCCTCTCCGGACAACGCATACGAGTACCGCACGCTGTTTAAGACCATGATTTCTCAATGGAGGAGCGACTGGGGACAAACGGTCTCGACGCCGTTCCCCTTCTTGTGGGTTCAGTTGGCCAACTACATGGCCCCGCCGGAGACCCCCTCTGAGAGCGACTGGGCGATGCTTCGCGAGTCGCAGCACGCTGCCCTGTCGCTCCCGGAGACGGGACAGGCTGTTGCGATTGATCTCGGAGAAGCAGACGACATTCATCCGCGCAACAAGCAGGATGTCGGACGCCGGCTGGCGCGGGACGCCCGAGCACGGGTGTACGGAGAGGACGTGGTCCACAGCGGGCCCGTGTACAGCACGCACCACGTTGAGGACGGGCGGGTCGTGCTCTCGTTCGACCATGTGGACGGCGGCCTGACCACCCGGAACGGAGAATCCCCGCAAGGCTTCGCCATTGCCGGGCCCGACAGCACGTTTGTGTGGGCCGAGGCCGAGATTCGGGGCAATCAGGTCGTCGTGTGGAGCGACGAGGTGGACGATCCGATGAGCGTCCGCTACGCGTGGGCCGACAATCCGAAGCGGGCCAATCTGTACAACGAGGCTGGCCTGCCCGCCGCGCCCTTCCGAACCGATGACTGGGAGTGAGGAATTGCTTTTGTAGAGTGCGCGTCGGCCCATTCCCGATCCTCTTCAGATTTGGACGAACGATCGACCGGGCCCAAATCGACCTCAGAATTGATTGCATCGCCAGGCATGACGCCCCGCGAATTTCTCCGTCGCTTCAGTGCCGAGAACTACGCCGAGGATCCGCGCCTCGTCAACGGGCAGTTCTTTTCTCCCTCGGCGCTCAGCGCAGAGCCGGGCGACACCGTTGGCGTCGTGCTGATGAACCTCGGCGGGCCCGACGGCGAGGAGGCCGTCGAGCCGTTCCTGTACAACCTGTTCATGGATC
>CAYRPX010000253.1:0-1962 GCA_964426195.1 uncultured Salinivenus sp.
TTCATCATCCGGAAAAAGCCCGACGGGTTCTTGTCGTACTCCCAGCGCTGATTCCAGAGCACGATGGGCGGGGCCGTCCCTCGGGGCGTTCGTCGAGTCCGAGGCCCCTTGTACTCGTCATGGGCTCGCAGGTCGATGCCGGGGGGGAGCACCGTGCTCTTGTCGCGAATGTCGCGCACGGTATGCATGTTCGTGTAGTCGGGAAAGTCGCGGAGGAGCTGGGGAAGCGCCTCGGTAAACTCGTCGAAGTGGGACTGAGTATTGAAGACGACCCGGTCGGCCGCGAGGGCCGACAAGTAGTTCGTGATGGCGTAGGCCCGCTCTCGCTCCTCGTCAGGGGGAAGGGGATAGGTGAGTTGGTTCTCGTGGAAGTAGAGGACGACCGGCACGTCGTTGAGGCGGGGCCGCGAGAGCGACAGGACGGCGGGCAAGTTGACCATGTCTGTGGCGAAGAGCAGGTCGGGCCGGAAGCCATCGTCCACCGCCGAGCGCACCTTTTGGGCCAGCGTGACACCGCCCCCTTCCATTCGCCACCGCCAAAACCGGCCCGGCATCGTAACGGTTCGGATTTCGTGTGTGCTGTGCTTGGTGAGTCCGTCCAGAAACCGGCGACGGGATCCGCTGTGCCAGGGTTCGAGGGCAAGGATGTTCATTGGGAATGCGGGACAGTGAGGGAAAGGAGAGAGGAGACGTCGTTATCGATCCTTAAGTCGGTCTTGGAGGGCCTCGTCCTCCGCGGGGGTGGCCGGGCGAACGATCGAGATGGACCGTTCCTGAAGAGCCTCGCGAAGTTGAGGATCTTGGACCTCATTCGATGTGATAAACGCCTCATCCCCGGCATCCAGTCGAATCAGGCGCGAGGACATCGATACGTCTACAGTCTCGGTCCCGTTGTTTGTGATGAGCATGCCGCGTCGATCTCGGTCGGACATTAGTATCGGGGTGCCAGAGTGAGGGAACGATTCAAGATGGCCCCGGAGGCCGAGAGAGCCATAGGAAACTTGTCTCTTCATGTTGACTCCACACCTAGAAATGTATACAATGCCCTATAGGGTTGCATCACGGCAGCGCCTTTTTATCGAAAATCTGTCCTGCTCCTCGAGCGGATCAACGACGCAACTGGGTCCTTCTCATGGCTTCACGTCTGTACAAAGTGGCATCGGTGGTTGCACGTGCGGGCCGCATTCTGGGACGCGGACTGCTCGACGTTTTGTATCCGCCTCGCTGTCTGAATTGCGGGGCTCGTTCCGAGTCGCCGCAACTTCCGCTGTGTCCACGGTGTCTACAGTCGCTCGAACGGGCCCCTCAGATGGATGTCGCGGCTCGGCTGGACCGGCTACCGGTGGGCGACGGGGTGTTTGAAGGGGTCCTTGCCCTGTGGGCGTTTGACAAAGGAGGGATTCTGCAGGCCGTTCAGCACGCGCTGAAATACAACAACCGGCCCCGCTACGGCGTGCCGCTTGGACGACTGATGGGGGAGGCATTCAGTAAGGACTATTCCATTCCGGACGGGGTAGTCCCGGTGCCCCTCCACCGCACGCGTCGGCTGGAACGGGGCTACAACCAGAGCGCCATGCTCGCAAAGGGCGCGGCAGAGGTCCTGGGATGTCCGAGTCGGACCGATCTTTTGGCCCGGCCCCATCCCACCCGCTCCCAGACCGGTCTTTCCCGCAAGGAGCGCTGGCGCAACGTTCGGGATTCGTTCACGGCGAGTCCGGACTGCGATGGTGGACGCTGGCTGGTGGTGGACGACATCCTCACGACAGGATCGACGGCCGTGGCCGCGGGACAGGCGCTCGCGGAGGCGGGGGCCGATGCGCTCTACCTCATGACGCTCGGCTTGGCCCGACAGTAGTAAATTCCAAATTTGGACTTCGGAATGTGGAGTAGAGCTGAGATGTGGAAGTCGGAGTGTGGGGAGGTCAAATTGAATCCGCGTCCTGGGTCAGCAGCGGTTATTCA
>CAYRPX010000253.1:2062-4722 GCA_964426195.1 uncultured Salinivenus sp.
GGTCAGCAGCGGTTATTCACCATTCGTCATTCCACGCTCCAAACTCCTTATTTCAACTTGTCGGCGTGTTTTTTCCGGAGCTTGGCCACTTTGGGCGAAATAACACGCTGGCAATACGGCTGGGACGAATTGCGCTTGTAGTAGTCCTGGTGCCTGTCCTCGGCTCGGTAGAAGGTGTCGAGGGGCTCGATCTCCGTCACAATCGGGTCGCTGAAGACGCCGTCGGACTCCAAGTCGTTGATAAGGGCCCGGGCAGTCTCCCGTTGTTCGGCGTTGTGGTAGAGAATGATGGAGCGGTACTGCGACCCGACGTCGGGTCCCTCTCGGTCTTTGGTGGTCGGGTTATGGATAGTGAAGAAGATCTCCAGAAGGTCGCGGTATTCGATCACAGACGGATCATAAGTCAGCTGCACAACCTCGGCGTGGCCAGTGGTCCCGTTGCAGACTTGGCGGTAGGTTGGGGTGGGCGTGTGGCCTCCGGCATAGCCGGACGCCACGTCCGTCACGCCGTTCACTTCTTGGTACGTCGCTTCAAGGCACCAGAAGCAGCCCCCTCCAAAGGTTGCGAGTTTTTGCGTCGACACGTGTTTAGGGAATTGGTTCGAAAACGAGTTGACATCTTAACAAACGTAGCGCCGAGGGCTCTGTTGCCCCGACCCCGATACAGACCTCCCGAATGGCACACTCGTTACACCTGGGGCCCGCTTTGGAGGCGGGGCTCTCAAGCAGGATTCATAAACGCCTAACACCAGCCGGGACGCAAAGAGCCGTCGGGCTCGTAGATTGAGATGGTGTTCTGCTCCGTTACGTCCTATCACAATGAACTCTACGTCCACCATGGCCACGGAACGCACGCTCGCCATCCTCAAACCCGACTGTGTTCGGAAAGGAAAGGTCGGTGAGGTCCTCCGGCGGATTCAAGAAGCGGGATTTCAGATTCAGGCGATGAAGATGATCACCCTATCGACGACAGAAGCCGAAGGGTTCTACGCGGTTCACGAAGATAAACCCTTCTTCGACAATCTCACCACCTTCATGTCGAGCGGTCCATGCGTGCCGATCGTGCTCGAAAAGGAGAACGCCATTGCGGATTTCCGTGCTCTCATTGGGGCCACCGATCCGGACGAGGCCGCTGAGGGCACCATTCGGAGCGACTTTGCTGATTCCATCCAGGAAAACATTGTCCATGGCTCTGACTCCCCGACGAATGGCGAGAAGGAGGTCACGTACTTCTTTGCCGAGCACGAGATTGTCGCCAACAAGTGACTCTTTCTGCGCGAATGTTCGATCTTTTTTCGGAAAGTAAGACGGAGGCGGGTGGGGGAGGACTTTTCCTCGGCGGCCTCCTGATCGCACTGCTCGCTGGATGTGGACCGGCAGGCGAATCTCCGTCGATCCGGACCGGTGCCGAAGTGCTCGCCGCCGATGCGTTTGATACGCTCTCGGGCCAGCGCGTCGGAGTCATTGCCAACCACACGTCTCGCATCGACACCAGCCACGTTATCGACCGCCTGTCCGCGGCGTCGAACGTGAAACTCGGGGCGATTTTTGCGCCCGAGCATGGCTTTCGTGGAACGGCGGGGGCGGGAGAGACCATCGAGGATGATCGGGACCCACGCACTGGAACGCCGGTCTACAGTCTCTACGGCGACACCCGTCGGCCTACGCCGAAGATGATGAAAGGGCTCGATGCCCTCGTGTTTGACGTGCAGGACGTTGGCGCTCGGTTCTACACCTACGTCACCACGATGGGACTGGCGATGCAATCGGCCGCCGAGGCGAACCTGCGGTTTGTTGTGCTCGATCGTCCCAATCCCCTTGGAGGGACCTTAACATCCGGCTTTGTCCTGGAGCCCGCGCACGCGTCGTTCGTCGGCCGCTATCCGATCCCGATTACCTACGGGATGACGGTGGGGGAACTCGCCCGGTACATTCAGCAGGAAGGCCTTCTCCCGGGCGTTGAGTCGGTCGACCTGACGGTGGTTGCCATGGAGCACTGGGAGCGGGATATGCAGTGGCCCGATACGGGGCTGGACTGGACGCCCCCGAGCCCGAATCTCCCGACCTGGGAAACGGCGCTGCTCTATCCGGGAATGTGCTTTTTCGAGGGGGTGCGGGTCAGTGAAGGACGGGGAACGGAGCAGCCCTTTCTCCAGATTGGTGCACCCTGGTCCCCCGACGCCGCCCGGCAAGTGGTTGACACTTTGCGGACCTCCGACTTGTCCGGCATCGAGGTCGACACGACCGCCTTCACGCCGCAGTCGATGCCCCAGGCGGCACCCTCTCCCCGCTTCGAGGGGCAACAGGTCTATGGTTTCGAGATCGACGTTACGGACCGAGAGGCCGTGGATCCGCTTCGGGTGGGCATGCATGCACTGCACACCATGTACCACCGGGCCCGGGCTCGAGGCGACACGAACTTTGTGAGCCGCCCTGACCACCTCACTCGACTGGCCGGTACCGATCAACTGTTAAGCCTCTTGCGGGCCGGAGTCTCTCCCGACTCGATCGTCGCCTCCTGGAGAGAGGACATCACTGCCTTTCGGGAAGCCCGATCTACGGCGCTGCTCTACTGAGACCGACTTGCTGAGTTGGCGTCCGGATGCCTGACAGCACCATGGTAGGACCCCCCCCACAAATCGACACCCCGCTGCTGTACG
>CAYRPX010000254.1:0-4685 GCA_964426195.1 uncultured Salinivenus sp.
AGGCGGCCTAGGGCAGTCCAGCCGAGAGCCTTCAGCCAGGAGCCGACATGCGGGCGTAGCTCAATTTGGCAGAGCAGCGGACTCCAAATCCGCCGGTTGGGGGTTCGAGTCCTCCCGTCCGTGCTGTAAGGACCTTGCCGGTGCCCGCTCAAACCGGCATTTCCACTTGCTCATCGCGCAGCGCTTCTCGCAGCAATTTGGGGCAATCACGGCCTGATTATCCGACCTCTTTCTTATGACCTGGATTCGTGAGTACTTAGCAAATGTAGTCGCGGAGATGGAGAAGGTGAACTGGCCGAGCCGTGACGAACTGATCAGTAGCACGCTGGTAACAATTGTGGCCACGCTGATCATCTCGGGCTTCATTTTCCTGGCCGACCAAGTTATTCAGAAAACCTTGCAGGTCCTTTACCAGGTGTAGCTCCGTTGGGGAAGGACCTTGTTCCGCCGGCCGTGCACCCACTGCTGCACGCATTTTCCATTCGCTATGGCTGAAGAAACAGATTCCGACACATGGTATGTGCTCCGCACCTTCTCGAACCACGAGAAGAAGGTGCGTCGCTACCTCGAAAGTGAGATTGAGCGTCTTGGGCTTGAAGATCAGGTTGAGGAGATCCTGATTCCGACGGAGACGGTTTTTGAAATGAAAGGAGGGGAGAAAAAAACAAAAGAGAAGACGTTCTTTCCGGGATACATTCTTCTCAACTGTACCTTAACGTCCGAACTGCGGGATGTGGCCGAGGATCTGCCGTCGGTTATTGGGTTTTTGACGGCGGGCACCGGGGACACCCCGACCCAGCTTCGGGAAGAGGAAGTCAAACGCATCCTTGGCAAGATGGACCGGGCCGAAGAGATGGGCGAGCAGCCCGAGATGCCCTTTAAGGTGGGCGATCCGGTCAAGGTTGTGGACGGTCCATTCGACAGCTTCAACGGCATCGTCGAGGACGTTTACCCCGACAAAATGAAGGTAAAGGTCATGGTGTCGATCTTTGGCCGGAAAACGCCGGTTGAGCTCGACTACTTGCAGGTTGAACACGAAGAGTAGGCGGGGAATGTCCTACTTGAAGAGAGGGTCTTTCGCACCCCGAACGCCAGGAGTCTCGCATTCTTTTTTGCACAAAAAGGCGGAAGTTATACCGACAGCAATCGGGACGACGTTTGAACCGCCCCCGTACGTATGGCAGCACCGGTCGAACAAACCATCAAGCTTCAGATCAAAGGGGGACAGGCCAATCCTGCCCCGCCCATCGGACCGGCTCTCGGTCAGCATGGAGTCAACATCATGGAGTTTTGCAAGGCATTCAATGCCCGAACCGAGGACCGAATGGGTACGCTGTTGCCGGTCGAGATTACCGTTTATGCCGACCGGTCTTTTGATTTCATCGTCAAGAGCCCTCCGGCATCTGTGCTTTTGAAGCAAAAGGCAGACATTGAGACCGCAGCCGGAGATCCGCTCCGGGAGGATGCCGGAACAGTCACCTGGGATGATTGCCTGGACATCGCTGAGCAGAAGCTCGAGGACCTGAATGCTCACACCGTGGAGAAAGGCGCGAGTATGGTGGCCGGCACGGCTCGATCGATGGGCATCACCGTCGAAGGGAAGCCGGTCCACGAATAGTGTCTTGGTGTCCCGGAATAGTGGGGGAGACGCTCTGTTTTCGGGGCCTCATCGTAGTCGTTGCTCACGCGGCAGTTGTCTCGAAAAGGGTCGGGACGACGTTCGCACCGCACAATCGCATTCAATTATGGCAAAGACCGAAGGAAAACGATACAGAGAGGCGCTCGATCTCGTTGAGGATCAGGACGAGCCCGTGGGCCTTCGAGAAGCCGCCGAACTGGCGAAGGAGACCGCGACCGCCAACTTCGACGAGTCGATTGATTTAGATCTTCGTCTCGGAGTGAACCCGCAGCACGCCGACCAGATGGTGCGGGGGTCGATCACTCTTCCCAACGGCACCGGTCGCGAGGTCACCGTTCTCGTTCTCGCCAGCGAGGGCAAGCAAGAAGAGGCCGAGGAGGCCGGGGCTGACTATGTGGGACTCGACGAGTACATCGAGCGCATTCAGGAGGAAAACTGGCTTGACTTCGACGTTGCCATTGCGACGCCGGACGTCATGGGGCAGGTGGGACAACTTGGGCGCATTCTCGGTCCCCGAGGCCTCATGCCGAACCCGAAAAGTGGGACCGTAACGATGGATCTCGCTGATGCCATTGAGGAAATTAAAGCCGGGAAAATTGAGTTTCGCGTGGATCAAAGCGGGAATCTGCACACGCCCGTTGGGAAGGCCTCTTTCTCGACCAAGGAGCTCTACGAGAATGCACGGGCCCTCCTCCGAGAAGTAATTCGTCTTCGCCCTGCTTCTGCGGGTGGCCTCTACTTGCGCTCGATCACGATGTCGGCCACGATGGGGCCCCCGGTGGAAATTGACCGTGGTTCTGTTCTCAGCGAAGCGCGGTAGCTTGTGCGTCCGGTCCATTGCCGTTGAACACCGACCAATGTTCTACACCTATGTCGAAGAATCGAGCCGAAAAAGCAGAAATCATCGACCAGATCGGGGAGAAGCTCAGTGAATACCCGATCATCTACCTTACCAATTTTGAAGGCCTGACCGTCGGCCAGTCCAATGACCTTCGCGGGCGCTTCCGCGAGGCAGGTGTCGACTATCAGGTGACGAAGAATACCCTGGCCCGAATCGCCCTCGATCAGATTGAGGGTAAGGACGCCCTCGAAGAGTTTTTTGCGGGACCCACGGCCGTGGCCTTCAGCGAAGACCCGGCGAAGCCGGCCCGAGTCATCCAGGACTTCCTGGAGGAGGAAGAGTTGGATCGGCCGGAGCTGAAGGTTGCCTGGATCGAGGGAGAAATGTACGAGGATCCGGAGGCGCTCGACACGCTCGCGGATCTGAAGTCCCGCGAGGAGCTGATTGGGGAGATTGTTGGACTTCTTCTTTCCCCGGCCCAGAATGTCGTGGGGAGCCTTCAGGGGACCGGGCAGCGACTGGGGGGGCTTGTTCAATCCCTCGCGGACGAAGACGGAGACGAATAGCACCCGGCCTCGTTTGCCGGATTTGGTTTTTACTTTCATTGCACTTTCGCCTTAATACGCGGCGCAGTCCCGACAGGGGGCGAAACGGATCCCCGGACCGTTGGGGCCGAGACCGTCGCAGGACAAACACACCCACGAACCTATGGCTAATATCGAAGAACTTGCAGAACAGCTCGTTGGACTTACCATCAAGGAAGCCAATGAGCTAGCGAATCATCTTGAAGACGAATACGACATCCAGCCGGCCTCGGCGGGCGTCGCTGTGGCGGCCGATGGTGGAGGCGAAGCCGACGGCGAAGCCGAGGAAGAAGAGCAAACGGAGTTTGACGTGGTCCTCACCGGTATTGGTGGCAACAAGATTCAGGTTATCAAGGAGGTTCGTTCCATTACCGGCTTGGGGTTGAAAGAGGCCAAGTCTCTGGTGGACGAGGCGCCCAATCCTATCGAGGAAGGGATTTCTCGCGAAGAGGCTGACGACCTCAAGGCCCAGATCGAAGACGCGGGCGGCGAGGTCGAACTCCAGTAGTTTCGGCCATTCTAGAGCGGAACGCACCAGTTCCGTCTCTTCAGCCGTTCTGGAGCCTCGAGAAGGCTGATCCCGACTCCCTCGGGGTTGGCCTTCGGCATCTTTGAGGAGCATAAAGTGCAGGCCTCGCAGTAAATCTCTGGAAGCGGACTCCCGTCCATTTGAGGGTCATCGAAGAATGAAAAGGAAGGCACCGTGTGTCGGGTTGCTCGAGAGGTGCCCCCACCCGGCGTGCAAGCAGAGGATCCATTCGGTAAGTAGTTCGATCGCCTCTTAAAGCCCTTCGTGTCAATGTGCCATAAGCACCCCGCTTCGATAAGCGGAGATACGGTTTGTGAAGACTGGCTGTCTCTTCGTTAACCTGTGATTTCTCGGAAGGACAGGGCGGATTTTGAAACAACCCTTATTGGTACCCGTAACCCAGACCCTCTCTGTGTATATTCGTGAACGGTCCTCTCTCAGGGGCTCTACCGATTGGCAGGGGTCGTGTTCGAATGCCGAGGCTTGCCCGGCGGTCGCCTTCACCATCTTGAGTCTGAACGGTGGATTTTCTTAGATGAGTCTGCAAGCCGTTGCGCGGGAGTTCGCTGCGCTCGTTGCCTTGTTGCGCGATCATTTTTTGCGCGATCGTGGTTCCACCATTGCTCTCATACAGTCCCTGACGCCGAAATCTGTCCGTCCGTTAAAGACTCGAAGACGCCCGATCACCGTCGTGTACGCCCAGGGCCTGTCGTACCATTTGGTGATTTGGCCTTCTGCGAACGTAGTTTCCTCACGCGAGCGATTTTTATAGCTTATGCCGACCTTTCTGAACGGAAACGTCACTACGTCTGGACACCTTGAAGACCGGAAGCCGCGAGAGAGCTTCGCGGACATCCCTCAGGTGTGGGATTACCCGGATTTTTTGGATGTCCAACTGAAGACGTTTCACGACTTCGTGCAGGACGATGTCCCGCCCGCTGATCGGGAGAACGTCGGTCTGCAGGCAGTTTTTAACGAGCACTTCCCGATAAAGGATAACCGTGACCGGTATACGCTTGAATTCGTAAGTTACGAACTCGACGCTCCCAAGCACACGGTTCAGGAGTGTATCGCACAGGGCCTCACGTACTC
>CAYRPX010000255.1:0-4665 GCA_964426195.1 uncultured Salinivenus sp.
TAGCCGTAAGAACTGCCGACACCAGAAGCCAAGTGGACATGAACCAGATGGGCCTCCATGTCGGGACTGCGCTGGGTACTGGGCTCATTGTGGCGCTTCTGGCATTGGCCGGGGCGCCAACGTGGGCGCTCATTGCGGCGGCCTTCGGGTTTTCGTTTCTGATCTGGAACGATCTTGAATCGAGGCAGCGCTCTTGAGCCGGGAAAGACCTGCGGCGTTTCCCTGCGCAGTGCAACCGGCAACATCGACCTGAATGGCAAGAGCTCCATCGGATCTTCGCCTAAAACGATCCCGATACGGCAATGCCTATGCTCACCAGCAAAGACGTGCCGAGCAAAGACATGCCGGAAGAGCTACGCGAGCTGCCCGAGCAGGGAGGCCATCACGGTTCTGAAATGCGCCCTGAAGCCCTCCCGGATAAGGGAAGAGGAGGCTATTGGCCGAACGGAGGCTCTCAACGACCTATTTCGAGAATGCCGAGGCGCTGAACTGGTTCGAGACGAAAAAACTGCGCGTTAGGCCCGCAATTTAGATGAGGTGGTCCTGCGGAAGAGAGCAGTTGCTTGAATTTCACAGCTGTGAAAGACATTTTCCTCTCAGATCCTCTGAAGGTGGACGCCCTATGTCCAGCCTCCAGCGCTTCTCCCTTATCCTGACTGGCAGGACTCCTCAGAGAAGCGACGGACGTTCTGCTTGCAAGGCTGCCTGTGCTTCTGCTCTGTGCCCTGTCCCGTGTTCACAAGCACTCGGCCGAAAGCACTCGCATTACAAACACTCGCACAGGAGCACTTTCCCATGAGCATTCACCCATGAACACAGATTTTGCCTCCGGACCTGGAGCTGGGTACACTAAGCCTACCCATCTTCGTCTCCTTTCACTTCTTCGAGAAGGACACGCTCTCACGCAGGCCGAGATCACCGGGCGGCTTCCAATCGAATCGAAGCGCCAGGCGCGCCGGCTGATCAAGAAGCTGGAGCAGGCAGGCGTCCCGATCAAGGAGAGGCGGCGCGGCCGCAAGAAGGAATACCGGCTCCCCCCGGAGGAGTGGGAAGCGGAGGCTCGGCTCGATCTCACCGAGCAGGAAGCCCTCGCCCTGCTTCTAGCGGCGGGCGCTGCGGAGTCGGGACTTGGGCCTGCTCCCCTGAAAAAGGCCCTGAGCAGTGCCACCAAGCAGCTGGTTGAAGGCCTTCCGCCCACGGTGAGCACCTTCGAGCCGAGTTCGTTGATGAAAGAGCTGCATTTTGGGGAGGCCGCTTCAGTGGAGATCGATCCGGAGGTCTTCACGGCCCTTGTCGAGGCCCTCTCCAATCGCCGGGCCATCGAGATCGACTACTACTCGGCCAGCAGCGGGACCCGGCATGCGGGCCGGCAAGTCGACCCCTGGGGCCTGGCGGTACGGGGAGACGCCTGGCTCTGCGTGGCCCACGACCACCGGAGCGGGGAGCGGCGCGACTTCAACCTCACGCGCATCGAGGCGGTGCGCCCCCGACGCCCCGAAAGCAACGGGGGCGACTACCGGATTCCCGACGGCTTCGACCTGGAGCTCTACTTTATCGATCGCTTCGAGTCCCTCGATGCAGAGGCGGTCTACGAGGTGCGACTTCTGGTCGAACCGGAGGTAGTTCCCTACTTCGAGTCGAAGGCCTACCACCGCACCCAGCAGATTCACCGGGAGAATTCTGCCATAGAAGAAGGAAGCGACCGGGCGGTCGTGTCCTACGAGGTGGCCGGGCTGGAGGAGATCGCCTCGTTTGTCCGGTCGTGGGGACCGAATGTTAAGGTACTACGTCCGCCCGAGCTCGCCGAACGGATCGCTGAGGAGGCGCGGAAAATGGCGGCTCGCTACGAGGAAGAGACGGCAACATCCTAACCCGGACACCGGCCGTCCGGGTACTCAAAACGCCCCTGTTACCTTTGTAACTGCATTGACGCCCTTTTCCTCCACAGGTTTTCCTCCACAGGCGGGTCCGGCTTTATGCCTTCTCCCGACGATACCAAACCAAAATCGGCTTGCTCATCCAGAGATCTCCGGGCGGTGCACGTGCGGTTCGAGCCCGCCGAGGGACGGCGCCTCCAGCGTCCGGAGCCGACGACCTGCGGAGATGGAACCGCCCTCTGGGCCGAGCGGCCCATTTTGATGGAGCGGGCCGACGGGACCTACGAACTGATCGGAACCTCTCGCAACCTGGCGGGGCTCGCCCGGTGGGTCCTGAGCTACGGTTCGGGCGCGAAGGTGTGCTGCCCGGCTTGTCTCCAGCGCTGCGTGGAGGCGGAGGCCCGGCGCGTGTGGCGGAAGTACGATGAGTGCTGAGCACGATTCCCTTTCAATCGCACCCTCTGGGACAACCGACAACGAATGCAATGAGGCTCAACCTGACTCTTTCCCCGAACACCGAACCGGTGCCGTTCAATCATCTGCATAAGCTAACCGGCACGCTGCACAAGTGGCTCGGTCCCGACAATGAACAGCATGATGGGCCCAGTCTCTACAGCGTGGGTTGGCTAAGTGGTGGAAAGGCTGAAAACGGCGCGCTTGCGTTTCGGGAGGGGGCGCGCTGGCGGCTCAGTTTCTGGGATTCAGGCGCGGCAAAGGCTGTCCTGAAGGGAATCCTCAACGACCCGTCGGTGTTTGCCGGGATGCAGGTGACGGAGGCCCAGCAGCAGACGACCCCGGCGTTTTCCAGCGGCTATCGTTTCGATGTCGATGCGCCGGTGATCGCCCGTCGGCGCCGGGACGACGGAAGCCGCGAGTATCTGATCTACGACGACGAGCGGGCCGACGAGTCCCTCACACGCACCCTGCGGCGCAAGATAGAGTCGGCGGATCTGGACGTCGATCCGTCTGCTGTGCAGGTGCGCTTCGACCGGGGTTATGATGGAGCCCACACGAAGCTGGCGACCATCGAGAAGGGCACCTGCGCCATCGACCACAAGGGGAGCATGTGTCCGGTCATCGTGGAGGGGCCGCAAGAGGCCCCTCGGTTTGCCTGGAACGTGGGCGTGGGCGAGCTGACCGGAAGTGGGTTCGGAGCCGTGAAATAACCGGTTTACCATAAGCCGACCTACCAAAACGTAATGCAAGGACTTTTGCGTTCAATGAATGGCATCCAGAAATACGGCCAACAATAAAAGACAAATCGACATCAACCATGCCCGACCTGGACCTTTCCTTTTTCCTGGAACCGCCGGACCTCGATACGACGGCGATGCTCGAAATTGAGGCCCTCTCGCCGCTCTCGATGTCCACGGCGCAACCGGGGACCTATTATCGCAGCCAACCGGCCCCGACGAAGGCGATGCTCTATGGACTGCTCGAAAATGCGCTAGGCTGGCACTTTCCGGAAGACGTGCGAGACAACGTGCTGAAACGCCTCCGACGAGCGGCGAAAGACGAATTGGGACGTGGGCATCCGCTCAAGGACGAACCGTGGATCACGGGGGACGAGGATGCAGAGTCCGGCTCGGGGTTCATGAGCCTGCTCCAGTACCATCTGGAGTTTGAGACGGAGGTACGGCCCGATACGACCCACTTTGATGATCTTTGGACCCGGCATGTACATCGAAAAGATGACTATGAGGGAGGAAGTCGCACTAATGACTACCGGGTTGAATCGCTTTACAACCGGTTAAAGGACGAAAATAGCGAGGCATCATTCGTGACGAAAAAGAGCGACGCTGATGTTTCTGAATCCGAAGAATTGCTTGGGGAGTTGCCAAGCGACGTGAGCGTCCGACAACAAGAGTTAAAGTCATTTTTTCCTCTCTACTACGCCAGTCCGACCTCGCGTGAGTACGTCATTCCCGAGGGACCGTACCGCTACCGCGTCCGCACAACCGAAGCCCTCTCGGGGCAGATTCGCGATGCGCTGAAGGATCCAGATGGGCCTCTCTACCTCGGCAATAATGACGGCTGGGTGCACGCCCGCTGGGAGGAAATGAACCGATGAACAACCGCCCCACTGCTATGGACACGACAGAGGATGCCCCTTTGCTTTTCTTCGATCATCCGTATCCCCAGTACGGACTCGCTGTGACGCTCGTGGAAAACGGCGTTGCGGATGAGTGGCGAACGGTGCTGGAGGAGCCGGAGCGCCTGATTCAGGTGGCAGGTCACGTCGTAAAGAAGAGCCTCAACTACTTCCGGCTCCACACGAGCGATGATCTAGAGAATGACAGAACGCTGCGGTATCGATATTTGTCTGCTGAGGAGGTTGATACCGGACAAAAATCAGACGACGGTTACTTCTTATCTCCGCATGTTGTTGCTGTCGCAGGACAGTCAGCAAACAGTGCTATGCGGAAGGCAAGAAGTGTGGCCCAAATGTTAGAAAATGAAAACTACGAAATAGGGAAGGAGAGATCAGAAAAGGTCCAGAGATCTATATCTCCATTTGCTTCTAAATTGAACGAAGGAAGTAAGAGTCTTAGCTATGCCAAGACGACTGTGTCGGAGGTCGTATTCTCCGTAATCGCTACTCTTACACCACTTAAGCCCGCTGCGCAGGTTGATTTCACGAACCAGGCAATGATTCCGGACCTCGACCTGGAGGGCCTGATCCGGTTCGTGCAACTCTTCCGGGACATGAAGAACAGCGAAGTCGAAGATCCGCTTACGCTCGAACGATCGGAGGACAGCAACCGGAAGCGACCGCCGATCTTCGATG
>CAYRPX010000256.1:0-4607 GCA_964426195.1 uncultured Salinivenus sp.
TGACCGCGGTTTCCTCAAAGCAATGGAAGCGCCTTCAACGAGTCGAGTCGGCCGTCGAGAGCCACGCAGAATCCGGCACCTGGTGGGTGCGCTGCCTGGCGATTCGGCCGAAGTTTCGGGACAAGGGACTTGGGCCCCGCCTGCTTCAGCAGGCGATTGCAGCGTGTAACGACGTGCCTGTTCTTGTACAGACCGTTCAGGGGAGCCTCGCGCAAGAGATAGAAACCCAAGGGGGCGAACCGCTCGAAGCCATCGATGTGGGGGGCGCGTCTGCGCCTCTTCTTCTTTATCGCGTCGTCCCGAGGACGCTCCTTCACAGTGTTGAAGCTGCCGCTCATACCTAACGATCGGCCCCCGGCTACGGAAGAAGAACGAGTCACCTATTAGCATTCGACCAGTAAGCGATGGGTCAGGTCCACACCACCACCCCCAAAATTACCTCCTCCCCTTTCTTGACCAGTCTCCTAGCGCTCAGGAATCAGTCTGCGGTCAATTGGAAGGGACTCTCCTGTACCGATCTCGATCTCCCTAAACGCCCCATGGGTAGGATTGAGCAGATAGTTGTAACTGTACGGCACCACGACCGATGGCACCCGAAGCGCGACCGACTCTTCCCGAGCTGCCCACCGGTCTCCGACCTGCTGCACCAAAGAGGGAGGAGGATGGTGGTTCCAGCCCTCCGGCAAGTCAGCCTCTGAAACCTCTGAGACCCTCTTTTCAGGAAGCCTCGCCTGAAAGAACACGTAGTGGTGGAGTTGAGCGTAGCGCTCAAGGCCTGTAAGCGTTTTGAGCAGTGCCAGCGCGAGGCTCTCGGACGTGTACACGACGGCGGTTCCCGGGCTGTTGAACCGTCCGCCGTACTGGCGAGCCCCTTCGCCGCTGAACGCCGAGTCGGAATACCGTTGGTGCGTGAGCCGCCAAACCGTAAGCTCGGCCATGAGGGAAAAGCGATTCTGAGGCCCAAAAGAGCTCTGACCGTGTGAGCAGGTTTAGGCCGGGATGCCGTGCTCAATTCGACCAAGGAGACGCTCGGCCTCACGGGCGCCGGGCTCCAGCCTGGCGATCTTAAGGGGGACTTGTTCGCCGAGACGCATCTGCGGGCGCTTGAGCCAGCTGCGTGCCTCCTCTTCACTTTCGAAGACCTCGCTCGCTTTCTGAAAGAGACGAACGAGTCGGTAGAGCCGCTCCGACTCGATAGAAGTCAGCGTTCCTTTCTCGCGTCTCCGCTCAAGTGTTCGGGGGGAGATCCCTAAAAATGAGGCCATCTCCTTGGGCGTCAGGTCCAGACGCTCTTTAACCTCGCCTATGAGGCTGGCCGGGAGTCCCTCTTCAATCGATGTTAGAAGATCGGAGAGCCCGGTCTCTTCGAGTTGATCGAGAGAACGTGGCGAAACCTGAGTCTCAGCGGAAGCCATAAGGAGGCGCAACCTGTCAATTTTTGGCCGACACAGTGCTTGCAACCAAAAAGAAGGGCCTGTGTTGCGTAGAAGGTAAACCCCTGCTTTCATCGAAGTGCCTGATCCAAATGACACCACCTACAGACCGATGTCTTCGGCGGGATTATCCCGAAAGGCCTCCGCCTCCACGGGCGCGGCGGTTTAACGTCCCCCACGAGGCGTGCCCGGAGTGCTCTTTGACCCGCCGCTCGGCCTTCCCCGACCGGATCGCCTGCGTGGTGAAGCCCGCTCGGAGGGAGTGAGCAGAGTATACCTCCAGGTTCCAGGGCGGTCCTCGACCGGTGGACGTAGACGTTTATGCCTCTTCCCTCGACGAACTGAATATCTTCCCTCATAAGCGCCACGAACTCGCTCCGCCTCAGTGTGCTGGTCCAGCCGACCGAAAGATTCGCAATTCGGTACTTTCGGAAACGCTCGCTATGCTATTCAGAGGTGCGAATAGAGCGGCTACCACCTACCTCACGCCAACTGAGACATAAAGTCAACTTTATTGTGTAAAGCGCGCTGCCTGTCAGGCAGGTTGAAGAGTCCGGTTGGAGGATTCTGATTGACGTTCGTCACCCGACTCATCGGTCTGCTTCTCACGCCACTCGTAGAACTCTTCCATCGTCAGATAGCGGCGCCCGGTTGACCACCCTCTGGACCTGACCCGTGTTGGTGGACGTTCCTTCACTTTCGAAACCAACCGAGATCAACCATGCCAAGAACACGTCCACCATACCCCCAGAAATTCAGAGATCGGATCGTCGAGCTTGCCCGAAACGGTCGAACACCATCGGAGCTGGCCGACGAGTTTGAACCAACGGAGACAACGATCCGAAACTGGTTGAAGCAGGCCGATCGAGACGAGGGAAAAAGCGCCGAGGGGTTGTCTACCGACGAACGGGAAGAGCTTCGCGAGGCCATCGAAAGCGTAGGAGGGAAGATGGTCGAGAAGAACGGGCCAGAGGTCGACTACGTGGTGCTCCGAAACCGCCCGGAAACCGAGGCGGAAGCCGCCGCGGGGCCTGATATCATCAGCGTAGCGGAGCTTGGAGACTTGATCGGATCGACCTCGACCACGTGGGTCGGCTTCCCAGCCCATCACATCGGGGCGGACGTGCTGGCTCAGCGATACAAGAGAGATGCTCGCATCTACGCCAACGTCTGGCACGCCCTTCGGGAGGGAGAAGACCGGGTGATATTGATGTTCGGGCAGGCCCACATCTGGAACCTGAGAAAGCTGTTTCGGGACAATCCCGAGTTCGAAGTCGTCCCCTCGGAGAAGGTGCTCTAACCCACTCGTGATCGAAGCGGGCTAGCCAGGCCCCGACGTGGACGTGAGGTCCCCGGGAAGTTCCGTTGTTACCAACTTTTGCGACGACCTCGCCCGGCCCGACGGTCTCGCCTTCTTCCACGCCAACCTCCCGGACGTGAGCGTAGGCAACCGTCACGTCTTCACTGCCCTTTTCGAAGACAATCAGGCCGGGCTGGGCGTCCCGGTTCATCGTGCCCGGTGTGTTGGCAGAATCGGGCCGCGCGACCCGGACCACCGTGGCCTCGAAAGGCGCCAGAACGTCGCGGCGCCAGCCAAACCAGTCCTCATTTTGTTTCCCGCCAGTTCCGTTTCGGTAAGCGCGGGCAATTCCGTCGCTTCCGACTCTGGTGACCGTAAAATCGCGTCCCAGTTGGTCGACCAGCCGGAGTTGAGAACGGTACGTGTGCTCACGGGTCCAGAGAGAGAGGCTATCTGCAGTTGCATCAATCGGCGGATGGATGAGGACCGACTGGGTGAGGGTGTCGTTTTCGAGGTCCAGTCCGGTCTGGGCCGGAGTTGTCTCCGGCCAAAGCCCAACGCAGAGGAGCCCGAGGGCAAAAGCAAGGCTCAGGAGGGAAGGACGAGCGTCATTCAAGTCCATACTCATGGGCAAGAACGAGGTCCACCGAATGTAACGAACGCGAGCTTCCGGTGCCGGCGAAACGTCGGGGGGCCCAGGAGCGGACTGGGCAGAGGACTACGTCAGGACGCCGTTTGTGATCAGGACCGCCCCTACCAGCGCAATCATGATTTGAATGCCGGCCAAAAGGAGCGCCGGGCGAAGCCGGTCGGTTTCGATAGACGGGCGGAAAGTGACGGATGCGTCGGTCGTGTGGTCAGTCATGAGTTTTCAGGGATTGAATGTACAGTTCACGAAGGGCCGCGATCAAGACAGCCTGCAATTTCCAGGGTTGTCCCCAAAGCATCTGTAGGAGACAGGAACATTCGCACATCGGTTGCATCCGTCTGTGAAGGCATCCTGAATCCCCTGATGAACCGTGACGGCCCAGAGCGAGCGTCGGCGCGTTCGGTATTCATATTCACCGAGGACGACGAACGTAGCCCCGGTCGGCGTCTACAGAACGGAATTCGGCCTGCCCGACCGTAACGCCCATCAACTGCAGGAGGTAGGCATCGAAGAAGGGTTTGTGTGAGGACCCGACGATGACCAGAACCTTCTTGCCTGAATGCTGGGAACCATCCATTGATTGTGGCTGGCCGAATGTAGATCGTGGGCCTCCCGGAGGGCGAGCCACTGGCGGCCTACGTCGCCCGACAGTCCCACCTCCAGCATCGTTCGCCACTGCTGGTCCACGTCGGCCCGGCCGACTTTCTCCTGGTTAAGGGAGCAGTAATAGGAATCCGGCTGGATTCGCAGTTTACGCCAACGCTCGGGTTTACGGCAACGGCGGGAGCATGATAAGACCACGGGATCAGTCTTTCCATGGGTCATAGTCGGCAAAGGCGGCCCCTACAATCATTCACATTATGTTCAATGAGTCAGGAAACACGTCCCTCGAATGGTTGATAACAGCATTGCAATTATAGTCAATTGACCAATTGAACAATGGATAACGATCGGAAGCGCGCCTTCAAGGATGAGATTTACGAGCAGTTCGCCCGCATCGGGAAGGCCTTTTCCAGCGCCTCCCGGCTGGAGCTGATCGACCTGCTGGCCCAGGGGGAGCGCACCGTCGACGAGCTGGCAGAGGAGACCGAGATGTCGGTGGCCAACACGTCCCGCCATCTCCAGGTGCTCAAGGGCGAGCGCCTCGTGCGCCGCCGAAAAGACGGGACTCGTGCCTACTACACGCTGGCCGGGCCGGAGGTGTACCGCGCCTGGAAGGCCGTGC
>CAYRPX010000257.1:0-4605 GCA_964426195.1 uncultured Salinivenus sp.
TCATGTTGGCGGTGCCACCGATCCAACTGCCCGACAGGGCGGCGAATCCCTTCCAGGCTACTGGGTCCTCGAAGAATCCCCCGAAGAGAGCAAACACGACGGGTCCCCCCACCATAATGCCGAGCGTCCCGGCACACATCATGAACAGCGCCATCGGTCCCAGGCGGAGGATCGCCTTCAGGTCGACCGTAATCATGAGGAGGAAAAGCGAAAACGGCAGCAGGTAGGCCGACATCCAGTCGTACACCGGGCTCTCGGCGGGGGTAATTCCCGCGGTGGTACAAAGCATCGGCACGAAGTACGCCCAGATGACCGGGGGCAGATACTTGAAAACCGGCTCGAAGACGTCGAACGAGTCTAACCAGAAGACGACGCCGAGGATGGCGCTAAAGAGTGCGGCGAGCGCCATCGGCCCGGACACGAGGGGGGAAGAAAACACGGAAATCGTGGACAATGCAGAGATGTCGACGATGCCGCCACAGTCCTGAGACGGTGGGAACGGATCAACGCGTCCGGACGAGACGGCGAGAGGGCCGAAGCTCAGGAGGGGTGTCCCTCTCAGACTCAAAGGAATGGGACTCGGAAGGGAGAGCTCAGGGGCTCTTCCACTCCCGCAAAGGGGAATCGGAACCGAACAAGCGCGATCTGTTGGCAGACCTACGGGGCCAAGCGATCCTGCCACGCTCGGGTGTCGACGGAGTCGAGTGGGGCATCCGTCGAGAGCGTGTAGGTGTGGGGCTCGCCGGTCCGAAGCGTATCGGGCACCGGTCGGACGTGGTATGAGAGGCTGTTGATGCTCATCCAGCGCGGCTGCTCTTCGATGAGGGTTGTGGCCTTCGACTCCGTCGCGTAATGGCGCGTGGCACGGTACGGAAGCGCGTAGGCGGCACCCAGGAGGGACTGGTCGCTTCCCTCTCGCGATTCGAGTTTGATTTCCAGTTGCCCTTCGTCGTTGGTCTGGTCGGCCAATAAGTCTGAGCGATGGAGGCCGTGAAAGACGACGGCGTGCCAGCGGTCGTTATATGAGTAGATATGGTCGGGCCGAGCATTCTCTACGTATCCCTCCCGATCTCGCTGTGGGTTGACGGCTCCAATGAAGGTCCACGACGAGGATCCCGCGGGTCGGGCGTACACCTTATGCTCCACATGATCGAAGTCGTGTCCGTAGAGCCAGAGGTCAAATCGGTTGGCGGGCGAGAGGCGATCGGTGGCCTCCATCATGCGGAGGTAGGAGTAGACGAACCGGTCGCGTGAGGTGGCAAAGAGAGAGCCCGCCGGTCCCATTCTGCCCCAGCTGTTGGGGACGAAGGGATCGAACGACACGTCGTACCCCTCAGATTGAGGCGTTCCGTCCGGGCCCTGCGTGTAGTTGGTCGAGGCGTAGTTGGGCCAGTACCAGCCCAGGCCGTCCGGATTGCCCCGGAGCATGGCCCGTACGTTGGTGTCGATCTCCCACTGACTCGGCGTGTAGCCGAGCTTGATCGTGTGCGTCTGCCCGAGCTGGTGGGCTTCGACGTCGTACTGCTCGGCCACCTCCTTCGTGTGCTGCACCACGTCGGTAACGTAGTCGTTGGTGGCCTCGATGCCATATCCGCGATTGAAGTAGCCACGATAAACGTCGGAATAGATGAAGTCGGGGGTGGCCTCAAGTTCCTCCGCGCTCGCCATGAAGGACTCGATAAACGAATGCGATCCCGCCATGTCCGGCGAGGCGTTGTGGGGATGATGTAGAAACACGCCCACCTCGGCGCTTGGCATGACGTCCTTGAACGCGCGATACATGTAAGCGAACCCCTCCGGGCCGTATTCGCGAAAGGCCTTGGTCTGGGTCCCGTAGCCGACATCTTCCTCAGGGTCAAATGCCCCGAGGGGCGCCTCGTCAAAAATTGTGATGTGGGCCGATTCGGGATTGTGCGCCTTGTAGGCCTTCGCCAGAGCTCGGAACCGCTCCAACGTGGACTCACGGGCCGATGGATCGGTCGCGAACGCCTCGGCCGAGACGCCGTCGTCAGGACCAATCTCGATCCAGGTGCTCTCGATGCCGGCCTGGCGACTGGCCTCGAGAAAGCGGCGAAGCTCGTCTGGATCGTGGATGCCGGACTCATACGGAATGATGCCCTGCCGGTCGGCGAACTCGAGCTTGGTGCGGAAGAGCACCGAATCGTGGGCCAGCATGTGGTTCGCGCCCGTCCACATAAACACGGCAGTCGAGTCCGCCGTGGTGGTAGAGGCCGGGGGGGAGGTGCAGCCCCCATAGAGGAGGAGAAGCAGTCCGACGAGGATCGACGAGAACCAGGGCCAAGGTCGCAAAGTGCTCATGGCAAGAGAGGAGCTCAGGAGACGGAAAGCATGGAGGCAAGGAACGAAAGACGGCCCGAAAATGAAAGGCCCAATCGCGCACATGCTCGTATGAGTCTTACTATGTCACTGGGAGCCGAGGGGAATCGACGGCTCCGTCAGCGGTCGCATACGCGGCGAGCGGACGGCAGTATGTCTCCGAAAGCGTCTGGGCCTTTCTCCCGCTCCGAGCGGTCGGGACAGGCGGGTCGGTCCGGCCCCCCTGCCAAGGGGGCTTCAGGGCCGACCCCTTTTGGTGTGCGGACGGTTGGTCGACCCGTTGCGTCGCTAATTGTGTGCGGGTGAGGCCGAGGGCGCCTGGGCCCGGATCCACAGCCAGAGCCCTACCGCCACGGCGGGAAGGCTAAGAAGTTGGCCCATACTCAGGCCGAGTGGTAGGGCCGCCTCGAAATGGACCTGTTGCATTTTGAAGAACTCGAGCACGATGCGCACGCCAAAGATAAGCGTGAAGAACATTCCCACCAGCATGCCCCGAGGGGTGTCGGCTCCCCATCGCTGGTACAGCCGCCACAGCAGTACGAAGATGAGAAAGTAACTGATTGACTCGTAAAGCTGCACGGGATGGAGGGGGAGGTCCGGAATCCCTTCCCGAAGGCGGGCGGCCCGCTCAAACACAACGCCCCAGGGAAGATCGGTGGGAACGCCGAGAATTTCGGAGTTAAAGAAGTTGCCCAGTCGGATGAGGCTGCCCGTGAGGGCCACCGGCGCAGCCAGGCGGTCGAGGAGCCACAAGAACGGCTGGTCCTCACGGCGCCGACAATAGATCCAGATGGCCAGAACGACCCCGATGAGCCCCCCGTGACTGGCAAGCCCGCCCCGCTGGATCATCGGAATTTGGAGGGGATTGCTGAAGTAGTAGTCCGGGGCGTAGAACAGAATGTGCCCGAGCCGGGCGCCGAGGATGGTGCCGCCCAGCAGATAGAACAGCAAAAAGTCGAGGTCCTGCTCCGGCTTCTCTTCCCGCTCGAAGACGTGTCGCATGAGGTAGAAGCCGATCAGGAAGCCCAGGGCAAAGAGGAGACCGTACCAGCGAGGGGCAAGCGGGCCCGCTCGGAAAATCGTCGGGTCAACGTCCCAGTGGATCTGTAGGAGCATAGGGGTGGGGGTTGAGAGGAAGTGAGTTCGACACTGTACAAGCGATTCGTCGTCGTTGCGTTCAGGCTTCGCTCAACCTTTACACGTTCGGTTTTCGAGGCCGGAAACCCTACTTGTTTATATTCGATCTAAATAGACGGAATTACTCGATCCACTCACCGATCAGTTTATCCATGCCTTCTGCTTCGCCTGAGACTTCGGCTTTGTTCGCCACCGATCACGGTTCTGTAGAGTGGACGTCTCCCGGACGGGTCCGAATTGCTCTGGGAGAGATGCGCTGGCGCTTGGCTCCGGCAGAGGTGTCGTCCCTTCGGAACACCACCCAGGCACTGGCGAGTGAGGTCTATCACTGTGAGCGAGATTGCCGGTGGCAGTTGCGCGTGGAGGGGCATCCGACCGTCGTGCTCAACTCCGATGAAGTGCTCCGACTCGACGCGCTGCTTGACGGAGCGGTGACGATGCTGGAGCTCGAATCAATCCTCGACGATGCGTCCATCTCGCGGCCGGATGTGGGAATGGGGAAGAGCGAGGGGTGAGAGTCGAGGATCGTTCTCACAGCATGTAATTTGCCCCCTTCTCGGCAGGCCGGTCACATCTGGCGGGGGGTGGAGATTCCGAGGACCGTAAGGCCGTTTTTGAGCACCGTCTTTGAGGCGAGCGCGAGGCGCATGCGGGCCGACGCGAGCTCGTCTTCTTCGCCAATGATGCGGCAGTTGTCGTAGAACTGCGAAAAGGCCGTCGCCACGTCACGCAGGTAATTGGGGACGAAGTGGGGGGCGTGCGCCTCCGCGGCGTTCTGCAGGGCCCGGGGAAAGCGGAGTAGCTCCTTGATGAGGGCGATCTCGTCCTCGTGCGTCAGCAGGGAGAGGTCGGCGTCCTCGTCGTGCGAGAAGCCGACCTCCTCGGCCTTGTCGAGGATGGAGCAGATGCGGGCGTGGGCGTACTGGAGGTAGAACACCGGATTCTTCTCGCTCTCCTCCTCCGCCAGTTCCAGGTCGAAGTTGAGGTGCGTGTCGGGCGAGCGCATGAGGAAGAAGAAGCGCGTCACGTCCGCCCCCACCTGATCGATCAGGTCGTCGAGCGTCACGTAGTTGGCCCGGCGCGTGCTCATCTTGACCGGCTCGCCGCCCCGCACGAGCGTGACGAACTGGT
>CAYRPX010000258.1:0-4570 GCA_964426195.1 uncultured Salinivenus sp.
CGTGACCCTCCTTCCGGAGCAGAATCGTGAATTCGTCGCCGTCGTCGAAGGTGAACGGCGTGGACACGACGTACCGGTTCGGGCCCTCCGGGATCAGTTCGATCTCAGAGCATACCGTTCGTCGGAAGTCCTCCGTAATGTCTTCAGCGGTGCTCATGACGTAAACAGGTTTTGTTGGCTGCCCTCTTCGGGTTCGAAGCCGCAGTCCTCAATCAGACACCGGAGTGCAGTGGCAAAACTGGAGTAGCGATCTGTGACTTGAGCGTATCCGTCTTCGTCGAACCCACGTTCCTGGTACCGCTCAGTGGCCGTGTGAATGTGGAAGTCCCGAAACCGCTCGTTTTCAATCTTATTCCGGTGCGTGTGGTGTCCGTTGTACCTTCTTAACCGAAATGTCACATTAGAGTTCGAGACCTCCACGCAGAGGATGACAGAGAAGTCCTTCTCGTTGAATTGGTTTCGCCGAAGCTTGATGGAGAAGAGATGACCGTCGTCACCTTCCACGTTTAGATCCGCGCGGTCGTGTCCCTCTCGGGTCCGCCAGTTGACCGAGTTGAATGCACCGCCAGGAACGGGTTTGGGTTCTTCGACGAGGGATTGGATTTCGTCGTTCGTGTAGCGGACCGTCGGCATGGCCGAGGGAGATGATCTTGCGTCAGACGTTAGTCTGCAATTCGTTCTTCCTGACTCTTCGGTTTCGAGACGCGATCAATCTCGATCTCCCCCGCCACCAGCCGCGGCAGTAGCAGATCCCGCGTCTCGCGCAGGGTGTGGTTGCGGTGAATCAGGTTGTGAATCTGATCCACGATGTTCTGCATCGTGTCGTTGAACTGCCGGAGAAGGGAAGAGGGAGGCACCGCGACCTTGTACTCCTTCTTCAGAATCTTCCACTTCGCTCGGGGCATCTTCGTCCCACTTGAGGTTTGGTCGGCAAGCTCGACGAACTCGTCGCTCGACACGTGGCCGAGTACGAAGCCCCAGAGCTCGTCCGTATTCGGGACGATGACAATGGCATCCGTCGAGCAGATCCCGGCGACGGGAGCCGGGCCGACTTTGTGGAAGTAGGGGCGGATTTTTCCGAAGAGGATGTTGCCACGCTCGAAGCTGTACTTCTTGCTACCCGCATCTTCTGCTCGGCCCCACTCGCTGAGGGCGATTGACTCTTTCGGCATGTCGCCGAGGCCAAAATACGGCGTGTCAGGGTCCATCTCGTCCGGATCGACCCGGCTGCGAGGAGACGTTGCCAACTCGCCAATCGGCTTCACCGTCCACCCCTCTGCATCCGGCACCTCTCCCATCTCCGTCTCCCGCATCGCCACGTCCGCGTGGCCCGGGAACCGGTAGTGCACGAACCACTCCCGGAAGATCGCCGTCGCCATCTCCTCCAGCAGCTCGATGCGGCGGCGGTTGTTCGCGATGAGGTCGTCGTACGCCCCCAGGATGCCCGCAATGCGGCGCTGGACGGGGAGGGAAGGTAGAGGAATCTCAAGGGTTTCTGCATGAGGAACTCTAAGATGTTCAACCGTGGCTCCTGAGGCCTTCGCCTTCATTTGGCCCTGAAGTTCACGGGACTGGAGAATGTATAGCAAGAAGCGATTGTCCAGCTTATCTGGGTCAGCACGGTACATCATGAGGCGCTGCCCAAGAAAAACATTCTCGTCCGTTCTGAGGAGCCCAACGTCTCCGAGAGGTGCCTCTCGTGTGAGAATAACATCGCCAGGTTGAGGCTTCCCCCTTCGAGTCCATTCCTCGTACACGTCTTCCTCCACGTACCGAACCTCAGACAGGTCAATTCGCCCGTTTTCCACGTTCGGCGTTCGGATCATCTTGTAGGGAGTAGGTCCCTCTACCGTCGGAGCTGTGTTGTTGATGCAGTCAACGACCAGCTCGCAGACCTCATTGACCGGAACACGCGGCCAATCGTCATTCGAGTTCATTGGTAACAACCTCGTGCTTGAGAATGTCGTTGACGTTTTCGGCAATCTGCGCTTCCAGCTCGTGCGCCTCGGCGTTGAGCTGTTCGAGCTCCTCGTTCAGTTCCGTGAGGCGGGCCTGGAAGTCGAAGTCCTCGTCCTCGGGCCGGGCGGCGATGCCCACGTAGCGCCCGGGATTGAGGCTGTAGTCCTGTTCGGCGATCTCCGCGCGGGAGGCCACCTTGCAGAGGCCCGGCACGTCCGCGTACTCGGCGTCGGGGAAGTGCTCGGCCATTAGGTCGTCGCTGTCCGCCGTCGTCTCCGGCGGCTCGCCCCGGTAGAGACGTGCAATGTTGGCGATGAACTCGATCTGCGTGGGCGTGAACCGGTTCAGCGCCCGGTCCACCTCCGTGTAGATGTCGCGGGCGTCGATGAAGAGCACCGTATCCTCCCGGTCGGTGCCCACGGCGCCCCGGTCGTAGAACCAGAGCGTGCAGGGCAGGCTCACGGTGTAGAAGAAGTTCGAGCCCACCGCGATCATCACGTCCACCGCGCCGCTCTCCACGAGCTGCTTCCGGATCTCCTTTTCCGACCCCCGGGCGTCGGCGGCCGAGTTGGCCATCACGAAGCCCCCGCGCCCGTCCTCGCCCAGCGCCGAGTAAAAGAGCTGCGCCCAGATGTAGTTGGCGTTGTCCACCGAGGGCAGCCCGTGGGGAAAGCGCTCGTCGGTCTGGTTCTTCAGCCGGCTCTTGTCCACGTTGTCGACGTTGAACGGCGGATTCGCCATCACGAAGTCGAAGGCGTCGGCGTGGTCGGGCAGCAGCTCGCGGGGGTCTTCGTAGTAGCTGTTGCCCTGCCGCACCGTGCCCGAGAGGCCGTGGACCGCCAGGTTCATCTTGCAGAGGTTCACCGTCTCCTCCACCCGCTCCTGGCCGAAGATCGTAATTTCGTCGGTGGCCGCGCCGTTGTGCCGCTCCACGAAGCGGGCGCTCTGCACGAACATGCCGCCCGAGCCGCACGCCGGGTCGAGGATGCGCCCGTGAAACGGCTCGATGACCTCGACGATGAGCTTGACGATGGAGGTGGGCGTAAAGAACTCGCCGCCCCGCCGGCCCTCGGCCTTCGCAAATTGACTCAGGAAGTATTCGTAGATCTGCCCGAAGGCGTCCCCCTCCACGTCCGTCGGGATCTCGTTGAACGTCTTGAGGAGGGTATTCAGCACGCGGTCGTCAAACTCCCGGTACTCGCTGGCGGGCAGCACCCCGTCCAGCTCGTCGTTTTCTCGCATCACGGCCCGCATCGCCTCATCAACGTTGGCCCCGAGATTTGTGCTGTCGGGCAACGTCAGCAAATTCGAGTAGCGCGCCTCGTCCGGCAGATAGAGGACGCCTTTTTCTTGGAAGTCGTCCTTCCCGACGCTGCGGCGGCTGGACTCCGGCTGCTCGTCTCCCAGTTCCTTTTTCGCCTGTACGAACCGGGCTTCGGCGAAGCGAAGGAAGATGAGCCCGAGCACCGGGACCGAGTAGTCCGACGACTTCAGCTTGGAGTTTGCGCGGAGCTCGTCGGCGGCGCTCCAGAGCCGCTGTTCCAGGTCCTTCAGGCGGTCTTGATCGAAGAGATTGGGCTGCATGCGGAGTGCCGGGGATGAACGAAAAAATCTGCTTCCCTAAAATGGCAGCGAGAGCGCAGAGTGTCCATCCCAGCTGCAATTAACCCTCGTCGGTAGCTGCTCTCGTTCCACTCTCAGCCGAGATCTTTAAAGACGTCGCCGGACGATTTGGTGATGTCGTTTTCCATAATGGAGGCTGGATGGAACCCAGTCCTCCCTTCACGGACGAACTCGGATGCGGTGCGCTTCAACCAAAAACAGCGTGCCTCGATAGTGATCGCGATCAGGGTGAGCCGCCACGTATTTGTTCAGGCGACTCATGATTCGCGGAATGGCTTCCGGACGGTTGCGAACCTGGAGCGCAATGATTCCCCCGAACTCGCTCGGCGGGTAGCGGACAATATCGGCGAAATCGCCGTTCAGGGAAAGCAGCAGAGCGTCGAGCCGTTGGGCCGTTTCAATCACGACCGAGTCGGACGCGTCGGTCGGAAGTTCGTCGCGCAGTTGCACCACCTCGTGCCCCCCTTCCTCGAGAGCCACGTCAACCGAACGAGGCACGCAGTGATCGGCAAAGAAGCGCATCAGGCCGACACCTCAAAGTCGGAAAGATCACGTGCGTAACTCAGACACGCCGTTACGTCCTGTCGGGTCAAATCGGGAAATTCCTCCATCACCTCTTCAGGCGCTGCCCCAGAGGCCAGATAGCCGAGCACGAGACTGACCGGAATGCGCGTATCTTTGAGGCGCGGCTTGCCCTTGAGTACGTCGGGCGTGCTAACGATGTGATCCTGCCAGCGCGTCTCCATGCGTCAACCGATTAGACGAGGGGGGATGCTCATACTGTAGACTAACAAACGGGCAGTTTCTCCGAAAGCTCCGTGATGCATCGGGCGAAGGGAGCCTACACCACCGCCGATGAACGCCGGGAGACCGCCGTCCGCGGTCTGTCGTCTGTCGTCAGTTTGGACGCACCACCGCCGCCCCGGCCCGCGAGAACGACACCGTCTCCTCGCCCAGTGCGGGCGGTCGCGGATCGACGGTGTACCCG
>CAYRPX010000259.1:0-4546 GCA_964426195.1 uncultured Salinivenus sp.
TCGATCCTTCCCCGTCCCTCGTGAGTAGCCTTCCGCGATATTTGCTCCAACCGATCCGACTGCCTGGTACAGCTGACCAGCAACCGATTGCGTGCGGTCCTCCTCTCGGAGCGTCCCCGCATCCCGCCAGCTGACGTCCGAGGCAAACAGACTCAACTGATAGACCCGCATTCCCCAAAGAGGGTCCTCCTGAATGTCATCTGGCACGTCCTCCTTCCATGAGTCGAACGTCACGGGCTTCCATGAGTCGAACGTCACGGGCTTGACCTGACGATTTACGAAATACGTAATACGAAATACACCCCTACAACATGAGCACAACAACAGACAAAACCGTAACCACCGTCACCGGCCCCGGCGTCCCCGTCCGCGGCAACGACATTGACACCGATCAGATCATCCCCGCTCGGTTTATGAAGGAGGTGACCTTCGACAACATGGGGACGTACGCCTTCTACGACGCGCGACGAGACGACGACGGGACCCTGAACGACCACGCGATCAACCGGCACCCGAACGGGGAGATTATGGTTGTGAACCAGAACTTTGGATGTGGCTCCTCCCGCGAGCACGCACCGCAGGCACTCATGAGGTGGGGCATCAAGGGTCTCGTGGGCGAGTCCTTCGCGGAAATTTTTGCGGGCAACTGTCAGGCCCTTGGCATTCCCACCGCCACGGCCGATCGCAAGACCATCGAGTGGATCATGGAGCAGGTGGAGGCGGACCCGGCCCTTGAGCTCACGATTGACGTCGAGAACGAAACAGTCACCGTCGGCGATGAGGGGGTCGACGTCACCATCAACGAGTCGCAGCGAGAAGCCCTCCTGCAGGGCATCTGGGACACCACCGCCCTCATGAAGAGCTACATGGATGAGGTGGAGAAGACCGCGAGAGTGCTTCCCTACCTGAACGAGTTTACCGAGTGCTGACGGCGATGCGCACGGGTTGAAGGGTGTATGCGTATTTCGTAGAGCGTGCGAAGCAGCATCAGAAAAGATACGCAATATGCACCACGCAATACGAACTACAAACGCCCCTCTTCTCACGTGAGGTTCGCGACCTCTTCCCTCCAATCTGTGCCCCCATGACGCAGACCTCCTACACAGCGCCCAATCCCATCCGATCCGCTCTGTTGACGATCGACATGCAGCGGGATTTTTCGGTGCCGGGGGCGCCTGCATACGTCAACGACACGAAGGCGGCGGTGTCTCCATTGCAGCAGGTGCTCGACGCCTTTCGGACGCACGACCGCCCCATCGTGCACGTGGTGCGACTCTATCGGCCCGACGGAAGCAACGTGGACGCCTGCCGTCGGCAGAGCATTGAGAAGGAAGAACGGATTGTTGCGCCGGGGACGGAGGGGGCGGAGCTGGTGGACGCGCTGAAGCCGACGCCCGGTGCGACGCTGGACGCGGAGACCTTGCTTTCGGGAACGTTCCAGCCCCTCGCCAACCGAGAGTGGGCAATGTACAAGCCGCGATGGGGCGCGTTCTTTCAGACGCCGCTGGAGGAATTTCTCGAGGAACGAGCCCTCAACACGGTCGTCGTTGCCGGCTGCAATTTTCCGAACTGCCCGCGAACGACGATCTACGAGGCCAGCGAACGTGACTTTCGGATTGGGATGATTCCGGAAGCCGTGTCCGGCACCTACGACCGCGGATTGCAGGAATTGGAGAACATTGGCGTCCACCTCATGACTCCATCGGAATGCGACGACTGGCTTGCTCGCCAGAAGCCCCCGCCCCCACTCCGGTCTTCGGCCTCCGGCCTCAACCTGCAAGAACGTGATGTGTGATCTGTGACTTCTGGTCTACACTCGTGCGGCAAAGGCCGTGACCACAATTCACGGCTCACGTGTCAGAACTAGCTTTCTCCCACTCTCCCATTCCTAAATGCCCTCCGACAACGGCCACTCCGACAAAATCCAAAGCCAGGACGTGACCGAAGGCCTCGGGGCCGCTCCCGCTCGAGCCATGTTTCGGGCGATGGGCTACGACGACGCCGACCTCGCGCAACCGCTGATCGGCATCGCCAATCCGGCGGCCGACGTGACGCCCTGCAACGTGCATCTCGACCGCGTGGCGGACGCCGCCCGCGAGGGGCTCGACGACGCAGGCGGAACGCCCATCGAGTTCGGCACCATCACGGTGAGCGACGGCATCTCGATGGGCACGGAAGGCATGAAGGGCTCGCTCATCTCCCGCGAAGTCATTGCCGACTCCGTGGAACTCGTCGCGTTTGCTGAACGGCTTGACGGCCTCGTGGTCCTGGGTGGTTGCGACAAGAACATGCCGGGCATGATGATGGCCGCCATCCGAGCCGATCTCCCGAGCGTGTTTCTCTACGGGGGCTCCATCATGCCGGGGCACCACCGGGGCCAGGAGATCACGATTCAAAACGTGTTCGAGGCCCGCGGTTCGGTCGCATCGGGAACGATGAACGAGGAAGAGCTCGACGAAATGGAACGCCACGCCTGTCCCGGCGCCGGTGCCTGCGGCGGCATGTTTACCGCCAACACCATGGCCTCGATCAGTGAGGCGATCGGGTTCGCCCCCCTCGGAAGCGCGAGCCCGCCCGCCGAAGATGAATCCCGTGACGAGGTGGCCCGCACGACGGGCGAGTTGGTCGTTGAGGCCATCAACAAGCGGCGATGTCCCTCCGACTTTCTGAGCAAGGAGTCCTTCGAGAACGCGATTGCCCTACAGGTAGCAGTCGGTGGATCGACAAATGGGGTCCTTCACCTACTCGCGATGGCGGCGGAGGCCGATGTCGATCTCTCCATCGAGGAGTTCGACGAGATCAGCCGACGGACGCCGAAGATTGGGGACTTCCAGCCCGGGGGGCGACGCGTGATGAACGACCTCCACGAGGTGGGTGGCGTCCCTGTGGTGCTGAAAGAACTGCTTGAGGCCGACCTACTGCACGGTGACGCCCTGACCGTGACGGGCGAGACAATCACCGAAGCCCTCGACCGCGTCGATCCGCCCGCGATTTCGGACCTCGACGTGGATTACCTCTATCCCGTCGACGAACCGAAAAATGAGGAGGGCGCCATCCGCATCCTTAGCGGCAACCTCGCGCCCCGCGGCTCCGTCCTCAAGATCACCGACGCCGACGGCTGGCACTTCGAAGGCACAGCTCGGGTCTTCGAAAGCGAGGAAGACGCCACAGAATACGTGCAGGCGGGCCGCATCGAGTCGGGCGACGCCATTATCATCCGGAACGAAGGACCGAAGGGTGGACCCGGCATGCGCGAGATGCTCGGCGTAACGGCCGCCCGGGACGGACAGGGCCACGCCGAGGACGTGGCCCTTATCACTGATGGACGGTTCTCCGGAGCCACACGGGGCCTCTCCATCGGCCACGTCGCCCCCGAGGCAGCAGTCGGCGGCCCGATCGCGGCCGTTCAGGATGGCGATACGATCCGGATCGACGTGCCCGAGCGCCGTTTGGAGGTCAATCTCTCCGACGCCGAGCTTGAGTCCCGGCTTGACGACTGGTCTCCACCCGAACCGCAGTACACGACCGGCGTCCTCGCCAAGTACGCTACCCTCTTCGGCTCAGCCGCCAATGGGGCCGTGAGCCATGTGACGCGTGGGGAATGATGCGGGGGTCTCTCATCCAAAGTCCCTCAAAGCCACGAGGAGTAGCAGCACGGAGAACGAACGCTGCGACGCGTCAATGCATCCATACCTTCCTCCTTCTAACCGTCCACCCCTGAAATGGACATCGAACTCTTTGACACCACCCTCCGCGACGGCACCCAGAGCGAGCACGTCACCCTCTCGGCCCGCGACAAGGTGCGCATTGCCCGCCGACTGGATGCGTTCGGGATCGACGTAATCGAGGGGGGCTGGCCCGGTTCTAACCCGAAAGATCAGGCTTTCTTTAAGCAGGCCCGGAATGCCGAGTGGCCGCACGCCTCCATCTGTGCGTTCGGCTCCACCCGACATGCTTCCAACCCCCCCTCGGAGGATCCGAATTTGCAGGCCCTCATCGAGGCCGAGACCGAGGCGGTCTCCATCTTCGGCAAGTCATGGACCCTGCACGTGGAACAGGCACTCGGGATCTCATTGGAGACGAACCTTGAACTCATCCAGTCCTCCGTGGCCTTCCTCCGCGAGCATGGGAAGCGGGTGATCTACGACGCCGAGCACTTCTTCGACGGTTATGCCGATAATCCCGAGTACGCCCTCCGCACCCTCCAGACAGCCGCTGATGCCGGGGCTGACACCCTCGTCCTCTGTGACACGAACGGGGGCTCGCTTCCCCACAACATCCACGAAATCACGACAGCGGTCCACGACGAGCTTGACGCGCCGCTCGGCGTTCACGCGCACAATGACGGCGGCTGCGCCGTTGCCAACACCCTCGCTGCCGTACGGGCCGGGGCGCGGCACGTGCAGGGGACCATCAACGGCCTTGGCGAACGCTGCGGCAACGCCGACCTCTGCGCCGTCATCCCCGACCTGCAACTGAAGATGGGATTCGAGTGCGTGGACCCCGACCAACTTGACAACCTGACGGACCTGTCCCGCTTCACGAA
>CAYRPX010000260.1:0-4515 GCA_964426195.1 uncultured Salinivenus sp.
CCGAGGTGTTCGACTGGTACAAGCAGGTCGGCGAGGAGAAAGGCATCGAGCATGTAGAGAGCAGCCCGCTCACGCGTTCGTCCTACCACGCCGAGGAGCACGTGTAGACGAACCCTGCTTTTTTCATCCAATCCCGTCATGGAAGCTGCCCCGCCCCAAACGGCCCCACCTCAGCAGCGCCGCTTCACGGTAGAGGAATACTACCGAATGGAGGAGGCGGACGTGTTTACCCCGAAGGACCGCACCGAATTGCTCGACGGCCACATCTATGAGATGTCCCCGATTGGAAGTGAGCATGCTGCCTGCGTACGACGTCTGACGCGCCTTTTTGTTAAGCATGCAGATCCGCAGGCGCTCGTCAGCACTCAGCACCCGATCCGGCTCAGCAAAGCCTCCGAACCCGAACCGGACATTTCTCTCTTAAGACCTCGGGAGGACGATTATGCCGCCCGTCATCCCCGTCCCGATGACGTTTTGCTCGTCATTGAAGTTGCCGACACCTCGCTGACGTTCCACCAAGACGTGAAACTTCCCCTCTACGCCCGGACCGCCCTTCCGGAAGTCTGGATTGTTGCCCTCGAAAGTGACCAGGTGCACGTCTACCGCGAGCCTGCGGACGATCACTACGCGGAGCACGAGACGTACGAGCCCGGGGACGACGTATCGGTCTCCGCCCTTCCCTCTCTCGACCCGGTGCCCGTAAATCAAATCCTGGGCGAATAGCGCGGAGACCTCCCCTCGCGTTGAGGCACCGCTTTGCCGCGACCGAACGGGGAATGCAACGGAGTGCCGAATGCCCCTGTCTGATGGGATGAGGACCGAGAAGGCTCTCGATCCCTACTCCCGCACTCCGTTGCAAACCATCCCCTCCCACTTATGCTCCTGTCCCGTTCTCTCGCGTGCACGCTGCTGGCGTTCGTGCTGCTCTCGTTCGTGCTCGCCCCACCGGCCCTCGCCCAGGCCCCGGCCCGCACCGTTAGCGACACGGTTCCCCTCAATACTGAAGGAGAGATGACGGTGAGCAACCACGAAGGAAGCATCACCGTCACCACGTGGGACCGCGACCGCGTGCAGTACGAGGCCGAGATTATGCCGACCGACGAGGATCCGGACGCCGAAAAGGTGTCTATCCGCACCCGCACGAGCGACGACCGGCTTCGACTCGCTACGGACCACGAAGAAGGCGACGACGAATCGGTGGTCTTTGGCTTCGACGAGGACGGCTTCCAGTGGGGCGGCATCGACATGCCCGTGGTCCACTACACGATTACCATGCCGGAGCCAGCGGCCCTCACGATCGACGACCACGAGTCGACGATCGACGTGACGGGGCTCGCCGGAACCCTTCGCATCGACACGCACGAGGGCCCCATCTCCGTGGCCGAGCAGCAGGCCGACGTAATTATTGACAGTCACGAAAGTCCCATCTCCATTACCGACCAGGCGGGCGACGTGCGGATCGAGACCCACGAGGGCCGCATGGAGCTCCGCCGCGTGACGGGGCGCCTCACTGTGGACACCCACGACGGCGAGCTTACCGCCGAGGAGCTAAACGGAGGCGTCCGATTTGAGTCCCACGACGGCTCCGCACGCGTCTCGTTCACCTCCTTGTCCCATGCGGTCTTCGCCAACACCCACGACGGGGACGTCACGCTGACCCTGCCTGCCGAGACCGGATTCGATCTCGACACGGAGTTCGACGACGACGCCGAACTGATCTCCGATTTTGACCTGCAGCGAATCCGGATCTCCGACGAGGACGACGATGAAGTGAACTATCAGGGCGGTGTGAACGGAGGTGGTTCCATGATCCGGCTCGAATCACACGACGGCGACTTTACGCTCCGATCGCGATAACCGGGAGGCCCTCGCCTGGACGCAACCTTCCCCGAACGCTTCCTTTAAAGCCAACACACAGAACCCCTCCCCTGGTCTCCCGTGTTTGATGCCTCGTACGTCCTGCTTTCTGGCTGCCCTGATCATCGGAATCAGCCTTGGCACGGTTCAGTCCGCGTGGGCCCAGTCGGACTCTGCCTTGAAGACCCGAAGCGACACGGTCGACTTCAGTGCCACTGGAACCGTCGAGATTAACAACCGGAAGGGCAGCATCACAGTCACCACGTGGGACCGCTCTCAGGTGGGATACGAGGTGACCCTGTCTCCCAGCGAAGGCGACTCCGTAGTGATGATGGGACCCGACATCGACCGGTCTGCCCAAGAGCTGTCCTTTGGTCGTAGGAATGATTCCTGGTCCATTCAGATCCCTGGGGTTCTCACCATCTCTCCGAACCGCGGGCATGATCCAGTCGGCGACTACCGGATCGTGATGCCGGTAACGACGGCCCTCGAAGTTGACGATTTTGCGTCGACGATTGAGGTCACGAACGTCGAGGCAAACGTGACCATCGACACCCACCAGGGGACGACGACGGTCCATGGCGTGACCGGCGATCTTGCGCTGGACACGTTTTCCGGCACGGCCAAGGCAACGGGACTCCACGGAGGTGCGAATTTGGATACACACCAGGGTCGCATTGAAGCTTCCTTTGAGGAGTTTACGACGCCAAGCTCAGTGGATACGCACTCGGGAACCGTTCGGCTCTTCCTCCCCGCCGATGCCGGATTCGAACTCCAGCTGGACCTCGACAAGGAAAACCTGACGGTGGACGAGGCCTTCGGGACGCCGACGTCGTCCGACGACGAGCACCGCGCCTACAACGGCGGCGGGCCGCCCTTTGAGCTCGATTCGTTTTCGGGAACAGTAGAAGTGCGGCCGCGAGAAGCGGGGCCCTACTCGTCGCCTTAGAGGTCCTCCATCTCTCGTTGATCGACACGTTGCGACTCCCCCTCGCGCATCCGAAAGAGCATCCACGGCTCTTCGGACCGGTCCAGGTAGCAGAGCACCTCGGCGCCGAGGGCTTCATGGGCGGCGCGGGCACAGTCCGGCCCCGAGTCCCAGGGAAGAGTGGACGCGTTGAACCAGAGACTCGTGTACGGTCCGTTCTTGACATGCTCGGTGACCTGGACGGGGACGATGTCGCCCTCATATCGCCCCTCGTAGGTGACGATAGGGGCCTCTTGCTCCCGCTCCACTTCTTCGAATACGTCCCTCAACCAGTCGGCGGCGGCGTCTTCGGACAGGGCACGAACATAGATTTCAATCGTGTCGTGGGCCATTCCTCGGCTGCAATGTTGTGAAGAAGTAGCGTGTGCGGGGATCGATCGCTGCGATCGGGTCAGCGATGGTCTTCGATACGGAGCTGATGGTCGTGACGGTCTGCTTCGTCGGGCCGATTCGTCGCCACAACGAGCAGTTGGTCCCGTGCCCGCTGCTCAGCCACGACTGACGCCACCATCTCTCGTCCCGCCGCGTCAAGATTGGCGGCGGGCTCGTCGAGCAGGAGGAGCGGCGGGTCGGCAAGCAGGGCCGCAGCAAATTTGACCCGTTGCTGCATCCCGGAGGAGTACGTCCCTACCCGATCGTCGGCCCGCGCGGCGAGGCCCACGCGGTCGAGAACCGTTTCGATGCGGGAATCGGCCGCGGACAGACGGCGGGCTCGGGCTAGGAAGCGGAGATTCTCCCGGGCTGTCAACTCTTCGTACACCCCGACCGCCGGGGCCACCAGGCCGCTATGCAACGGATGCTCGTCGCTCGGAATAACCTCCCCGTTGTTCACTGCGAGGGTGACCGTTCCACTTCGAGGAGCGAGCACGCCTGCCAGAATGCGCAGCAGAGTCGACTTTCCGGCCCCATTGGCCCCCGTAACCGCGAGCGTCTCGCCGCCTTCCAGAACGACCGACAGCCGCCGGAAGAGCAGAAGGCGCCCGAAGTGGTGTCCAACCTGGTCGACCGTGAGCGTGGACATGTGCAAAAACGCGGAGCAATTGTCCCGAACTTTGCCGTTCCCCTCCGCAGAACCTACGGGATGAACCGCAAAACCCAAAGAAGCGGCACATCCCGTCCCCTCGATCCGTTGCGTTTGTCCACGCGCTTCACGACGACGTCTCCGACAATTCAATGCCTTCTCCCTCTTCGCCGGCGGCAGACACCGCAACGCCGACCTCCGAAGAACGGCCGTCAGCCGACATGGCCCTCTTCGGCAAGGACCCCATGCCGCGGCTCGTGGACGTCCAGCCCCTCCTTGACGGCGATTCGAGCGAGCCGGCCCGGGTGCGCCTCTACCAGCGGTCGGAGGACTTTTCCTCCATCCTCAAGCACGAAGACCCCTTCTATCCGTTCTTCTTCCTCTCGGACGCCGACCTGCTGTCGGGACTGGACGATCAGCTCTGGTGCAAGCGACTCGACGGCGACAATTTCTACCGCTACCTCGCAGCCTTTCGTACCTGGAACGACTACTGGGACACCATCCGGCAGGTCGAGCGTCGTACCGACAGCGACGAGAGCTGGCCCGACGAAATCTACCGCGTGGGCTCCCCCACCCAGCAGTACCTCATGCAGACGGGCCGCACCTGCCTGCTCGACATGACGCTCGACGACCTGCACCGCCTGCAGCT
>CAYRPX010000261.1:0-4471 GCA_964426195.1 uncultured Salinivenus sp.
GGGGCGCATTCAGTAGGCGTGGAAAGAACTGGAAGTCAGGCCCTCAGCCCGGGCCCATCCCAGCGCCGTAAACCGGCGACTCTGGCACTGAGACGGTAACCCAAGAAGGTGCGGGCGGCCCGTGTAGGAGGTCCCCGCCCGTGGCCCCACTACGTCAGGAGGCTATACAGAAATAAAAGGAGCACGGCACCCCCGAACGCCATTCCGATGCTGCGCAGGTCAAAGCCCGAGAGCCCCCCGAAGCCCAGTTGTGTGCCGAGGAAGCCCCCGACGAACGCGCCGCCGATCCCGAGAAGTATTGTGATGATGATTCCTCCCGTGTCGTCCCCCGGCATGACAACGTTTGCCCCCACTCCGGCAATCAATCCGAGGACAATCCATGCAAGAATGCCCAAGAGAACACCGCTGATGCGATTCGAACAAACGTCGAGTGCTCCCTGCTGCCGCCAGTGCGTTTCAACATCGAGTCGGCACGCCAGCGCCGCCGAGTGCCTCCCATCTTCGTCGCGTCCCCTTCATGTCCCCACGGATCATCGATCCTGATCCGGCGTCCGGCGATGCTGTTTCAATCTGAACGCTCAGGTTCGGGCGCCGCAAGAGATTGTCGGCATTTTTCTGGAAGCCGCTTTCGGCATCCTCGCACTGGACGAGCGCCCGAAATAGACCGATCTTATCCTGGGGAGCGATCGATTGACCCCGATCGGGCGGGCGTTCCCGCCTGCTTCGTTGAAGGGGCGAATTGGGCGGGCCGCAATCTGGCAAATCCCAAGTAGCTGGTATGCCCAACTTTGCTGGACGAATATACAAGCACGCAGCGATCGCGGACTGCTCCTTTGGATTGCTGGCGGGGGGCGTTTATAACAAATAAGTAAATAACAGATAAGTAACGCGCCGATTGACAATCTGGCTGAGGACGGAGAAGACGGGGGCTGTGAGAATCGATTCGTCGGAGAACCGGGGACCGAGGGGCAACCTTTTGATTTCAGTCTTCCGCTTTGCAATCGGGAAACAGGTGCTCTGTGTCCCACGCGGGATCACCGATCCTTCTGTCGAGGCGCCTCGGACCTTTCGGCCGTCCGGTCGCAGAGCGCGACGGAGGAAGCTTTAGGACGTGTTGGAGGTCCGTTTAGATGGCCGCGAGGGGTTCCCTTTTGACGATCCTTCCGCCCCCGATGACGCTGAGGTTGAACAGATCGGTGCCGAACAAAAGCAAAGAAAAGAACTGTAAGGAAAGCGGGGATCCTGGACGTACTGCAATTGGAGAGCTCCAGTGGTAGGCCCCCCTCAGCCAGGCGGGCGTACTCCAAGCCAGCGGGCTTCTCCACTAGGAGGGCCGGATGTCCTCGGGTACGCGAGTCTCGTCTGCGCCGTCCCCACGCAACGAATGCCAAGCCACCGCTTCCCCTGAACGATCGCTTTGCCTGAGTGATGGCGCCTCCCGACCACTCGCCTGACCGTTCCACGCCGAATCGTTCCGGATCCGATCGTCTCGAATCGGACCGCATCGAGATCGTCCTCGTCGACGATCATCCCACCACCCGCGACGGCATTCGGCGCGCCGTTGAGAAGCAGATGGGCGCCTCCGTCGTTGCCGAGGCCGACGACTGGTCGACCGGGTTCGACCTGATTGAGGAGCAGGTCCCCGACATTGCCGTCGTCGACCTGTCTCTCCCGGACGGCCACGGCTTTGATCTGCTCCGCTCCCTTCAGTCGCGGTGTCCAGACGTCCGGCTCATAGTGTTCTCGATGTTCGACGAGGAGGTCTACGCGAAGCGGGCCCTGCAGGCCGGCGCTCAGGGATACGTCATGAAAGCGTCCTCGGCCGGCAACCTACTGGAGGCGATTCGCCGGGTGGCGGCCGGGGACATCTACCTGAGCCCAAAAATGAGAGGCCAGGTTCTGATCGGTGCCCAGGAGGAGGCGAAAAAAGGGACGCCCTTTCCGATCGACGAGCTGAGCGACCGGGAGCTGCAGGTGTTTCAGCTCTTGGGGGAGGCCCACACGGCCGACGAGATTGCCGACCACCTAAATCTGGCCCGCAAGACCGTGGAGAGTCACCGTCGGCGGGCGAAGGAGAAGCTTGGGTGCGAATCGATCGCAGAACTGGTGGCCCACGCCCTTCAGTGGAAGCTGACCCAGGACCGCCCAGGTGAGGACCGTCCAGACGACAGGTCGGTCGATCCCGGAGCATCGTCGGCAAGCTAACCGTCTGGTTTTGGTGGACCGGACGGAGTTGCCCTTCGAGGCGCGAGCCTCTCGAGGTGCATTACGTAGTTGTCACAAACGGCCCCTTTCGGTGATCCAAAGGAGGAGTCTATGGTCTTCGGGGGGCCATATACTGCATTCGCGCGTGCTCACCGTTTCGGTGACGGGACGTGCTGGGCACTGCGAATTGTCCGGACGCTGCCGCAGGTGATTCCTTCCATAGGCACCGTGCAGACGCCCGGGACGATCCGACAGATCAGCTCTTAAGGGCTTGTAGCACATTTCGTTTCGGCCCGCGTGCCCGGTCGGTCCTTGGTGGGGGTTGGCCGGGTGTTTTTTTGGATTGCGCGGCCGCTCCAACCGCTAGGCCTGGGCGAGCAGGGCAAAGGGCGGCACTTGCGCTGAGCTCCCTCCACAGATACGCTTTCCCCCAACGAACACTGCTCCCGTAACAAGCAATCGGGGGAGGTTCCAGACGAGGAGGGACTGGGCCTTCACCGGATGCGTTACTGAGCCTACCTCATCGGCGCCTCGCCGGCCCTCACCATCTGCGACGGAGAGACGGTGGTGGTGTGCTTTCCACTTTGAGCGGCACCGGACGTTCGGAGGGAGAGGGAGCACCGCCCTCATTCCTGCTCCTGCAGCCACCGGCGCACAAGTCCGAAAAACCGATCGAGGTCGTCGAGATTGACGTTTTTCATGGTGGTGCCGAAAAGCGGATGTCCACGGGATCGGGTGGCGGCGTCTTCACAGTGTCCGGGGCGCACTCAGTAGGCGTAGAAAAAACTGGAGGCTAAGCCCTCGGCCCGGGCTTCCGTCCGCGCACCCACAGAGTTGCGTCGCTTGAGAAACTAAGCACGCTGCGATCCAACCTCATTCTTTTAGTCGCCCCACAAGTCCAACTTTTCGGGCGCACCTCGCGGGTCAACCTCATTTCATCGCCAGCTCTATATCGGAAATCAGGAAAGAGAATGAGGTGGACATTCTGGGAAGAAGACCACTATCTTGAATATCACATTCTGACGATGTTCGTTTGCGCGTCTCGTTTTCGGCCCCAGTGCTTGTAGCCGAGGGACTGCAAGCACGTCTCTTCGTCTCTCCCTCAATTTTCTACGTTCAGGCCATGTCTTCTATCTCTTGGGGCTTCCAGTCTGCTGCTCGCGCGTGTATGTCTCTTCTGCCCGAATCCTTTCGCGTGGGCGTGGGTCTTCTACTCACCCTGGCGCTCCTGGGCTTGAGCCCGGGCCCGGTTGCGGGGCAAGACGCCTTCATCACCACCTGGGAGACGAACTTCTCGGACCAGGCAATTACCATCCCAACCGAGAGCAATTCGACGGACTACGACTTCACGATCGATTGGGGCGACGGAACCACCGAAACCTATTCCGGCACGGATCCGGATCCCACGCACACCTACACCTCGTCGGGGAGCCACACCGTCACCATCACGGGCACCTTCCCGCGAATTTTCCTGGACGCTGGCCCCCTTGGGGACGGCGACGCGACGAATGCCCAACGGCTCCAATCGATCGATCAGTGGGGTACGATGCAGTGGGAAAGCATGGAGAATGCTTTTACGGGAGCAGAGAACGTGACACTCAGTGCTTCCGACACCCCGGATCTCTCAAACGTGACCTCCCTGGAGCAGATGTTTGAAGGAGCACGGGCCTTCGATGGGGACATTGGCGACTGGAACGTGTCCGGCATAACGAACATGGAGCGGGTTTTTCGGGATGCATTCAGCTTCAACCAAAATATTGCGAGTTGGGACGTTTCCAGTGTCGAGAGTATGAAACAACTATTTGCGGATGCCCGAAGCTTCGATCAAGACATTGGAAACTGGGACGTTTCTCAAGTTACAGACATGGCGCTCATGTTCAATGGAGCAAGGGCCTTCAACCAAGATGTCGGGGATTGGGACGTCTCGAGCGTCGAGGATATGCTTGCGATGTTTAGGGGGGCAGATAACTTTAACCGAGACATTAGTAGCTGGGACGTGTCCAGCGTCCAGAGAATGACGGGCATGTTCGGAGGGGCCCTTTCCTTCGACCAGGATCTCGGCGAGTGGGATGTATCGAACGTCACAGAGTTTGGGGGAAGCTCCTTTGGTGGGTTCCTCGAAGGGTCTGGACTGTCGGCCCCGAACTACGATGCGCTCCTCATCGGGTGGTCGAAGCTGGATCTGGTTGACGGAATTACCTTCAATCCGGGCAACACGCAGTACAGCGACGCTGCCCGATCAGCCCGACAGTCGATCGTCGACGAC
>CAYRPX010000262.1:0-3457 GCA_964426195.1 uncultured Salinivenus sp.
AAGCCGGCAGCGGTACACTGCTGGCACTTCGCAAAGAGGGCGTCGAGTTTTACGCCCTGCCGGATCTCTCGCAGACCTCCTCTTCGATTACGTTCGACGCCCCCCTCGTTACGTTCAAACAGCGCGGCGACTACCTGTTTGCCCAAACAGAAGACGCGCTCCACGTGGTGAACGTGGCGCGACAGGCGCTCGCCGGCACGATCCCGATTGAAGGAGTGGGCGGGCTGGTCTCGGGCAATCTGGGGAGCGGCGTCGTGCCCACCGACGAGGGGCAAAGCGTCTTCATCCTCACCGAAGACCGGGTGGTGCGGAAGTACCGGGTTCCGTAGATGTGTAGTATCTGTGAAAGTCTCGACGATTCACGATTGCCCGACAGCACAGGCCCCCCTTCCACGGAATAGCGCGTCCTGTCCACTCTCTTTAGGAACCGTGCCAAGTCGTCGGAGCCCATCCTCATTCGATTTACCCAAATAAAATAAAAACGATACTGGGAGCGAATCGTCTCAGTGTTCCTCCATTCTCCATTTTGCAGGGCCTCTCTCGCTGTCACGTGGAAACTCAAAACTGCCCGTCGGGTACATAAAATGGTTTGTATTCTGCCTTTCGGACCATCGTGCGTTTCGTATTACGGCCCGGTGGTCTCGTTGGGGCCCGTTCGAGCCCCGAGGACAGGGGGCAGATCATTCTTGTGACGGCCTGGACATCCGTGTGAGCAATCCTTCCGACCACCGTGAGTCCCGTAGAGTCCACCGACGACCGACCTTCCCTCAGCGAGCGCGAGCGCAATATTCTTCGCCTCGTGGTCGAGGAGTTCGTCGACACGGCCGGCCCTGTCGGCTCTCGTTCACTGGCAAAGGACACCAACGTCGACCTCAGCCCCGCCTCCATCCGCAATACGATGGCGGACCTGGAGGACATGGGCTATCTGGACCATCCCTACACCTCGGCCGGTCGCATCCCCACCCGGCTTGGGTACCGCACGTTCGTCGACGAGCTCATGGACACTCCTGAGCTGTCGGAGGTCGAGCGGGAAGTGCTCAAGATGAAGCTCGCCCGCCTCGTGAGCGACACCGACGAGCTGTTGAGCGAGAGCACCCGCCTGCTTAGCAAACTCACGAATCTGCTTGGCATTGCCCTAACCCCCCGTCTCTCCACTGCCGTCCTCGACCGGCTCGACATCGTCCCGCTCTCCGGCTCACGCCTCATGTTTGTACTGAGCCTCCAGGGGGGACTCGTCAAGACGGTGGTCCTCAGCTTTGAGTCGGCCCCGCCCCGAAGCAAAATTGACCGTTTCGTGTCAACCCTGAACGAGCGCCTCGCCGGCCTCACCCTTCGGGAAATCCGAGAGACCTACGAAGAACGCCTCAAGGACCTGTCCGACGGGACCGGGCTGCTTCAGCTCGTGCTCGATGAGGCCTCCCTCCTCTTCAGTGAACCAGATGAAGGTCGCCTGCAGTTCGACGGCACGCAGAACATTCTGTCCCAGCCTGAATTCCAGGAGCCGGACGATGTGCGTCATCTACTCGAAACCATTGAGGACGAGGATCGCATCGTGCAGGTGCTGGAAAACTTGTTTGAGGCCAATCCCGACGCCGTGGGGCAGGCTGTCGTATGCATTGGCAGTGAGACCGACGAAGAGGAGATGGATGCCTATTCGATCGTGATGTCCCCCTATCGGCTTGGGGACACGATCGGTTCTCTTGGCGTCATCGGCCCGAAGCGAATGAATTACGGCCGCGCCGTGGCCCTCGTTGAGAATGCGGCCTCCGTGGTGAACCGGCCCGCCGACGATGAGGACGCTGAGCCCTCCGTTCCGTCGTAGACGGCTCGCTTCTCTGTGTTGGTCGTAGCTCCGCCACTGATGTACCTGCGGTCGCTGGTCTGCGCCGGCGACCATTCGTGTCTCTCCTCCGTCCCCTTCCTCTACGAACGTTCTTTCGACTGTGAGCACTGATCAGACCACCCGTCGCCAAATGGGAAACGAATCGACACAGGATGCTAACGCCACCGACGCCGAAACCTCCGAACACACTCCCAACGTCGAATCCAAGGGAGAGGAAGATGGAGACCTTGAGGTTCTTACGGAAAAGGTCGACCACCTTAGCGACGAGATTGAAGAGTTGAAAGAGGAACGTGACGAGCTCAATGACCGCCTGCTCCGAAAGGCCGCGGAGTTCGAAAACTTCCAGCGCCGAATGAAGCGGGAGAAGAAACGCCGTCACGAAGCCGGTAAGGTGACGGTCATCGAGTCGATGCTCGAAGTGTTAGACGATTTCGAACGGTCCCTCGAAGCGGCCCAGGACCTTGAAGATTCCGAAGACGTGGACTCGGCCTACGAGTCCCTCAAGGGCGGCGTCGAGATGGTCTTTCGCAAGTTTCAGGACGAACTCCAGTCCTTTGGCGTGGAGCCGATTGAGGCAGAGGGAGAGCCGTTCGACGAACAGCTCCACGAGGCGATGATGCGACAGCCAACTGATGAGGCCGAGCCTGGTACGGTGATACAGGAAATTCGGAAAGGCTACACGATGGGCGACCGCGTGATTCGCCATAGCCGGGTTGTGGTGGCCGCCGAGCCCTCGGAAAACGGTGAAGCCGACACCTCCTCCAACTGACCTGAATCGCAGCCCGAAATTTCTCGAAAGCGCGGCGCCGAACCGAAACCGAACCCGGCCGCGCCCCGTGCCGACTTCCGTTCCGGCGACGTGTTCTTTTCACCGAATCCTTTCCGTACATGCCGCGCGATTACTACGACATTCTTGGGGTCGACGAAAACGCCTCGGACAAGGAGATTAAGAAGGCCTACCGAAAAAAGGCGATGGAGTATCATCCCGATCGCAATCCAGACGATCCGGAGGCTGAGAAGAAGTTTAAAGAGGCGTCCGAGGCGTATGACGTCCTGTCGGACCCTGAGAAGCGACAGCGCTATGATCAGTTTGGACACGCGGGCCTCGGCCAGGATGGAGGCGGAGGCGGCGCACGGGGTCGTGGACGCGGCTTCCACGACATCGAGGATATTTTCGACGCGTTCAGCGACATCTTTGGTGGGGCCCGGGGCGCCGGTCGGGGCCGCGGACGCTCAGGGCGTGCAGACCGGGGACGCGGGCGGCCCGGGAGCGACCTCCGGGTATCGCTTCCGCTGACGCTCGAAGAGATTGCCGAGGGGACGGAAAAGAACCTCAAACTTCAGAAGTACCTCGAATGTGAGGCGTGCGACGGCACTGGCGCCGAAGGGGGCATGGGCGGACAAAACTTCTCGATGTGCCCGAAGTGCGACGGGACCGGTGAAGTCCGTCAGGTCTCCCGTTCCGTGTTCGGACAGATGGTAAACGTGCAGCCGTGTCCCCGGTGTGAGGGCGATGGGCGGATCATTGAGAACCTCTGCGACGAGTGCGGCGGCGAGGGGCGCGTTCAGGGCGAAGAGACGATTTCAATCAACGTGCCCCCGGGGGTTATGGAG
>CAYRPX010000262.1:3467-4451 GCA_964426195.1 uncultured Salinivenus sp.
ATTTGACGCTCTCGGAGGGAGGAAACGCAGGACTCCGCGGTGGCCCGTCCGGCGATCTCCGGATTGAGATCGAAGAGCGCCCGCACGAGCATTTCGAGCGAGACGGACTCGACATCTACTACGACCTCCACCTCTCTTTTCCGGAAGCCGCCCTCGGCACCGAGGTGGACGTGCCCACCCTCGAAGGCCGGGCGCGTCTGGAGGTGGAGCCCGGCGTTCAGGCGGGCAAGATTCTGCGCATGCGCAACCGGGGCCTCCCAGACCTCGAAGGAAGCGGACAGGGCGACCAGATGATCCGCGTGCACGTGTGGACTCCGCAGGACCTCACTCCTGAAGAGGCAGAGCTCCTGGAGCAGCTTCGAGACCACGACAATTTCCAGCCTAAGCCCTCCGAGGAGGAGCCCGAGAAGTCGTTCTTTCGACGCGTGTCTGACGTTTTCTCATAACGACTTTTCGCAACGGAACTCGTTCGATGCGAACGGCCATCCCAGGTTTTCATTTAAAGGAATCCCTCCCGGCCCGAGAGGGGGCAGCGGCCTCCTCTTGAGTTCGTACGCACTGGCTACTTCTCTCCATGGCCTCTCTCCATGGCCGAGGAACCGATCACGTTTCGCGCCTCGATGCGGCGGGTGCCGTCGCCCGTCGTCGTCGTGACAGCCCAGGGCCCCGAAGAAGCCCGGGGGATCACGATCGGATCCTTTTCAAGCGTCGCTCTCGATCCGCCCCTCGTGAGTTTTAACGTGGCTCGCGAGTCGCGCATGTTCGAGGTAATGGAGGACTGCGAGCGGTTTGCCGTGCACGTGCTGGGCGAGAATCAGGCCCACCTGGCGGAGCAATTTGCCGTGCCCGACCTCAGCGGCCCCGAACAGTTCGAAGCGGTGCCCCACGTCCGCGATTCCCATGGCACACCTATCCTTGAGGGCGGGTCAGCCGTGCTCCACTGCCGCACTCACGATTCGCTTCCTGCCGGCGATCACCGACTGT
>CAYRPX010000263.1:0-4443 GCA_964426195.1 uncultured Salinivenus sp.
AGTCTCTCAAAGCGCTGATAGTATTCGTCGTTCAGCCGAGTGAGGTCATATTGCCCGTTTTCGAGCTGGTGAAAGGGCCAGACGTTCTCCGAATCCCGCGAGCTCATCGTGTTGCGGACGTAGTTCCCTCCAACCCCAGCGAGACGATCGAGGTGCGCCTCAAGGTCCGAAATCTGAAAGAGATTGTCCTCTTTGCTCCCCCCCAGCAGGAGCAACGGTTTTCCATCGTACGACCAGTATGAAGGGGTTCCCTCAGCGGGACGGATGGGAGTGGTCTCGGCCACTCGGGGATGAGACTCGGCTGATTCCGAAGACGAACAGCCCACCAGTCCATGAGCCGAGATCAAAACGAAAAGCACGCCCCGAGGCAGCGTTGATGACATACGGCGTAGCCCTGTAGGAAAATTAACGACTGGAAACGTAACTCCCAGTTCACAGCAAATCAAAATTTAGTTCTTAATATAACATCGTTTGAATCAAAGGGCGATAAATCGTATCTCTATTTTGCGGTCCTCAAAGCGGCCGATCTCCTGGCCCCGCGTGGATCCTCTGCCGAGTTTCGAACTGATATCCGTGAGCCTTCTTCACCCCCTGCTTTTCGCCTCGAAGTCCCACTGAGAACGGCTTGTGCTATTGTGCGATATATGTGCAGAGCGCCGAAATCAGCGTATTCCAATGGATAACTACCATCTCCGTCGCTCTGAGCTTGACTCAGAGCCCATCAACCGGCAGAAGACGTGCAACTGGCGGGTCCATGGGCTCCAAAGCAAGTTTGGAGCGACGAGGAAAGTCCTTTCTGGCGGTTGGAGGCGGGGACACATGTTGTTCACATATAGCACAACGCGTTCTGAGATGATTACGGTTCGATCTTCCTGGTTCCTTCCCCTGCTTGCCGTGGCGTTGTTAGGGGGCACCCTTCGAGGTGACGACTTCAGGCCGCTCTGGGACGGACACTCGCTCGCCGGGTGGCATCAGCAGGGGGGTGGAGAGTGGCGCGTCCGTGACAGCCTTCTCATCGGTACCCACTCTCCAGACGAGGCTCGCCACGGCCATCTCGTTACGAATCACGTGTACGACGACTTCACCCTCCGCGTCCGGTACCGGCCTGTGAAGGGCAACAGTGGCCTGTACGTCCGAGCCGAAGAGATCGGCGGGAGGGTCGGGATGCACGGGTTCCAGTCCGAGATTGACCCTCACGACGATCCCGGTGGCCTGTACGAGACCGGGGGGCGAGGGTGGGTCGTACGGCCCGATTCGAAAAAGGTCGCCTCGCACTTCAGATCCCAGAGTTGGAATATCATGAAGGTTCGCGCCCGTGCCGACACGATTGTGACGTGGGTGAATGGAACCAGAATGAGCACGCTCCGGGGAGATGCAGGTCGGAGAGAGGGACGTATCGCTCTACAGCTCCACGGCAACCAGGACGTGAAGGTGCTCTTCAGCAAAATTGAAATTGCGGAGGAGTCCGTGAACGAAGTCTCATGTAGCCAACCGAAATAAGGGGAAGGCCGGCAATCTTTTGTCCTGCACATAGGTCGTCACCATTCAAACCGGCATTATTATGAGGGACCCATTGAGGAATATTAATCGCCGTGATTTTGTGGAGACGATGGCCGCTGCCACGGTTGGCGCTTCGTTCCCCTCGTGGCTGTACCCCGTCGGTGCGGACGAATCTTCGCTGATGCTCGTGTCCGTCTTGGAGCACGAAGGACTCGCCGGCGCACATGACATTGAAGTGCGGGAAGGGGTGGCGTACGTGGCGGGTAAGAGAGGCCGGTTTGCCATTCTCGATGTATCGGATCCGGCGCGCCCATCGTTGTTGTCGACCGTGAGCGAAGATGAGGAATCAGCCCTGAATAATGCGGAGACCGTTCTTCTCGTCGACGACACATGCTTGCTCGGTACAGATGCGTTGTTGGCCATTGACATCAGCTCTCCTGTTGCGCCAACCATAACGCGCATCGTTGACGACGAACGGGTCGATCGAATCAACGGCATGGTGCGCTGGGGCGAGCACGCTATCGCCGTAAATAAGGGCGGATACCTTGACGTTTTTGACATCTCGGCTCCGCGGGAGCCGTCGTTGCTGGGGGCCGCGGATACGCGCAAAAGGGGAAACCTTCAGTCGCCCCACGATATCGCGCGCTTCGGCGATCGTTACCTCGTCCTGCCGAGCGCGGGTACGGATATGCCGGCTTATTTTGGGATTTACGAGGTGAGTCGCACTGACGGGCAGTTGTTACCGGTGGACGAGTGGCGATGCATCGGGACCGTCTACGATTCGAATCTTGCCGGGGCCAACCGAATCGTCGCTGACGATCGGTACGCCTACGTGTGTTGCCATTACTCCCATCGTCTCGGGATCATTGACTTGGCGGATCCACACGATCCGCGACTTGTGACGACCGTTCGCACGGCGGGATATGAGCCCGATGGATTGGCAAAAGACGGAGGCCTGTTGTTTGTCGGGGCGGGGCGTACGGTGGAGGTTTTCGACGTCGCAACGCCAGACAATCCACGGAGTATCGCCCTGTACTCCGGCGATCCGCTGTTTGGCGAGCCGGAAGGATCGGGGCGTGGCAATGCGCACGACCTCGTGGTGCGCGCTGGATTCGTCTATGTGACAGCGCAGCGGGACGACCGAATCGGCATTCTGAAGTTCGAGTGACATCACCGAAATTACGCGGAAGAGGGACCCTCCATGATACGAATAGTTGTCGCACTGCTGGCGGGGGCATGCCTTTTCGCCGCATGTGGCGGCCAGGAAATCAACCTAGATCCGATCAGCGCCAACACGGAGCATCAGGTAGACTCGCACGGCATCCGCCTCTTCGCCGGGGGCAAATACGCCCTGGTTGCCGACCGCAGGGGCGATGCGGTTCTATGCTTCGACGTGTCCGATCCCAGCGATATGCACCTTGTGTCGAAGGTGTCCGACGAACGAACCAAGGGGGCCCATTACGTGACGATTGGTCCTGAGGAGCGGTATGCCTACACCGGGGCCGTGGGCCGCTTTACGGTCATCGAGATCACGGATCCCGAAAATATCACGATCCACGGCTCCGTCAAGGCCAACGACAAGTTTAGCCAGGACATTGTCGTTGCCGAGGACAACACCACTGCGTACTGGGCCTCGACGGGGGTGCACACGCTCTACGCCGTTGATGTTACGGACAAGACCGCCCCGCGAGTGCTGGGGTCGGTTAGCGGCACCGGGCCGCCCAACTTTCTGGAGAGCGTTGCCCACCTGGAACTGAGCCCGGATGATTCTCTGCTGTTTGCCACGTCCTACCGCGACCATCATCTCATCAGCTTCGATGTGTCCGAGCGCGGCAGTTTCAAATTGCTCGACGCCACGGGCGACCACCTCGTTTCGCCTCACGAGATGGAGCAGTACAAGGGGCATCTGTACGTCGGCACGATGTACGACAACGACGCCAAGAATCCGCGTGAGGATGGCGCGCTCACCGTCTTTGACATCTCCGACCCAGCGGAGCTCCAGTTTGTGAGGGAGGTGCGGATGGGCCCCAAGCCGCCTGCTAATCAGTATCCCTTCGATATGCTGCACGGATTGACACTGGACCCCAACCGTAAGTTACTTTTCGGCGCGTCGCAGAAGAACAACGGAACGAAATGCACCGACAAGAACAGTGCCTTGACCGTATTCGACGTGAGCGACCCGGCCTCTCCGGCGTGGGTTCAAAGTTATCAGAGCTGCAAGTGGCTAAACGGTGCGCAGGAAGTGGTTTTTCACGGTGACATTTTGTATTCAGCGAACCATGACGTGCCGAGCATTGCGTCGTTTCGATTGTACGGCGAAGCGAAGTCAGGGGAGAGCAACGAATGAGCGGGGGGCAGTTCCAAAAGGGGGATCTCAGCGGAACGGCGCTGAGCCGTCCTAAGGACCGGTTTCGAGACTCGTCAACAACCGCTCGGTTTCTGATTGCCCGGCTTCTACCTGTTCCCCCATGAGCTCCGTGCCTTTCCCTGGCACCACAGTGTGTTTGTCTCTGTGCACGAGGACCTTCGTCACAAGAGCGATGGGTTCGACGGAAATTCTGAGTTTCCGGCCGGCCATCTTCCGAGCTTCTACGACTATGGGGCCCATCACGGGCCACGACCATCGGATTGACGGTCGGTCGGATTCCCATTCAGGTACAGGGTCACAGATGCCAATTCTGAGGACTGGGGGCCGATTTTTGGGACTGTGTCCGCGGAGGGACTCGAACCCTCACGTCCTTGCGGACAACGGATTTTGAACACGTTTCTGCCGGGCCGAATATCGGGCTTCAGCGTCCAGAAAGGGCAATTTTCCAAAAACCGTTTCCCGCATGTTGCCCAAAGAGGTCGATTTGCCCTGCCTGAGCCGGGGAATCTTCGAGAAATTGAGCACGGATTGAGACGCCGTTTCCGTCGATGCGTTTCTATGCACGTCCATGCGGG
>CAYRPX010000264.1:0-4420 GCA_964426195.1 uncultured Salinivenus sp.
ATAAGCCGGCAGATTTACAGTCTGCTGCGTTTGTCCACTTCGCTACCGACCCACTTCAGGTTGCCAAAATTTAACGGAGAGATCTGAACGGCCCTCTTTCTGGTTCCCATTCAAGGTCTAGTCGTCAAAAAAGTTGCCCGGTTGGGGGTCGAATTTCAAATGAAGAGGCCGCTTCGTATTGTCACCAATTGCCTCCACTACCGGATTCTTTTTGTGGCTCAAACCAACGCGGCCCCGCTGAACTCCGTCTCCATAGAGTGGTAGGAGGAGTCGACTGCATCATCCAACTGCACCCGACCGGTTCTGCGCCCAGCATGGGTACCGTCGCGTCAATTTCAGTCTACACCGCCCTCGTCCTCGTATCTACTGCCCTCGTCTGGAAAGGGAGCCTCCTGCTCGAGTCTTCCAGCGAACGGCTCTCAAGATACTACCACCTCCCTCCTGTCGTGCAGGGTTCAGTTGTGCTGGCAATCGGCTCGAGCTTCCCTGAGCTCTCAACCGCGATTCTCTCGACCGTCCTTCATGGCGAATTCGAGCTGGGTGTCGCCGCCGTCGTTGGGTCCGCCCTGTTCAACGTGCTAATGATTCCGGCGCTGGCGGGCTTGTCTGCGGAGGAAAACCTGAGCTCCACTCGCGACCTTGTCTACAAAGAGACGCAGTTTTATCTCATCTCGATTGTGGTCTTACTGCTGGTATTCTCATTTGCCGTCATTTACAACCCCATTGAAGGGTCTTCAAACTCAAAAATTGGAGGCATGACCCGCAGACTAGCCCTGCTCCCTCTCGCCCTGTATCTCGTCTACGTCTACATTCAGTACCAGGACGCAGTGGACCACGAGCCTGAGAGGAAGCCTGACAAGATGAGCCTCCCAAAGCAGGGAGGCTACCTAGCTGGGGCTCTAGTGATTATTCTGCTTGGGGTCGAGGGCCTCGTCCAATCCGCGGTTGCATTCGGCGAGCTATTTGGCACTCCGAGTTTTCTGTGGGGCATTACGGTCGTTGCCGCTGGCACATCTGTCCCGGACGCGTTTGTCAGCATCCGAGCCTCCCGATCAGGCAATGCCGTCACCAGTGTGGCAAACGTGCTTGGAAGCAACATCTTCGATCTGCTGGTGTGCATCCCCGCCGGGGTCCTCGTCGCCGGGACGGTCACCATTAACTACTCCCTAGGCGTGCCTATGCTGGGAATCCTTACCCTGGCCACCGTGATTGTCCTCGTGCTGCTGCGCTCACAGATGGTTTTATCCTCCGCGGAAGCATGGGGACTCATCGGCCTCTACGTGGTCTTCGTGATTTGGATGGGGGCAGAGACGTTTGAGGCAATCGACCTCCTTCCAAACCTTCCTCCAGCCACTGCTGGAAGCCTTTGATGCCCATTGGGAGACAGGGAAAACTGTACGGAGACAAATTATTTCTGCAGACCGACTCAGTCCTCCCGTGTATCCTCCGGCTCTTCAAAGTCAAGGGCCGCAGAGTTGATACAGAACCGCTTCCCAGTGGGCTTCGGACCGTCGTCGAATACATGCCCGAGGTGGGCCCCACATTCTCCACACACAACCTCAGTCCGACGCATACCATGGCTGTGGTCAGACGTAAGCTCGACATTCCCTCGATTCATCACGTCGTAAAAGCTCGGCCAGCCGCTACCGGACTCAAACTTGGTCTCCGAGTCGAAGAGCGGCGTGTCGCAGACCACGCAGGAGTACGTTCCATCTGCCTTGTGGTCCCAGTACGCGCCACTGAAGGGACGCTCCGTTCCCCCCTCCTGTGTCACGTGGTACTGCTCTTCGGTGAGCTCTTCACGAAGCTTCTCGTCCGAAGGGCGGGAGCTGTCGATCTCGGCCATGGTGAATCCAGTCAAGAATTGTTTTTTTGAGACCCACTTCAGGGGGCAACCCCGAGTCAGGACGTTTCCGAATCCGATGAGGGGTCGTCCGCAGGTTCCCCGTCCTCCTCCAGCACCTCGGCCTCCTCGGCATCCACCTCCTCCGACGTGCCATCGGCTTCCGACGTCACCTCTCCATTGGTGGAAGCAAGCTGATCGAACTCTTCTGATTCCCCATTCACGAGACGGAGCACATCCTTTCCGGGAACCTCCTCCTTCTCGATCAGCATCTCGGCCAATTGATCGAACGCCTCACGATGTTCGTCTAAGGTCTCGGTGGCGCGCGTGAAGGCGTTCTCGGTGATGCGTCGAATCTCTTCGTCGACCTCTCGGGCCGTCTCGTCGCTATACTCGCGGCCCTTGGCCAGTTCTTCGCCGAGAAAGACGTTGCCCTGATCCTCCCCCAGTGAAATGTGCTTAAACTTCTCGCCCATTCCCCAGTCGAGGACCATCTTCCGGGCCATTTTGCGCACTTGCTTGAGATCGTTCTCGGCGCCGCTGGTGGCAGTGTCAAAAATGATTTCCTCCGCCGCGCGCCCCCCCATAATGACGGCCAATCGATCCAGGATGTAGTCGAGCCGATAGAGGTACTTGTCCTTCTCCGGCAACTGCTGGGTCACCCCCATCGCCTGACCCCGCGGCACGATCGTGACTTTGTGCACCGGATCCGCGTTGGGGAGCACGGCTGCAACAATGGCATGGCCAGCCTCGTGATAGGCCAGCAACTTCTTCTCATCCTTGTCCAAGACCAAGCCTTCTCGCTTCAGACCCATCATCACTTTGTCCCGCGCCTGGTCGATGTCACTGGATTTAATGACCTCGTGTTCATAGCGTCCCGCCAAGAGGGCTGCCTCGTTAAGTAGATTTTCGAGATCCGCCCCACTAAAGCCGGGTGTGCTCCGGGCAATTTCTTCGAGATTGACGTCGTCGCTCAACGGCTTATCTCGAGCGTGAATCTTCAGGATTTCGTACCGTGCCTGTTTGGTCGGAAGATCAACGGTGATCTGACGATCAAATCGGCCGGGACGTGTGAGCGCAGAATCGAGGATGTCGGGCCGGTTGGTTGCCGCGATGACTACGACGCCTTCATTCTCCTCAAAGCCATCGAGTTCAGAGAGGAGCTGGTTCAGAGTTTGCTCCCGCTCGTCGTTTCCTCCTCCAAGACCGGCCCCACGCTTCCGACCAATGGAGTCGAGCTCATCGATGAAGATGATGGCAGGGGAAGTCTCCTTTGCCTCGCTAAACATATCGCGGACCCGGGAAGCCCCGACCCCGACGAACATCTCCATAAAGTCGGATCCCGAAACGCTGAAGAAGGGGACCTCCGCCTCGCCGGCCACGGCGCGGGCGAGCAGGGTTTTCCCGGTCCCCGGCGGCCCGACCAGCAGGACGCCCTTCGGGACCTTGCCCCCAAGCCCCTCGAACCGCCCAGGACTTTTCAGAAACTTGATAATTTCCCGAAGCTCCTCCTTTGCCCGTTCAGCCCCCGCCACGTCTTCGAAGGTGGTGTCCTCATCGTCCTTGTCGTAGAGCTTCGCCTTACTCTGGCGAACCGAAAAAAGGCCTTGCCCCTGCGACTGCATGCGCCGAAGAAAAATGTACCCTACTCCAAACAGCAGAAGCACAGGCAGAAGTCCCATGATCACCAGGCCCCACGGAAAATCGTTCTGGGGCTTAGTCACCACATCCACGTTTCGCGACTCAAGCATGTCCATCAGCTTCTCGTCGCCGAACGAGGGAAGATAGGTGACGAAGTTCTCGTAGTTTACTGTATTCCCTTGTTGGGTCCGAGTCGCTTGGGACTTAAGTTGCCCGTTAATGGTGTTGCCCTTCACCACTACGCGCTCGACGTTGTCCTCCTGCAACTGTGTACGAAATTCGCTGTAACTGATGCGCTCCCCTCCCGCCGGTCCCATTCCCCAATAGCTGTAGGCCCACAGGGCGAGGAGCGTCCCTGCAATAATCCAGATGATGAGACGCCCTCGCCCGGCACCGGGCGGGGTTCCTTCCGACAATCCGGATCCGTCCTGATTATCCTTCTGAGGAGTTCGGTCAGCCACGTCAACTCAATTGGTTGGTCACGATCATCGAGGGGTCGCCCGGAGCGCATCAGTCTTCCAAAAGACCAGGAAGACGATAAGCAACAACGGGCGACTGTTCATACACCCGTGGACAGGGATTGTGTCCTTGCCCTCTACCGCGCAGTGTATTCTTTTTAGGGAGAGGTTTTTAACACGGGTATTTCGAGAATAGATCCGCAAAAGAGGGTTGCTTCTATTCGAGAGTGTGGATTATTCTGTAAGGTCCTCTTCACTCCGTCCGTGCTGGACGTTCGCCACACCGACACGCCCCTTTCTCCGCCTATGTCGTCCGCTCCACAAAAACGTTCCGACTCTTTCCCGTTCGGCCAAGAAATTGTCTGGGAGCCCGATCCCGACGTCGTTTCGAACTCCAACTTGCGACACTTCATGGATCGGCACAATCTCTCCGACCTCGATGCCCTACGGGAGTGCTCCACCTCCGACGTCGGCTGGT
>CAYRPX010000265.1:0-4417 GCA_964426195.1 uncultured Salinivenus sp.
GATCGTCGTCGGCGACGGGGACTTCCTCGTAAACGGCTCGGGCCAGCGGCAACAGCGCCTGCCCGAGGGCAACATCAACCTCGCGGCCAACAGCATGGATTACCTCGCCGGCGATACAGGCCTGATGTCCCTCCGCACCCAGCGCGTCAACAGTCGGCCCCTCACGCAACTGACGCCCACCACCCAGACAATTCTGAAGTACCTGAATGTGCTGCTCCCGATTCTTCTCGTCGTCGGGTACGGCCTCGTGCGCTATCGGCGCAACCAGGCCCAGCGGCAGCGCTGGAAGGAGCGTGGCCTCAGCGCCTGACCTGTTCCTGCGTCCTCCCCCCGCCCGAGCTCCCCAGTCCGAACTCCAAACTCGTCCCTCGATCCTGACATGACGAACGCGACCAAAACTTTGGCCCTCATCTTCGCGGGCACCGTTGCGCTGGCTCTCGCCACCTCGTGGAGCTGGAGCACCACGTCGAGCGCCGCGTTTCAGGAAGAGTTGCTTGCCGTCGATACCAGCGCGGTGCAGGCCGTTCGCATCGAGCGCTCACAGGCGTCCTCCGTGCGACTCGAACGAACGAGCGACGGCTGGGCGGTGGCCCCGTCTGACACGTCGGCCACCTACCCGGCAAGTGCCCAATCGGTCACTCAACTCCTCAGCACCCTCCCGGCGCTTCAGGTAAGCGCCGTTGCGACCCGACAGCCGGACAAGCATCCCCGTTATGGCGTCGACTCGACCGGCACGACGATTACAATGCTCGGGGCCGACGACGAGCACCTCGGCCAGCTGATCGTGGGCCGCACGCAGATCCGTCGTCCGCAATCGGGACGGCAAACCCAAAATCCCCTGCAACGACAACAGCGTCGAGGCACGCCCATCACGTACGTCCGCTCTCCCGACAAGCCGGACGTCTACTCGATCGAGCAATCCCTTCGCTCCCTCACCTCGCGCAGCGTCGAGGACTGGCGCGACACGCAGATCTGGGCCGTCGATCGCTCTCAGGTGCAACGCATCGACTTCCGCTACCCCGCCGATAGTTCATTTACGGTGGAGCGGGTCTCTCCGAGCGACACCACTGCAGGACCGGATGCGTGGGTGTCGGCGGGCGATACGCTCTCGCGAAACGACATCTCTTCAATGCTCCGGACGCTTTCGTCGCCCCAGGCCGACGGCTTCGTCGAGAACATGGCGTCCGAGAACTTCGGGGAAGCGCTTTACACGGTGCGTCTCCAACTGACCGACGGCTCCCGCCGCACGCTACGGCTCCGGCCCACTTCGGCGGGAGAGCAGTACCGGGCCACCGCAGAGGGCTTTCCGTACGTCGTCGAACTCCAAAAATCGCGTTGGGACCGATCCGTGCTCAAGGGCCGCGGAGCACTCCTCAATACCGAGTAAGGAGAGAACACGGATTCTCGGGGAACTGCTTCTCTCGGTGTGCCTAGACGGAAAGCAGTGGGATTCTTCCGATCCCTCTCCCTGCTACCTGTCATTTAACGGTGCGCAGCCCTCTGTTTCCCGCCCTCGTACATGGAGTCTACGACACACTACCGAACGATCTGGATCTCGGATCTCCACCTAGGGACCCCGCAGGCCAAGGCCGATTTTCTGATCGACTTCCTCCGCCGCCACGACGCCGACCGCTACTACCTCGTCGGCGATGTCTTCGACGGCTGGGCCCTCAAGCGATCCTGGTACTGGCCCTCTTCACACAACGAGATCATCCAGGGGCTCCTCCGAAAGGCGGAAAGCACCAATATCACTTACATTCCGGGGAACCACGACGAGGGAGCGCGCGACTTTCCGGGCCTACAGCTTGGCGGCGTCACCATTCAAACGAAGACGCGCCATACCACCGCAGACGGCCGCCGCTTTCTCGTCGTCCACGGCGACGAGTTTGAAGGCGTGGTGCGCCACTCGGGCTGGCTGGAGTTTCTGGGCGAGTGGGCCTACGCAGGGGTTCTCACGGCGGACCATTGGCTGAATCGAATTCGACGCCTGCTCAACCTCCCCTACTGGTCGCTCGCGAACTACCTGAAGGAGTCTACGCAAATCAAGCAGTTTATTGTCGATTTCGAAGAGGCGGCGGCCCGGGAAGCCCGAGCGGAAAACCTCGACGGAATTATTTGCGGCCACATTCACCGACCGCGAATGCGCACCATCGAGGGTGTCAAATACATCAACGTCGGCGACTGGGTACAGAGCTGCACCGCACTGGTCGAGCACCCGGATGGACGACTCGAAATCTTGCGCTGGATCCCAAGCGGAGAGGGGATGCAGGAGGCCATCGCTACAGAAGCTCCCTATCGCCGAGACGGACAGCCCGTTTCCGCCGAGACGCTCAGCTCGGAGGTGCAGCGGACGGAGCGCTGAGGACAATCCTCCCTTGCCTCCACACCCAAATTGCGAGGTTGCGCTCAGAACTCACACGCTCCTCGTTCTTTCTCTAGACACCACCGGAGGATTCCGTCTCCGACCGATGCACAAGCCGGTGTAGTTTGCCCGGAAACTGCTTTTCCAGGAACGTCTCGATGCGAGCTGACGCCGCCCCCACGGCCCCCCAATCTACCTCCGTCTCAATTCCGAGCCCGGCCAACAGATAAGCGGTGTCCGCTGTAGCGATGTTGCCGGCAGCTCCCTCAATGAACGGACAGCCCCCCATGCCGGCAAACGAGGTGTCGAACCGATCAACTCCACACTGAAGGGCGGCGTAGACGTTGACCAGACCAAGGCCGCGAGTGTCGTGCAAGTGCAATACGAGCGGCGTGTCCCCAATGGTGTTCTGCACAACCCGCACACGCTCCATGATTATGTGCGGGTTCGCCAGGCCGGTCGTGTCCGCCAGCGACAGCGAGTCGATGCCCATCCCCGCAAAGTGCCGGCTCAGTTCCACGATCTGATCGAGCGGCGTGTCGCCCGGCGCCTGGTACCCGAACACGGTCTGAAAACCGATCTGTACCTGTAGGTCGTGCTCGTGCGCGTACCGTACCATGTCTTCCGCCTGTACGACGGCCTCGTCGACCGTCATGTTGGCGTTGTCCTGACTGTGCTCGTCGTGGGTTGCAATGGACAGATCGACGTGCGACAGGTCCGCGGCGTGGGCACGTTCCAGCCCTCTCTGGTTGAGCGCGAGCCCGGCATAGGTCACCTCCTCACGCTCGGGCAATCGCTCGCATACTTCCTCCGCGTCCTTCATTTGCGGGACCCACTCCGGATGCACGAACGACGTGACCTGAATACGGGGCAGGCCGGCGTCGGCAAGGGCCGTGATGGCCTCCACCTTCAACTCTGTAGGAATGAACTGCTCCTCGTACTGGAAGCCGTCACGTGGCCCGACCTCGCAGAGCTCAACCCGATCGGGGAGGGACATGGATGTGGCAGCACCGATGAAGAGCTGAATGCACACTGCTCCTACGAGAGGGGCGAACAGGCGTTCACTCCATCTGCCACCCTGTCGATTTGTGTCCCCTCCAGCGCAAGACCTGGCGGCCGGGACAGATACAGTCCCCTATGCCCGACCGGGAGGGCTCCGAACGGCCCTCTATTCGGAAGACGAATCGCCGAGGGTGAAGAGGTTTTCCTCCGGATCGACGTTGACCTCGAGCTCCTGGATGGTCCCGGTGATGGTTTTCTCCCCCTCGCTGGTCGACTGCACGGTCTCGGTCGTGAACGGCACCGTCATCCCATTCACCTCACGGAAATCGCTGAAGGTCTGTGTCACGTTCACCGTCGCCCCGCTCCGCGGATTCGTCTGTTCGAAGGACACGCGCTTCGGCCGCATCGTCTCGGCGTTGAGGTGGAGCGTGAAGGCACTGCCGGATGGTGGATCCACCCGCACGGTCTTGTAGGTCGTCCCATCAATCGTGGTATCGTCCTGAGCCTGGAACGAGAGGTCCTCGTGGTCGAGGTTGGCCATCAGGTAGGGCACGCTCCGCCAGAGCTGTCCCGTGATTCGTCCCTGCACCGACGGTGGCAGAGTGCGGGTCTTGCCCCCCCGTTGCATCTTTACCGTCTGGCCGCTGCTCGTAATTGTCATCCCGCCCCGCTCCACGCGTATCTTGTTCGGGAGCTCCACGACAAGCGTGCTCGTACGCCCCTGCTGCTCGGTAACGACGCGCATGCTCTCTACCCGATCAAACGCCGATCCGCCGAGGGCCCCTTTCGCATTCGCCATTAGCTTCTGTCCTTCCATCATTGCCTCTTCCTCGGCGGCGGTCGGCGCGGCCTGCTCCTCGCTCGGCGGTTCGCGAGGAATGGAGATGTCGAGGGTGTCGACGGTCCCATCCTGGCTGAGCGTGGAAAGGTCCTCACTGAACTGGCTCCCATTCCCAACAATCAGAACGTGCGACTCGTCGGGATGGAGGTACGTTTGTGCCGCCGACAGCACATCGTCGGGCGTCACCTCTTCGATGGCGTTCCGCGTCTGCT
>CAYRPX010000266.1:0-4413 GCA_964426195.1 uncultured Salinivenus sp.
CCTTCCTCTTCACCGACGACGACGCGTTCAAGTCCGTCGAGGTGCTCTCCGGGGGGGAGAAGAGCCGGGTGGCCCTCGCCCGCACCCTCCTCTCGACCGCCAACTTCCTGATCCTCGACGAGCCGACCAACCACCTCGACATCCAGTCGAAGGAGGTGCTCATCGAGGCCCTCCAGCAGTACGAGGGCACCTTCGTCCTCGTGAGCCACGACCGCCACGTGCTCGACGCCGTGGCCGATACGGTGTGGCGGGTCGGCGGCGGCACGGTGCGCACCTTCCTCGGCAACTACTCCGACTTCCGGTGGCAGGTGGAGGAGGGGTCGGCCCGCCCGCTGCGGGACGTGCACGAGACGGGGGCGCCGGCCCCCGCCGAGCCGTCCACCAACGGACACGCCCCGGACGACACGGAGACGGACGCCGAGGCGACCGATGCGTCCGACGCCGACGGCCCTCAGGACGGCCCCTTCGCCGACCTCAACTCGTACCAACTCAAGCAGAAGCTGGAGGAGACGGAGGCCCGGATCCTGGAAATCGAAGAGCGTCAGGAGGAGCTCGAATCGGCCATGGCCAATCCCGACGCGTACGATGGAGGCGGGGTGGAGGCCCGCGAACTGTCCGACGAATACAACGCGCTCGAGAAGGAACTGTCCACGCTCTACGACGAGTGGGAGGTGCTCACCGAGCACGTCGTGTCCCTGGAGGAGTAGGCAGAGGATTGCTGTCCCTGCCCGCCCGTTGGCGTCCCAATTGCTGCCCCGACCCCGTGTCCCCATGCTTCCCGCGCGTCGTCACCCTGTTCCTCGTCGGTCTCGTCTGGGGTCTTCTCTTCCCTCGGGCCCACGCCCAAATTGAGGCGCTTCCCCGCCCCGACACCCTCGAAGCCGCTTCGTTCGGCGTCTCCGTCGCGATCAACGACTCGATCGCCGTCGTGGGGGCCAGTGGGGCCTCGGTGTGCGGAAAGGATTCGGGCGCCGTGTTCGTCTACGAGCGTCAGCCCGGCCCACTGGTGACCTCCTGGACCCTCACCGCCCAGCTGGTCCCCAACCCCTGTCGAGCCGAGGGCTTCTTTGGGGCCGACGTTGCCCTCAGCGGAACGCGCCTCCTAGTGAGCGCATCGAGCGAAGATTTCATGGAAGAGGGCGAAAACGCCGCGTATGTCTTCGAGCGGGTGACGAGGAACACCTGGCGGCAGACGGCACGCTTGACCAGTCGGCCGGATCGGCAGGAAGGCCTCTTCGCGGCGGACGTGGCGCTCGACGGCGACCGGGCCGTCGTAAGCACCTCTGGAAACCCAGACGGTGCGTACGGCGGATCGGTCTACGTCTTCGATTACGACGCCCCCACCGGGACGTGGCCCCGTACGGCGCGACTCACGGCGTCGGAGAACGTCGAATCCGGAATCCTCGGGGGCGCCGTTGCACTCGACGGTCCGTACCTCGCCGTCGCCGCGTCGACCTACTTCAAGCGCGAGCCGGGCTCCGTCTACGTCTTCCGGCACGACCAAGGGGCGGACCGCTGGGATGAAGACGCTTGCCTGCGGGGCATCGACGCGTTTTTTATTGACCTCGATCTCCACGACACCACGCTGATCGTGGGTGAAGACCGGGCTGGCGACGACGGCTCGGGAGCCGCTACCGTGTACACCCGTGCGGATACGACCTGGACGAGGACCACGACGCTCCGGCCCTCCATCCCGTACGACTCCGGCGCGTTCGGGGCTACCGTGGCTATGCACCATCGACGGGCTCTGATTACCGGCTACGACGAACAGCTTGGCAAAGAGATCAACATCGACCGGGTCGTTTACGTTTTTCAGCGCCGGACGGCCGACTCGTGGCGAGAACGAACGATTTTGGACCTCGGGACCGTGGACTTCGGGGCTGCGCTCGGTCTGCACGAGCGCATTGCCCTGATCGGCACCGTTCCCGAAACCGAGACGGGAACGGTGCACATCACCCGGGTGCCGTAGCTCTGTCCCGAACACAGGGACTACCTCAAGGCCCCTCCGGACGAGTGGGACCGGCTCGACGCGATGTGTCGCGTCACCGTTTCCCGTTTCTACCGCGACCCAGAGGTCTTCGATGCCCTATGCGACCGGGTACTCCCCGCCGTAGCACAGAGGCCCCTCTCGACCACGACGCGCCGCTCCGAGCCTGGAGCGTGGGTGCGACGGGCACGGCGGGGCTGCTATGAGCGCGGGACGCTCACGGCCCTGCCGGACGCCTGGATCGATCGCGCGTTCGTCTACGATCCGGCCCCCGACCAGGGCACACACGCCGAGCCGTACTGCCTCCGCCCGCGCTACCGCCGCCACGTGACCTGGCGCCGGGAAGACATCCGCACCTCAATGCCCGATGGGCCCTTCTCGGTCCTCTGCTGCCGGAATCTGGTCTTCACCTACTTGGACATGTCCCTGCAACGAGAGTGCCTGCAGCGTCTTTTGGATCGCCTCCGGGGGGGGTGCTAGTACTCAGTACGGATGAGTCCCCGCCGGCGGACTCCACTGCTCACGCTCCAATCGAGGACAATCCTCCGCTCTACTGCTACTGCCCTCCGAAACTTTCAGACTTTTGGCGAGCGGGCGGCGGAAGAGATTCAGGAAACTCAGGAGCTGATTGAGAACTATCGAACGGGCTCTCAGCAAACAAGAGGCCTGAAAGACGGATCTACTCTCCTTCGACAATCCATACGCGCTCGATGGTCCCGTCCTCGACGCGGTACAGAACGACCTGTTCGGTAGCGTCTGATTCCGGCCCGCTCATAATCGTTTCGTGGAGGACCACGGTGTTTCCTAGTGGGGCTACGTGATGAATCTGGGCATGGAGATGCTTGGCCGCCTCGAAGGCGGAGGCGTATTGCTCCCGGAGTCCCGTGCGACCCTCCATAACCAGTGAATCCGGGTGTGCGTACACCTTCAAGGAGGGGGCAAAGGCATCGAGGAAGCCGTCGAGGTCCTGTGCGTTGAAGGCATTGGCTCCTTGTTGGACGACCGCTTTAGGAGGCCGCGGCGTCAGCTCCTCCGGGGTGAATACGCGCCCAGCCTTGACGACCCGATGGATTGAAGCGACGTTCGAGATGTCGACCAGCGGATTGTGATCGAGCACCATCAGGTCGGCCCGCATGCCGGGCTCGAGTTGACCCAGGTCGGAGCGCCCCATGAGCCGGGCCCCGCCCGCGGTGGCCGTGGCGAGAATTTGGCGGGGCGTAAGGCCCGCCGTCTGCATCAGCTCAAATTCCCGAAAGAGGGCCGGTCCGTGGGGCGTGCCAATGTTGCCTGCATCGGTGCCCGCCGCGATTGAAATTCCGGCATCGTACAGGCGTTTTAGGTTACGCATCGCCGTGGTGTCGGATGGAACTGTCGGGGCCTGTTCGATCCGCGTTCGGACACCGGCGGGCACGAGCGAGTCGGGGAGGGTGCGCAGGTCAAAGAGCGACGCGATCACATCTTTCTGCCCGATGTGATGCTCGGCGGTCGTGAAGTCGAGCTGCTGCACAAACGTTTCGCTGTAGCGCTCGAACACCATGAGAGTGGGGGTGTAGAGCACATCATTGTTCTTCAGAAGACGAATGAAGGCCTTGTCGACCAGTTCATCGGTCACGCTGTGGACCAGAACGTCAGCCCCGGCTTCCACAGCGGCCCGTGCCGTTTCGAGCTCGGTGGCATGAACGGCTACGCGTTTCCCCGCATTGTGCGCCTCGTCCACGGTTGCATCCACCACGGGCCGGTAGTCGGCGGGCGTCTCGTTCCCCCGCACGATGTACCAGATCTTGATGAGGTCGACGCCCGCCTCCACCTGCTCGCGTACCTCTTCGCGAGCGGCTTCCGGATCGGTAATCTTCAGAATGGGTGGGTTCCCGAGGTCGAGCGATGGGCGCGAGACGCTGGAGATGAGCGGCCCGGCGGTCACGACGGTCGGGGCCATAGCCGCAGTGTCGGCTTTGGCCCGTACCTCAAGATTCCACATCGGGCCGCCCACGTCAACCACGCTGGTGACGCCGCTGCGCAGGTAGCGGCGAAAGGTATCGGGCAGCCGCTCTTTGATGCGGCGCAGCTCCTCCGAGTAGGGGCGCACCGCCCGCAGGTCGATGACGTCGGGCCGCGTGTAGAGGCCGCCGCTCTGGAAGAAATGCACGTGCCCGTCGATGAGGCCCGGCAGCACGTACTTGTCGGGCATCTTGTGGACAGTTGCTTCCTCCGGCACCACCACCTCGCTCGCCGGGCCGACGGTCGCAATGCGATCCCCTTCGAGAAGAACCGTCGCGTCCTCGATCACCATCGAGTCGGCGGGGTTGAGGGCCGTGGGACCGACGAGGGCGGTGGGCTGAGTCACGGCGGATGAGCAGGGGAGGAGCCCGGTGAGAAGGAGAAGAACCCAGAACCGTCGCATGATGCCGTGAGTCGTTGGAGAGGAT
>CAYRPX010000267.1:0-4406 GCA_964426195.1 uncultured Salinivenus sp.
GGTGTGCACTCTCTTTTACTGAATCCATCTTCCTCCTGTAGCGCCGTTGGAGTGTGGAGTTGTGAGATTAAGTGCGCTACGGGGACGATTTCTTTCGGAAGGTGTGCTTTGCGACGAGGCATGCTGCCCATTTTGGGCCAGGGATGTTCATTTTTGCCTGGATGCAAAAACGAACCAAAAAGATCACGGCTGACGAAGAAAATGCCTGACGGCTGCTCCGGCTCCGCTGAAATTCTTCAAACTCCCTCGCTCCGCTTGGTCAGACAGTGAAGAATTTCCAAGCGCTCCTCCTTCACAGCCGTCCGGGGGGCATTTTCTTCGAAGGCCGGGGGACTTACTCCCAAACCTTACAGTCAACCCTCGGGACCTGTCGGAGATGTTGAAGCATCCTGCGACCAATCTCAAAAAACTACAGTCCAACGGCGCTGCGGGCACAAACAGCGGAGTAAGGTTCACATGAATGGCCCGTCCCAACATTCGAGGTTTCGCATAATGATCCCCGGTAGATGGTATCAGGTAAATTCCGGTCCCGACGCTCAGTGACGTGCCGAGGCTCATTCACTGACGCTGGAGCGACCTCAAAATCCCCGGGAAGTCGCTCTGAGGATTGCATTCGGGACGGCAAATGGTGACATTGGACGCGTCGACTCTCGCCGCCCGGCGACATCCGGTGGCGGTTCTCTAACGTGCACTTCCCCATTCCTTCCTTCTCTACAATGGTTTCTTCGTATCCGCGCACCATTTTCGTTGTCCTCTTCATCATGGGTCTCTGCGCCGCCTCCCTCACGGCCCAGGCCCAACGGACCTCTGGTGCGGTGGGCTTCGGGGGACAACTCGGCGAGCCGAGCGGCATCACACTCAAATTCTACGACGCCCAGGGACCGTCCTACGATCTCTTGGCGGCCTGGGATCTCGACGATCGCTTCTTTCTCAATGGCCACGCGCTCTTCGAGCACAACATCCAGGCCGACATCGACCCGGACTTCCACTGGTTCGTCGGCCCTGGCGGATTCATCGGCATCTTCGATGCCCCTGAGCCTGTTGAAGACGAGGCCCTGATCGGGATCAGCGGGACGATTGGACTCAACCTCGTCTTTAACCGTCGGGTCGAGCTCTACGGCCGGCTCACGCCACGGATCGAACTCCTCCCCGAAACGGACGGAGGGGTTGGCGGCGGACTCGGCCTGCGCTACTACTTTTAGCGCGGGTGCCACCAGTGAACGCTCCCGTTCTACTTGGACGCAGATGCCGTCGCTTCGTCTGCCGCCGGTGAGGGCCGCCACCGAAACACCTCCAGCCGAGGTTCGGGGGAGCGAATTGTGACTGCGAAGACGTAGCCGTCCGCGGTGCGGCGCACGTCGAGGTCGAGCGGGTAGAAGTTCGGACTGCCTTCGTCGTGGCGCTCCACGAGGCGACGCTGGAGACGCCCGCTCCGGTCGTAGGCATCGATCTGGACCCAGCCCGGGCGCAGGTTGAGCACGAACAGCGTGTCTCCCGCCGGGGCGGCGGCAGGGGTGAGGAGCGGGGCCTCCGTGGCGTTGCCCTGCCCAAAGGCGTATCGCCGTTTGAGCATGGGCGAGTCGAACCCCGTGAGCGCGAGGCTGTCCGGCGTCGCCCCGTCCCGGAAGTCGCGCGGCAAAAGGTCGACCACGGGCCGGAAGCCCGACAGGCTCACCAGCGTGTCCCCCCACACCCGCAGGAACCCGGCGTACCGCCAGTGGGGGCCCTCCAGCGGCACCTGGGCAACGGATCGGCTCTCTTCATTAAGGCGGGCAATGAACGAATCCGTCTGTTGCCCAAGGACCTTCGCGTACGTGGCCGTGTCGGTGGCCAGCATGTAGACGAGCGTCTTGGGGGCGGGCCGATCGAACGAGACGGACCGCCCTGCGTCCCGACTTCCATCGACGACGCGATCAATTCGATTTGTGCCAGCGTTGAAGATGGCTAGTGTATCCTTTCGAGTGCCGATAAGGTATGGCGTACTAAACCCCTCCCCGTCCACCTCCCGCGTGAGCTCCCCGTCGGCGGCAAAGCGAAACAGACTGTTTCGCTCCACGTCGCTCACAGCAAGTCTCCCCCCCTCAACAAAGCGGACCGTACGGGGGTGTTCGAGGGAATGACTCTCCGTGCCCGTCGAGGACCAGAGGCGAGTGAGGGTATCCGCCGGGGTGTTCTGGGCCACCCGCCGCGAGAGGGAGTCGCTCGGGTAAAGGGCGTCGGAGGATTGACGCTGGCAGCTATACGGAAGGCAGCCGGTGAGCAGGCCTACCCCCATAAGCAGAAGGGCCCGAAAGAGGGCTCGAGCCGAGAAGAGACGGCGTGAATGGATCCCCACAGGGGCAACCGGGACAATGAAAAGACCAACGAGAACAGTGACTTCCGGCGTTGCCCCCTGCTTCCCAGGAGACAACCTCCGACGAGCGAAAGGCCGCTGCACGTGAGGGTGGCCTTGCACCCGACTGCAAGGCCCTCGTTTCCGACCGAAGCGAACCTTTTTCGGACTTTTGCCCCGGTCCGTTCTGTAAACCGCAGGTGCCCTCGCACTGCGATCATTCTGCAAAACCGAAGTCCCCCCCACGCCCCTCCACGAATCTGATCAACCCGGCCTACAAATGAAATGCTCGCCAAAACGACTCACCGAGAGCGATGTAGAGCCCTACTCCCGTTTGGCCGTAGGCGGGTCGCCCCCGATGCCGTAGAAGGAGCTGGGGTACTTGCTCCCTAAGATTTCGCCGCGCGTGCCACTGTCCGCCATTCGGACAAAGCTCGAGCTCAGGCTCGACAATAATTTGGCGTCGCTGCGTGCCTTTCAGGATCAGTTCTACGTTCGACGGCGGATGGCCGGACCGGACGGTAGTAGCCGACGACGAGCCCACCTGCAAATTTGGTGATCGGGGCGTACGAGGCGAACGGAAAAGGGAGCCAGTCGGCGGACTGCTTCTTCGTGGTATCTGGCTCCCGATCGCCGGTCGAAATCGCCCACCCCGGCATCGGACAGAGCGTGCCCAGGACCAGCAAAGCAACCGTGGCATGGTGCATGAAACCCACTGGAATGAATGTGCGGGGAGACGAAGCCGTCGATGCCGAGTCCGGCTCTTCGTTCCCTATCCCTTTTCAGGCCACAGTCCAGACGCCCGCGTGTCTCGCCACGACCGGACCGGTGGTCCGCGCCAGCACGTCGTCGATCAGGGTCCCGGAAGCATGGGAGGAATCGATGGTCATGTCTTGAGCGTCGACCCGGTCGACCACCTCGGTTCCGAAGTCGCTGAGTCCTCCTTTTTCGAGCCCCGTCGAGGACCCTCTCAGGGCGTTGTCGTGGAGATGGGGGGCTCATCATGCGGTAGCCCGAGTCGACGAGGGCGTCAACGTTGTCGACCTTCCCGTCTAGGGCGTGCAGGCCCTCCACGGTCAGGAGCGTCCCCTGTAGTCCTACTCCGCCGTCGCGGAGACGGGAATACCAGAATGCCCCCGGTCGTGCCGCTGACGGGGATCGCGGGGCCACAGGAGAAGATCGTTATGGAGATCGGTCACCATCAGGGTGTCTCGGATCGCACGTGCCCGAACGGAAACGTCGTACGGCGACTCGGTCCGAACGGTGTTGTACCGAACGCCTGCGATGGGAGCGGCAACGGTAAGGTAGACGAGGACACCGAGGCCGATGAGTGCGACAAGCCCGTAAAGCGTGAACCGAATCATGCCTGAAGAAAACCTGAGCAGAACAGATCACGTCCCCCTTCTTCCCTCGGATCCCCAACTGAGCGGCCCCTCCCAACTGAGCGGACCATACAGGAGTTCGGGACACCTCGCGATTGAGGCCCGATGCCTATAAGGCAGCCTTCAAGCGAGTCCTGACAAACCGGTCCTCCGCTAGAAAAGCCGCCCGCACTGGGCGTACTCCCAGTGCCAAGCGAACTCGGATGCCAGTCCTCCGATCTAAAATCGAACTGCCTGTTGACTCGCCCCCCACGAACATAGAAAATCCCCAGCCGCGCCCGACAGAAGCACAGCTGGGGACCGAAACCGCACCCGACCATCAAGGGATGCACACGAGACCACCGCCATGGAGGCAGTCCCATGGGAATCGAGAACACGAGGACACCGGGTTACTGGATTTCAATCTGACGGCGCGTGCGTTCTTCCGTCTTCGGGACGGTGATCGTCAGCACGCCGTTGTCGTAGGTGGCCTCGATGTGCTCCTCGTCCACGGCGGTCGGAAGCGTGAACGAGCGGTGGAAGCTGCCAAAGGCGCGCTCCACGCGGACGAACTCCTCGCTCTCGTCCGTACGCTCGCTGGTGCGCTCGCCACTGACGGTCAGCGTGCGGTTCTGGAGGTTGATGTTGATGTCCTCCGTGCTCATGCCCGGCACGTCCAGGTGGAGGCGGAAGTCCTCGTCCGTCTCCACCAG
>CAYRPX010000268.1:0-4393 GCA_964426195.1 uncultured Salinivenus sp.
CAAGAGCACGCTCGTCCGCATGATTCCGCGCCTTCTGGAGCCGGACGCTGGCACGGTGGCCATCGACGGATACGAGATTGAGACCATTCCACTGGAGACGCTGCGAAAAAACATGGGCTACGTGCCACAGGACGTGTTTCTGTTCAGCGACACGGTGGCCAACAACATTGCGTTCGGCGACCTGGACGCTGATCGGGACGAGATCCGGCGGGCCGCCGCGGAGGCGGATCTCGTGGAGAATGTGCAGGACTTTCCCGACGGCTTCGATACGTACGTTGGCGAGCGGGGCATCACGCTGTCCGGCGGGCAGAAGCAGCGCACCTCCATTGCCCGGGCGCTAATCCGAGACCCGCGCATTCTGATCTTTGACGATGCGCTCTCGGCGGTGGACACCGCCACGGAACGCAACATCCTGCGCTCGCTGCGGGACCGCCAGGGGAGCCATACGCTGGTGATCGTGAGTCACCGCCTGAGTGCCGTGCAGGAGGCGGATTTGATCCTGGTGATGGAGCAGGGGGAGGTCGTGCAGCGCGGAACCCACGAAGCCCTTGTGGGCCAGGAGGGCCTCTACGCCGACCTCTACGAGAAACAGTTGCTTGAGGAGAAGATCGAGGCGTTCTAAGTGGCCCCAAAAGGGACATTAGCACCATCATTCCGACGGCGGTCGAGATCCTCGCTTGGAATGACTTCTTCTCATAACCGTATTTTCGATACTCCCTGGCCATTCGAGAGCCTCGGGTCAATCCGCGGGCAGACAGTCGGGCAGGGAGAATCGCCGCTCCCCCATTTGCGGCGTGAGCGTTCTGATTATAGGCCCCTCTTCTCGATCAAGCGAGGGATCGGTCCACGCAATAGGGGTTTCCATTTTCTTCCGACGTCAGGGGACTGTGTACAACCGTGATCCAAAATGGTCTTTCCAACCGTCTTCACGAATCGGAAAAAGCAGATGACCGAACCCGAGATCGTCGACAAAACGCGGATCACAACGTGTATAAGCATCCTACTGGGAATGCTCTTGCTGGTCGTGCCGGGGAGCTACGGACAGGGGACGGACGGTGAGGCCCCCAATGTTCTTTTCATCGCCGTGGACGATCTGCGACCCCAGCTTGGAAGCTTTGGCGAGCCGCAGATGGTGACTCCCAACATCGACCGCCTGGCCGCTGAGGGCGTTCGCTTTCCGCGGCATTACGTGCAGGCTCCTACCTGTGGGGCCTCCCGCTACGCGATGCTACTGTCCCGACGCCTGCGTTCCTCTCGCCCAGCGAGCTACGGCAACGGAGCCTTCTCGCTTCTGGCGGAACGGGATTCGACGCGCCCGGTGGCGTTGCCCCGTCACTTCCGTCGCCACGGGTACCACACCGTCGGCATCGGTAAGATTAGCCATAGTCCGGACGGACGTCGCCACGAGAAGACAACCCGGCCAGGAGCAACCGACGATCCTGAGGCGCCGCTGCAAATGCCAAACAGCTGGGATGAGATGTACGGCCCGCGCGGCCCCTGGAAGACCGCCTGGCGTGCGTTCTTTGCCTACGATGGGGGAACGAGCCGCGACCGCGGGAAAACCCCCGCCACCGAGTCCGCCGACGTGCCGGACACCGGCTATCCCGACGGGCTGATGGCCGAGATGGCGGTTGACGAGCTGCGGGCGCTCAAGGATCGCGACCAGCCGTTTTTCTTGGGGGTCGGATTTTATAAGCCCCATCTGCCGTTCAATGCCCCGCAGCGCTACTGGGACCTCTACGATCGGGATCGGATGGGACTGGCCCCACATCCGGCCCCGCCGAATGGGGCGCCGGACGTAAGCCTGCATGAGGGCGGCGAGCTGTTCGGAGGCTACGGCGGAGTGGTGTGGGACGACTCGATCACCAATGCGGAGGCACGAAAGCTCCGTCACGGCTATTACGCCGCAACGAGCTACGTCGACGCTCAGATTGGAACGGTGCTCGACGCGCTGGAGCGTCTGGGACTAGAGGAAAACACCGTCGTCGTGCTGTGGGGGGATCACGGATGGCACCTCGGTAACCTCGGCATTTGGGGCAAGCACACGACCTACGAGTTTTCGCTCCGCAGTCCGCTGATCGTTCGGGCTCCGGGCGTGACGCCTCCGGAGGGGGGCGTTGCCCGAGAGATCGTCGAGTCGGTCGATATCTACCCCACGCTGGCGGATGTGAGTGGTCTGCCGCTGCCGGAAACGGTGGATGGAGAAAGCCTCCTGTCCCACCTGACACACCCGACCCGTCGGGACGGCAGGGAAGGGACCGCTTTTGGGTACTGGCGCCGAGGGAAACGGTGGGGAACGACGGTGCGCACGGAGCGCTACCGGCTCACGCGGTGGGCGAGTGAGGAGGGCGGACAGGTGGAGTTCGAGTTGTATGACCACTGGTTCGATCCGCACGAGACCGAGAACGTTGCCGAGGAGCGGCCAGGGGTGGTCCAGCGTCTACTAGAGCGGATGCGCGAAAATGGGGGGTAATGCGGGGGGGCGGCGTTCTTTTTGTCACAGCGCGCTCTCTGGATTGCCGGTTGACAAAGGCGTGGTCGTAGGGACCAAAACCTGGGCGCTCGAATGTGTGAACGGGGAAGGCGGAACCTGTTCGACGTTCTCCCGCGAAGCACGTCAATCTATGACCACCGATGTGATTCCACTGGGCACGGCCTCAGCGTTGCCTACGGAGGACCGGCATCTCTCGTCGGTGTCCGTGGAGCGGAAGGGGCGGATTCTGCTCTTCGACTGTGGGGAGGGCACGCAGTATCGACTGCTGCACGCCGACCTCAAGCGGGTCCGCGTCGATGCCATCTTTGTGACGCACCTGCACGGGGATCACTGCTACGGCCTTCCCGGCCTTCTCGCGACCCTCGCACTGCAACAGCGAGAGGATCCCGTTACGCTGGTCGTGCCGCCGGGCGGGCGTGCGATGCTGGAGGCCATTCCGGGCGGCAACCCCGAGGAGGTGCCGTTTCCCCTTCGGATTCGAGAGGTCGACGAAGATCTGACACAGGCGGTCGTGTACGAGACGGACGAGTTCACGGTGGAGGCGCGCCCGTTGAGTCACCGCGGATTTGCGATGGGCTTTCGGTTCGAGGAGCGCGCCCGGCCCGGTCGGTTTCAGCCGGAGCGGGCGCGGGCGCTGGGGGTGCCGGAGGGGCCGGCGTTCGGGCGCCTGCAAAGCGGGACTCCGGTGACGGTGGCGGATGGGACGACGGTGCAGCCCGATCAGGTACTGGGGCCGTCCCGGCCGGGCATTTCGATGGCCTATGTCACCGACACGCGGCCCTGCAATGGGGGACGTGCCCTCGCCGACGACGCGGACCTGCTCTACCACGATGCCACCTTCGCCGAGGAGCACCAGGACCGGGCAGAAACGACGGGGCACTCCACGGCCCGCGAAGCCGCCACGGTGGCGCGGGACGCAGGAACCGAGCGCCTTCTTCTGGGCCACCTGAGCGCCCGCTATCCCGACCCCACGCCACTGGTGCAGGAGGCAAAGTTGGTCTTTCGCTCTTCGGAGGTGGCCGAGGAACTTCACCGCTACGAACTCGACCCGCGGACGAAAGAGCCTCAGCAGGAAATGGGTAGGGAAAAACCGTGAAACGTGCGCCTTCGACCCCAGAACAATGCCGCGGGCTACGCAACACTGCCCGCGACGTCCGAGTTGTCGATACCGGTACCGCTTGCACTTCTCAGAACCGACCTCTGTCACTTGGCTGACGACGCGTCCGACGACCATTTTGAACCGGAAGACAGCGTCAAGGAAGTCCACACGTTCGACACCCGGCTGATCCGTCGGCTGGCCCGCTACCTGAAGCCGTATGCTGGCTTCATCGGGCTGGCGCTGTTCATTACGCTCGGGGCGTCCCTCCTGGGGCCCATTCGCCCGTGGCTCGTGCAGAAGGGGATCGACAACTACATCGTCGTGGGGGACCTGGAGGGGCTGCAACGCATCATCCTCTTCCTAATGCTGGCGCTGGTAGGGGAAGGGCTGCTCTCCTTCGGCGAAAACTACCTCACGCAGTGGATTGGACAGCAGGCCATCTACGACCTACGCATGACGCTCTTCCGGCACGTCGAAAAGCAACCCCTCTCGTACTTCGACCGCACGCCCGTCGGGCGTATCATCACGCGGACGACCAGCGATGTCGAAGCACTCAGCGACGCGCTCTCCTCGGGGCTCGTCTCGGCGCTGGGGGACCTGTTCAAGCTCTTCTTCATCGCGTACTTCATGTTCACCCTGAACTGGATGCTGGCGGTGGTCACGCTGCTGGTGATGCCGCTGATGGTGTGGGTGACATTCTGGTTCCGGCGAAACGTGCGGGAGCAGTATCGCGAGACGCGCAGGCAGATGGCCCGGATCAACTCCTTCATCCAGGAGCACGTGACGGGCATGCACATCGT
>CAYRPX010000269.1:0-4392 GCA_964426195.1 uncultured Salinivenus sp.
GGGCCGCAGGCCGCCAGTGTAGCGGAGAAGTTGGCCGACCGTAATTTGTGCCTTCAAAGAGTCCCTCTTCCATTCGGGGAGGGCGTCTGCGACCGGGTCGTCGAGGGCCAGCCGGCCGTCCCCCGCGGCCTTCAGGGCCACGAGGCTGGGGAGCAGCGCGCTGATCTCGGTCAACACGTGGGGCTGCGTGGGATCGTAGTCGCCGGGATAGTCTTCGAGAACCAGGTCCCCGTCGATCCAGACCAGGAGTGCGTCCCCGGAGATCTGCGCGGAATAGGTGCGGGCGAGGTCGAGTCGAGTGTCCAGACTCGGAGCGGCCTGTCTCGAGCCGGCACACCCGCCGACGAGTACCACGGCAAGCAGGCCTCCGGTCAACAAGACGTGGGCGTACCGGTGAGCCGCTCTCATGACGTGCTGGGGTGGGCAATTGGAATTGGTGGGCCTCCGACGCCTACTCCCGTTCAGGCGCCCCCTCCACAATTTTCCGAAGCAGCTTGAGGGTCTCTACGCGCTGGTACTTTGTCTCGGCGTCCGGCTGCGGATCGCGCTGCATCCGGGCCACCACGAGGTTCAGTTCCGGAACGACGATGCACACGTTGTCGAGACTCCCCGTCGCTGCGTAGTTGCCGCGCTTCTGGTCGATCCACCACAGGAAGCCGTAGTTCGGCGTCGCCTCCGTGGGCGTGGTGGACCGCTCGATCCACGACGCCGGAACGATTTGCGTGCCGTTCCAGCGGCCCTCGTTCAGCATCAGCTGGCTGATACGGGCAAAGTCCGAGAGGGTCGTCTCGGCGCTTCCGAAGGTGACGGTGTTGTAGTACTCGTCGACCCTGAGGCGGGTGCGGTCCATGCCCAGCGGGGCGAACAGGCGCTCCCGGGCGTAGCGGGCCAGGGGCATGCCGGCGGCCCGCTCCAGGATTGGGGAGAGCAGCTGCACCCCCTCGTTGCTGTAGGAGAATCGCTGCCCCGGCGGACCGTCGAGCGGCAGGTCGAGGACGTACCCGGTCGTGTTTTTCGCCGCCACTACGCCGGCTTCATCCGGGGGAGACGCATCCGTGGCCGAGTCGGGCGACGGGATCGTCATGCGGCGGCCCGTGCGATCGCTCAGCCCGGAGGTCATCGTGAGGAGATGCCGGATCGTGACGCCGGCCCGGGCCCCGGGGGTCCACTCCGGGATCCACTTCGCGACCGGTACCCCCACGCTGTCGATCGCGCCGTCGGCGATCAGCATGCCGGTAAGGAGGCCGGTCCAGGACTTGACCGCCGAGGCCGTGCCCACGAACGGACTCCGGTGCTCGATCCGATACCACTCCTGCACAACGCGGCCCCTGTAGGCCACCAGACATCCGAAGGCGCCCGACTTCTTGCAGCGGTCGAGGTGGGCCCGAAGCGCCTCGGCGGACAGGCCCATCGTGTCGGGATCGGCGGTGGGCCACTCCGTTACGGGGGCCTCCGCCGTGCCCCGGCCCAGCCCCTGCGCGTGGGCGGCGGGGACGAGAACAACCCCGAACAGGAACACGAGAAGGGGTCGCATGGAGAGGCAGCGGTTTTCATACGGCTTGCGTAGTACTACAAAAGTAGTATTGCGCGAAAAATCAAACGTGACGCTCCAGGTCCGGATTGCTCGATGGGCCGCCCACCGCGACGAGCAGTATCAGCCGATGAACGAGGCGAGCGTCCCACTATCGTTCGAGTGTAGCCCCCATTCGTCGTCGGGTGCACTGATGGGTTGTTCCGCGACGCCCCGGGGCAGACTCATTGGGGGGCTGATGTCACCGTCAGCAAGAAACCGCGGGGACGTCGACGCCGCGCGACACCGGACGGCGCGCATTCGTACAGAACGGCGACGTACTGCATGACGACAACACTCACCTGCAAGGTGCAGGAAACTGCCCGGTAGAACCTCTCCCGCTCCAAACGACCTCGCCGGTCGCAGCTCCTACCACCCGTCTCGCCACTCCGGATCCGCGAAGCCGATCCCGATTGGCCACACCGCCCGAAAACAGCTCGCGCCCCTCCCGAACGGCAGCCCCAATCTCCTCTGTACTCACCCCAATGCTCACCGCCGGCACGTCAAGGGGCGATCCATCACGCCGGCGCGGCCGTAGGACATACTCACTCCCGTCGCGCCTACGAATCCGAACTTCTCCCTCCTCTCCGGCTTGGTCCAGCAGATCGGCAAGATTTTGACGGGCCTCCGAATACGTGTATACTCTCATGTTTACACCCCCAAAAGATCGACGTCCGATTCGCGAGCTGCTTCCTTCAGCCCTCCATCCAGCGTTAAGAGCGGTGCCTGGTGACGCCTCGCGGCCACGAGCATGTAGGCGTCATAGGCATACAAGTCGTGCCGGTCGGAAACCCGAAAGGCATCGGCCAACGTCACCTCCACCCACTGGATCGGAACCTCCTCATACCGCCGGAGGGCCTCTACGGCCGTGTCCACGCCGAGACGATCCCGCTTAAACATTGCCGAGAAGGCATTTCCCACTTCCCAGTGAAGCGTCTCGTACTCGTTATCCGGAGCCACAATCGTCACGACGCCAAGCGCACGACTCTGGATGTTCTGCTGATATTCGATCCCCTGATCCATCGTAAGAAGAGCGTCGAACTCCCCGTCCGCTCGGCTCAACAGCTCCCCATTGGTCACTCCTGCCCATCCGCGATCAGGAACCGTGACCCCCTCGATCCCTCGCTCCTTCAGACGCCACTGAAGCTTGCGGGGGATGTTCTCATCGAGAAGTACGTTCATGCCGGCGTGGAACGGTCTTCACGCAGGAGTTCGGCCTCGGCAAGGTCTAAAAACGCCTCCGCCTGCTCCCGGCACACGGAGGGAAAGTCATCCAGAAATTCCTCTAAGCGCTTCCCATGCTTCAGATGCTGAACGAGGGATTCGACCGGCACGCGCGTTCCCACGAAGACGGGCGTTCCCCCAAGAATTTCTGGATCGCGATGGCCGTTGCGACATGCTCGCCTGTAAAGTAGCGGATCGACGTACTCATCTCGACACAGAGCTGCGCCCCAGCTTCTCTTTCAGTAGCGACGAGTTTTGGGCTCGAAGCTGTTGGGCCGTTTCCTTCCCTTCGCGAATCGACTGGTCGATCTCCTCGCGATGAGCGAAGTAATAGGCCAGAGCTGCGTAGACATCGGCCAATTCGAGATCGTATTCGCCCGCAATCTCGTCGGCGCTCATACCAAGGCGCTCATGCCAGACGACAATGTGCTCGACGGCAATTCGTCGGCCTGCAATGCAGGGCTTCCCACCTAGAATGCCCGACTTGGACTCGATACACTGGTCAAGCATCTTTGATGACATGACGGAACGAGAAGTGATCGAGTAGACCACACGTTTTGGGGACCGACGAGTCGAGGCTCAGTTGCGCCGCTCTACATAACGTGGACGCTCACCTGACCCGGGCACAGGAAACGGTTTGCCCTGACTTACATCGCCTGAACGACTGCGCTCGGCCGGGTTTCCATCCGCTCGCGCCGGCACTTCCGACCGGCAAAATCGAACCGCTCTGCCGACAGCGCACGGAAACAGCAACGGCCCTGGTTCAGGTGTAGCAACCGAGTTATGGGGCGCAAGGCACTTGCTGACTACAAAAACTCGACGTGACCTCGCATGTCTTCTGCCTCCATCTCCTCCGCGATCAACGTGAGGCCCCGAACCATTTCTCCGATCGATCGACCTTGCGGTGCAAAGGCAACTCCGGCGTGCTTTTCGGCTCGGGCAGCCAGCCGCAGAAAGTCGTCATCGTAGGTTACAAGCACTCTGCCTTCCTCGTAGGCGTATGAGAAGTGATCTTCGTCGCTGGCACCCAGCATTTCTGCTTCGCTCAGCGTGAGAACATCGATTCCGCGATTTCGAAGCCCTGTCGCGACGGCCTCCGCAATGTGTTCGTCCAAATAGTACCGAACCGCAGCCATTACTTCTTCCCCTGAAGCTTCTCCTCAAGCTTCGACGGCGTCTTGCGTCTCATCTCTTCGACAAAGGCTTTTCCGTCTCGAATGGACTGGTCAATCTCCTCGCGATGAGCGAAGTAGTACGCAAGCGCCGCGTAAATATCGGCCAGCTCCAAGTCGTACTCCGACGCGATTTCGTCAGCGCTCCAGCCGAGGCGATCGTGCCAGATGGCAATATTTTGCACCGTGATCCGATGACCTGCAATCCGGGGCTTTCCGCCACAGATGTCAGACGTTTGAACGATCCGCTGATCGAGGGACTTGGTAGGCATGGAGGTAGATGGGTTCCGCTCAAAACCGATGTTGTATCAACTGAGATGAACAGAAGCAGTTGCACAGCGCACCATATCGACAAAACCCACCTGACCCGAGCGGGAAAATGGTCAATTCTGGCCGTCACCGTTCGAACCGCAACGTACGCCGGAG
>CAYRPX010000270.1:0-4368 GCA_964426195.1 uncultured Salinivenus sp.
TCTTGCCCTCCGGCTCATCCACCGACCCCACGTCGGCGTACGTGGCGAACGAGGCGACTGGCGCGTCGTGGCGCTCAACCACCACGAAGTCCAGTCCATTGTCCAATGTGAAGGTGGTCACCTTTTTCTCAAATTGCTGCAGCAAATCCTGTCCTTGCGCGGGCAGCACCGCACCCGCGAGCAGAACAAGCACGGTTGCAAATGTCAAACGGATTTGCGTCCAGCATCCGCGAAGCGAAGTCCAGTCCATGAGACACGGGAGCTCTTTGAGGTGGGAGTAGTACAACGCACACACAATAACGACTCTGCCGAATCGGTTTGATACAGCCTCGCCCCCTGACTGGATATCCTTTTTTGACAATTTCACATTCTCCCTACGCCTCACTGCGTTGAACGAATTAGGATTCTTGCGCGTAAATTGGTGGTGTGTATCCTTTTAATTAATTTCCTTCCTCGATGCAGTTCATCAACCAGCCGAATGCTGAAAGCGACGAAGCGTGGTGGGACCGATTTCAGGAACTGCTTGACGACCAAAACGACTGGCCGACACAATACACCTTTAAGTTCATCGCTCCAGCGGCCCGCCTGGACGAACTAAAAGACGTGTTCGACGAACACCCGGTTCGGGTCCGAGAGTCCAGTAAGGGAAACTACAAGAGCGTAACGGCCCATCTTCGGATGTCGTCGAGTGAGGAGGTTATTGACATCTATGAGAAAGCCTCTAGCATCGAGGACGTCATTGCCCTGTAAGTCCCCTCTCTCGCATCCCTACCGGGTGCATTTCGCAATTCTTCCTGGTAGCCTCCGTCGCCCGATGCGCAAGCTCTTCGCCTCCCTCCTCTGTCTTTTGGCCGTCCATACCGGCTGCTCGGACGACCTCACCTGGCGAGCAGTCGAGCATATGATCGCGACCGACTTCCCGAACGTACCGTCCATGTCCACGGATTCGCTCGCCGAGCACCTGTCGGACGAGGCGACCCCGAGGCCCGTTCTGCTGGACGCCCGCTCGCCTGAAGAGTATGCGGTAAGCCACCTACCAGGCGCCCACCGTGTGGACCCGGACGCCGACGCCTATCCCGCGCTCGACACGCTCGCCCCGAGCACACCGATCGTGGTCTACTGCTCCGTGGGCTACCGATCAGCGGGCGTTGTACAGACCCTTCGGGAGCAGGGATTCACGAAGGCCGTCAATCTTGAAGGCTCCCTCTTTCGGTGGGCCAACGAAGGACGGCCGGTGTACCGAGACGACCAAGCAGTGACGGCCGTTCATCCCTACGACACGTCGTGGGGCCAACTGCTCGCGGATTCACTTCACACCTTTCAGCCCTCCGCCGATTTGAACTGAGTTTCCTTCCCTTGAAGGGCTCGGTTCCGCGATAGAACGAAGACGGCAGAAGAACTCTCTCCTCCCGCTTCCCCACGAGGGTCGTCAGCGTTCTAATCGACCTCTAATCCCCTTCTCATGGCCCTATAAGATCCCCTCCCCCGTTGAGAGCGTCCCATTGGCGACGTGACACTAGAAATTGTCCAGTCGTCGCCGCACTATGGATCGCTTCTCGACCTCGGGTCTGTTCGGCCTGCTTCTCGCTCTCCTGTGGGCCGTCGGAGGACTCGCTTCCACTTCAGCTCAGCCCAGCGCTCTTCCCGACACGCTCACCTTCGACCAGGCGACGGCCCTCCTGCTGGAAAACAACCCTCAACTCCAGGCGGTCCAGTCGCGGGCTCGGGCGGAAACGCAGACCGCCGAGGACGCCGCCCGGTACCCGAACCCCACTGTCAGCCTCTCCGAGGAGCGCACGAACCTGAAGGGAGCCGGCGTGGACGACCAGTGGTACTTGAACGTCAACCAGCCCCTCAACTATCCGGGGGAAACGACGGCGCGCAACCGCTCCGCCGACGCGATTGACCGGGCCACCTCTGCCCGAACGCGAGAGTCGAGCGCCGATCTGTACCGGAAACTTCGCCACCGCTACCTCGCCGTGGCGGAGGCAAAAGCTCGGCGCGACGTTCTGGACCGGGTAACGACTGCGGTCCGCGAGGCCGCCCGGACCGGTCAGGTTCGGTACGAAGAGGGCGACCTCGGCACCTTTCAGCGATCGCGCCTGAACGTCGCACGGGCCGCTTACGAAAGCGATCTCGCTGACGCCGAGCGCACCCTACGCACCGCTCGGGCCGAACTGGCCTACCTCCTGCTCCCCCCCGCCCAGGCGAACCTCGACTCGCTCCGGGTGCAGGGGGCCCCTGCCGTGGCCGGTCACATGCAATTCCGCCCGGTCACCATCGACCACGCCCGCGCCCTGCAGCGCGCCCGGCAGGAGCGGCCTCGCCTCATACAGGCCCAGGCCCGACTCGAGGCTGCCTCCCAGACGCTCGACGCCGCCCGCTACCGACGGTATCCCCAGATTAGTCTTTCGGTTGGCCCAAAGCGACAGTCCGTCCCCGGCGGCAACACCTATGGATACACGGCGGGCATCAACGTGGGCCTTCCCCTCTGGAACGGAGGCGACGCGGCTGTGGAGGCTCAGCGGGGCCGGCGAAGTGCCGCCGCAGCCCAGCTCGACGCCGCACGCCGCGCGGTGGAACTGGATGTCTACGACGCCCTCCAGCGGATCAACAGCTATCGCGATCGCATCCAGCGCCTCTCGAAGGACGAGCTCGCCGAAGCGGACACCCTCCGCGACGACGCGCTCTTCGTGTACCGCCAGGGCGAAATCACTCTCTTCGAGCTGCTCGACGCCCTGGACGCGGCCCGACAGTCGGCCCTCCTGCGGACACGCCTGACCGCCGACTATCTGCACAGCCTCTACGACCTGGCCTACGCCCTCGGCGTGCAGCCGACCGACGAGCCGCTCGTCGTCCGCGGGGCTCTGCAGCCCCAAAACCCAACCCTCACGCCGTGATGACGATGACCGCTTCTTTTCTCTCACGCACCGACTTTCCGCTTCCGCCCATGACTGTTCGTGCCCTTCCCGTCCTCGCGGCCCTTGTCCTGTTCGTTGCCGGCTGTGGCGGTGATGGCGGCACGACGCCTGCCGCCACGGCCGCCGATTCCACGTCAAATTCCGACCAGATCACCCTCTCCGAGGCCCAGCTTCAGGAGGTCACCGTCCAGACGACGGAGGTGACGAAAAAACCGGTCACGACGACCATTCAGCTGCCAGCACGGGTGCAACCGGAAGCTGACCAGGAGGCCTTCGTCACATCGCTCGTGAACGGACGCGTGGAGAACCTGCGTGTCGGCGTCGGCGCGCGGGTTGAGAAGGGACAGGTGCTCGCGGACGTGGCGGCCCCGGACCTGAGCCAGATGGTGGCCGACCTGCGACAGGCTCGCGACGAACTCGACCGGCAGCGGCGGCTGGAGGAGCGCGGTGTCGCCATCGAGAAGAACCTGCGGGCCGCCGAGCGGCAGTGGCAGGCCGCTCGCCAGCGCCTCCGTTCGATGGGCGTGCGCCCCGATCGCATCGAGCATGTCGCCACCGGCGAGCAGGACATGGCCATCCTGCCCCTCGAAGCTCCCATTTCCGGGGTCGTGCTTGATCGGCTTGGCGTGCTGGGCGCTCCGGTGCAGCAGGGCGACAAGCTGTACCGCATCGCGGATCTGCAACCCATTCGGGTGGTGGCCGACGTCTTCGAGCGCAACTTGGACGAGATCCGGGAAGGGCAGTCGGTTACCGTCACGACGCCCATGAATCCGGAGCGGACCTACTCGAGCAAAATCGTGCAGATCACTCCTCAGGTGACCGACGAGCGCCGTGCGGCCAGCGCCCGAGTCGTCCTCGACAACACGGACGGCTCGCTCCGGCCCGGCATGTACGCCACCGTCCAGGTCGAGCTCACGAGCGATCCCCGGCCTGCCCTCGCCGCCGACGTGCTGCTCACCGACGCCTCCGGAGCGTACGTCCTCGTGCGGAAGGGCCCGCGGACGTTTCGACGGGTCTACGTCGACGCGGACGCCGACGCAGCGGGGGACGTGGCCGTTCCGTCCCTTCCCCTCGGAACCAAAGTCGTCACAAAGGGCGCCTACCAGATTGTCAGTGCTCTGAACCAGCGGGGATGAGCCGCTGCCTTCCACAGAAAACACGTAAAGGCGTCCCGCCGGGACGCCTCACCGATACCGGAAACGCCGCGCTTACACCAGCCCCAGGACTTCCCCTCTCATGTTTGACCGCCTCGTCACGTCCGTCGTCAAAAACCGGATCCTGGTTCTGCTCCTCATGGCCGTCCTGGTCGGGTGGGGCATCTACAGCTGGCAACAGGTCCCGGTCGACGCCTACCCGGAGCTTACAAACAACCAGGTGCAGATCCTCACGCCGGTGCCCGGCATGTCGCCCGTGGAGGTGGAGAAGCTGGTGTCCTACCCCATCGAGA
>CAYRPX010000271.1:0-4309 GCA_964426195.1 uncultured Salinivenus sp.
CGGCGAAGAGCGTCATGGCCTCCGCCGCCCGGTTGATGGCCGTGCGCCAGTGCTGACGGAAGAGGTAGAGAATGGCTGAGATGAGCGTCCCAGCGTGACCAATCCCGACCCAGAACACGAAGTTGACGATGGGCCATCCCCATCCCACAGGTTGGTTGTTGCCCCAGACACCAATTCCATTCCACACCACATAGGCGAAAAGGGCCAGGAGCAGAAGCGTCCCAGACAGGGCCACCGAAAACGCGGCGTACCACGCAACCGGGGCCTTCTTCTCCGCGTGCCGCGACACCATCTCTGTGATGTCGTGGAACGACAAGTTCCCCTTGACCAGGCCCGCACCGTCCCCGCTGGGAGACGGCGCTGATTCGGACGGGTCTGTAGGAAGTTTTTTTGAGGTCTCCACGAATCTCTCAGGGATCAATTCTACGAGTCAGGAAAAGAGACGGCGGAGGACCTATGCCTCCGCGTGCGCCTCGCGTTCTTCCGCCGGAGCCGAAAGCGCCTCTTCCAGGCGGGGATTGGTGTTGCGTACCCGCCCCAAGTAGGAAAGACGCGGCTTCGTGTTCAGATAGGAGAGAAGCTCGTACCGGCGTGGGTTCTTCTTTTTCTCGACCACGTCACTCTCGGGATTGTTGAGATCACCGAAGGTGAGGGCGTCGGTCGGGCAGGCCTCCTGGCACGCCGTCTCAATCTCATTGGGACGGAGATTTCGATCCTCATTGTCGGCCTGCTGCTGGTGCTTACGCACTCGATGAATGCACCACGTACACTTTTCCATGACGCCGCGGGTGCGCACCGTGACGTCCGGATTCTGCGCCATCTGCACCTCGGTCGGGAGCGTCTTTGTCCAGTCGTAGAAGTTAAAGCGCCGGACCTTATAGGGACAGTTGTTCTGACAGTAGCGGGTGCCGATGCAACGGTTGTAGACCATCTGGTTCGTACCATCTGGCGAGTGCACCGTCGCCGCCACCGGACAGACCGCTTCGCAGGGTGCGTTTTCGCAGTGCTGGCACATGACCGGCTGCGTGAGCATCTCGGGATCGTCGTCCCCCTCTTCCTCACTGACGTAATACCGGTCGTTGCGAATCCAGTACATGTGCCGTCCTTTGCTGACCTCCTCCTTCCCCACTACCTGAACGTTGTTCTCGCTCGTGCAGGCCACGATGCAGGCGTTGCAACCTGTGCAGGTATTGAGGTCGACGGTCATTCCCCACTGATGTTGGTAGTAGGGATTATTTTTGGACGCGTCCTGGTCCTTCGGATGATTCTCTTCCCAAACCATCGGGTATTCTCGCTGCCGTTCTGCCGCGCCAGCACCGTCCGAGCCGTCGTGCTGCCCGTTCTCTCCGTGGGCCTGCTCGGGCATGTCCTCGGCGGCGTGGGCATCAGTTCCCGGCCCGGCGTCGAGCCCGTGGGCCGATTCGTCGTGGGCCGTCCCATCTCCGCTGTGCTCACCTCCGCCGTGCTCGTCCCCACCGTGCCCCTCTCCGTGCCCCAGCTCGGGCACGGGGGGCTGCTCGTCGTTGACAAAGTATGGATCCTCCTTGAACTCCTCTAGGGTGGCCCATCGAACAATCGGGCGCCCCTGCATGCTTCCCTCCTCCTGAGTCGTCGCGATCAGGTAGCCACTGTCAACCTTGGTAACCTCGGCTCCGGTCGTGACACGCCGGCCCGAGGGCCGCATCGGAGCCACGTTGGCCCCGACCACATCCACGGCCTCCCCAGCCGCGTTGACGCTTCCAGCCACGGGGCCTCCGTTGTAGATGTCGGTCTCGTCGTCGGTGTCCCAGAACGGCGTGCTGTACGCCTCGCGCGTCGTCGCGATGGTGCGACCGTACCCCAAGGACACGCCAATGGACCCGTCAGGGTAGCCCGGCTGAATCCAGACCGGAAGCTCTACGGATTGGCCATCCAGGGCAAGTTCGATGCGATCGGCGTAGAAACTACCCTCGCGGCGCTGCACTTCGACGCCAAGCTCGTCGGCCGTCGCCTGACTCATGACGGCCACGTTGTCCCAGACGATCTTGGTGATCGGGTCCGGAAGTTCCTGCATCCACGGATTGTTCGAGAATCGGCCCGCCAGCAGCTTCGGATCCAGACGGAAAACGACCTCGAGCCCCTCCTCCGCATCAGGGGCGGGGACATTGATTGAGGAACCCTGTGGCTGCCCGACCGAGGCCGTATCGTAGCTCGAATCGGCCAGATATCCGTCGTGCAGAACGCGGCGCCACTCCTCTTCGAAGGGACCGGACAGGTAGGAGCGCCACTGTTCGCGCACGAGGTCGTGTCCCTGGGCGTTGACGCCCGTCGCCGCGAGGTTGAGGACTTCAATGATCGAGTGTGCATCGTCGTACAGGGGCCGGATGAGCGGCTGGACGACGGAAAGCGTGCCGTCGTAAGTCCGCCCATCGCCCCACTGCTCCAGATAGTGGGTACGGGGGAGGTGCCACCGGACCGCCTGCGCCGTCTCGTTCCGAAGCCGTCCCAGGTGCACCGTGTCCTGCACATTTGAGAGGGCCTCCTCGAAGTTCATCTCGGCCGGAGCGTCGTACACTGGGTTCACCCCCAGCATGAAGAGAGTATCGATCTCGCCCTGCTGCATCGACGCCGTGAGATCGGCCAGGGCCTCGTCCTGCGGACGGAGCGAGGATTCTCCCGTGTCGAAAAGTGTAACGGTCGTCCCAATCCCGCCGAGCTGCCGGTTGATTGCCATTGCCAGGGCGTGCACCTCGGGCGGCTGCGACTCCCCCGCCATCACGACGCCGTTCTGCTCCGCCTCTCGCAGGTCTCGGGCAATCTCACGGACGTGCAGGCGCTCCTTTTCGGTCCAGGAGGCACCCGGGGCCTCGCCCACCCCGAGTTCTGCGGCAAGGGCCCCGGCAAACGCCGAAATGCGACCGGCGCGCAGACCGAGTCGGTGGTCGGAAGAACCACCCGTGGTGGAATACCGGCTTTCCACTGTGTATAGGCGACTCATGGTGTCCTCCGCGTCCTCCAGCCGGCGTCCTTCCGCGAACGCCTGCGTGTTGTACATGAAGTCGCGGGCACGTCCATCCAGGAAGTTGGCGTCAAGACTCACGATGACCTCCGCCTCGCCGAGCTCGTAGCGCGGCCGAAGCGGGCGCCCAAACGCCTGCTGTACACCGAGACGAAGCGAGTCGTCCCCTTTTCCCGTGTAGGAGACCCATTGGAGGTTGGGAAAGCGATCTGCCATGCGTCGCCGCATGGCCTGCACGGTCGGGGAAGAGGTTTCTTCCACGAGGACGGCCACCTGCCGCTGCTCGGCTTCGTTGCCGAGTTGACGGCAGAAGGACACGAAGTCGCTCCACGAGGCTGTGCCTCCATCCTTACGAACAGAGCGGGACCGATCGGGGTCGTACAGATTGAGGACCGACGCCTGTTCAAAGGGACTGGTCCCAGTCTGACCCGCCGGATGATCGGCGTTGCCCTTCACCTTCGTCGGGCGCCCCTCATTGCTTTTGACCACGACGGGCCGCAGGACTCCCCGAAACGGCATGCCCGTGGCGTAGTGATCCGCGATGCCCGGAATTACCGTCTCCGGGTCCTCGGAGTACGGCAGAATCTTCTCCTCCGGCCGGCGGCACCCGGCTAAACCCGCCATGGCCATAGCCGCCCCCATGAGTTGCAGAAACTGGCGACGCGAGGCTCCACTCGGAGGCTCGCTGTCGCCCGGCGCAAACTCGGTGAGGTCCTCTCCTTCCCCCTCGTCCGTCCCCGATCTGGCAGAGTGTCGCCAGAACGTGGGCCCCGACGCATCGCGGTCGGCCGTCTCCGAATCTATGACATCAAGTTCAATCATGCCTACAGTGTCGAGTTGCGAATTTCGAATGGCGCATGACAAGCGGGCGGGAAGAGCGAGTTCGTCTTCACCCTCAGCAATGACGGAGTCGCCCCCCCATTCATCATTCGCCGTTCGTCATCCGAAAATGAATTAGTAGTGGCAGGCCGAACAGTTCGTGGGCGGCTGAATGCCCTCTTCTTCAATTCGCTCCAGGTTGCGCTCGATGAAGGACGCCGGCTGTGTGTACCCCATTGTCGTCACTTCATCGTTGGGACGGAGGTACTTCTCAGGCTGCCGATGGCAGTCGAGGCACCAGCCCATCGACAACGGTTCGGCCTGGTACACCCCCTCTGCACCCATCTGGTCGATGCGGCCGTGACAGGTCTCACAGCCAACCCCCTTGTTCACGTGAGACGCGTGGCTAAAGTGCGCGTAGTCCGGAAGGTGGTGCACCTTCGTCCATTCGATGGGCTCGTTATTGGCCCAACTTTCCCGCACGGGAAGCAA
>CAYRPX010000272.1:0-4294 GCA_964426195.1 uncultured Salinivenus sp.
AGGGTGACCCAGAGGCCGTCCCAGCCCGGCAGCCAGTCCATCCGCCACACGAGGACGAGGGGAATGAACGTGAACGTGAGATAGTCGACGATCACGTCGATGGTCCGCCCCAGGATGCGGGAGGCATACAGCTTCACGTCCCACAGCCGTGCCAGGGGTCCGTCGGCGGCGTCGATGAATACGGCTAACGTAAGCCATCCAAACACCCACCGGGGATCGAGATCGGCCCGCACGACCTCGGCCATTGCCAGGAACGCAAATGCCACCCCCGATGCCGTAAAGAGGTGAACGAGGTAGGCGCGCGCCTTGCGGCCCAGCCGGATCCGTTCGGACCGGTCGCTCAGATCAATGGAAGACATGAAAACGGATCCTCTGCGGGGCCCCTTCGCCGAGCCGTCCGCAAGAAAAAAAGAAAACGACTTCTCAATTTCTCTCATACAGACGAACCCTCGGAAGTGTCCGGTCGGACCAACCCGGGGGGTGTCCTTCGCCGGAGCTGCTCTGTCGGAACCGGGGTTCGGCGGCGGTGGAGGGGGCCGCGTCGTAGGTGGCCCTCAAGTCCAAGTGACCGTTGGCATTGAAATGCACGACATCAAAGGACTCTTCAGTGTTCTCCCCAAGTCGACGCGCTTCCGCAATCCGCACGATGGTGTCCGTGCTCAACTCTAGATGCTTCTTCGGGCGAAGGTTCTCAAAGTACCAGATCTTCTTCCATTCCACGAAGCAAAGAGGTCATTTTCCGAATGACGGTTACTTCTCTTTGAACACCAGTGTCAGTGGGACCCCCTTAAACCCAAAGGCCTTCCGAAGCTTCCCTTCCAGGTATCGCTTGTAGGAAGTACGGATGTCCTCCGGATGGTTGGCAAAGAAGACGAACACGGGCGGCGCCGTGCGGACCTGGGTCGCATAGTTGATTTTGACGAACGCCCCACTGCTGGTGGTTGGCGGGTGCTTCTCGTCGAGCGCCGCCTGCACCACGTCGTTCAACTCGCTGGTCTGTATGCGTTTCTCGCGCTCCTCGGCGACCTCCAGGGCCGTGTCGAGCAGCTCGTAGATCCGCTGCTTCGTGACGGCAGAGACGAACACGAGGGGCACGTGATCGAGAGAGCCAAGGTACTGCTGCAAATACTCGGTGTACTGCTCCTTCACGTTGTCCTCCGGGGCAAGGTCCCACTTATTGACCGCCACCACCATGCCCTTCTTGTGGTCGTTGATCTGGTTGAGCAGACTGAGGTCCTGCTTATGCAATTCCTCGGTGGCGTCGAGGACGAGCACGCATACGTCTCCCGCTTTAATGGCCCGCTCGCTGCGGACCGTGGCGTAGAACTCGATTCCCTCCGTCTGCGAGCGCTTTCGCATCCCCGCCGTGTCTACGAGCAACAATTCACGCCCCTCGTACTGGACTACCGACTGCACGGTGTCGCGCGTGGTGCCGGGCGTCTCGGTGACAATGGAACGGTCAAATCCTAGTGTGGCGTTAACGATCGACGACTTGCCCACGTTGGGCTTGCCCACGAGCGAGATCCGGACACGATCGCCCGTGTCCTCCTCTTCCGTATCCGGCAATTTCTCCACGAGCGCTGTCATCATATCGTCGATGCCCCGCTTCGTGGTGCTGCTCACGGGATAGACCTCGCCGAGGCCAAACTGGTAAAACTCGCTTGCGGCCCACTCCCGCTCTTCATTGTCGGCTTTGTTGGCAACGACCATCACGGGCAATTCGGTGGGGCGAAGAACGTCCGCAATCTCCCGGTCGATCTCGGTAATGCCGGTGGTCACGTCTACGACGAAGAGAATGACATCGGCGTCTTTGAACGCAATCTCGGCCTGCTTGCGGATCGCCCGCTCGTGGGGGTCGTCCGAGTGGGGGACGTAGCCGCCGGTGTCGACGACCGGGATGGTGTGGCCTTCCCACTCAGCCTCGCCATAGACGCGGTCGCGGGTGACTCCGGGCTCGTCGTCCACGATGGCCTGGCGCGAGCCGGTGAGACGATTGAAAAGGGTGGACTTTCCGACGTTCGGTCGGCCGACAATGGCTACGAGCACGAGGAGAGGAAAGGAGCGGTAAGAAAAGGAAAGGGGGAACGCTGGAACCGGGCGTACGGCTCGACGCACCGCGAAGAAGGAGAGAGGCCTGTCGTCATTCCCTGCCCCAAAATATCTAAACGCCCGTCCATAATCATACACGCACTACTGGTGGGAACTGTATCCCGGTTCCTCAGCAATATTCGATGGAATTGCGCCAAAATAGAGAATGCTCAGGGGCGGCAGCCCGGAGACTGCTTCCAGTCTAAAACTACTTCTTCTCTCGACGGTTGTCGGAATCAGGGCGCTCGCTCCGCTCGGAGCGCTGCGCGCCCAGCGCACCCCAAGAGTACTCGGTCACTGTGCTTCCAGCGATGCGACTGTGGGAGAGGCTTCTGCACTCACCCGGTCGCTCGACGACAGGACTCGGTTGGACGCCGTTTTGTAGCGTCGATTCCGGCGTGTCGGCTTCGTATCCATCTGCCAAACAGTTTCTGAATCCTCACACGAATCCATCAGCGATGTGTACCGGACTATATCTGACATCTTGATGATTGGCCAGAGGCGGACATCGATCGTCGCCATTCCTTTAGTGGGGGGACTTCTCGACTCGGTGCTCACAGTAGTGGTGTTTGTTCCCTTCTCGCTGATGGTACTGTTCTACTTCCTCACAATCATGCGTCAGACGCTTGAGGGGGAAGAACAGCTTACGACCTGGAAAGCCCATGCATACTTTTTCGGAATCGTACTTATTCAAATCGGTGGCCTGGGCAGCTTTGCTTTTGCCATCTATCTCGTCCTCTACGGTGGGTTTGGACTCTAGAGGAGACGAATCGCATATTGGTGTGCCGTGTCGCCGGTCCGCGACCTCGGGGATCACCGAGTCCTGAGCCGTGTGTTCACAGGATGATGCCTCCACAGCGGGGACAACCCGCTTTCGACGGAGATCTTCGCTGCCAGCAGTCTGACCAACCCAGTAGAAGGAGATCCTTTCCCCAGGTGGAGGCCTGTGCCGGGGGAAACTACCAGAAGGCGACCAGCATCCCCGCCGTAAGGCCAAGCACAGCGGCGGCGTGGACCCGGTAGTTTTTGTACCACGCCATCGACGGGGGGGACTCAAGGACCCGGTTTGCCCAGGTGAGATCCTCGATCTTCTTAGATGTGGGCGCGTCGCCCAATGTGAGTGAGGTGACGACGAGAATCCCGATACAGATGGCAGTAAGGATGCCGGCAATAATGGTAAAGTGCAGATCGATGTACCCCATCTGACTCAGGACGAAGACAGCGAGGGAAAGCACGTGGCCTCCGATCAGGGTTATGAACGCGCCATTTCCGTTCGTGCGCGGCCAGAACACGCCGAGCAGAAAGACGGCCAAGACGGGGGGGACGAGGTACGAAAGGACAGACTGGATGTAGCTCCAGAGACCGGGGAAGTAGCGAATCATCGGAGCCCAGGCGGCGGCCACGAGCATGAGCACAATGGTGGCGGTGCGTCCGATGCGGCCCGTTTCTTCCGGAGAAAGACTCTCCCGGCGCGGCTTTATGAAGTCAATGGTGATGAGCGTGGAGGCGGAGTTGAGCGTCGAGTCGATGGTCGACATGATGGCAGCGATAAGTCCGGCCATCACGATCCCGACGACCCCGACGGGCAACAGGTCCGTTACGAGGGTGGGGAAAACCTGGTCCGGGTTTGCGAGATCGGGATACAGCTGCAGCGCGAACGCACCGGGCAGGACCATGATGAAGAGGGGAAGAAGCTTTAGGGAGCCTCCGAGCATGGCTCCCCACCGGGCATGATTCAGGTCGCGTCCCCCCAAGATGCGCTGTACGATGTACTGATTGAGACCCCAGTAGTAAAAGCCAAGGATAGGCACTCCCACGAGGGTTCCGAGCCAAGGGAGGCCCTCGCTGTCCATTGGACGCATTAACGACAGGTGATCTTCTGGCAACTGGGCCGTGGCCTGGGCCCAGGAAAAATCGAACTCCGCGAAGGTAATACCGGCGATAAAAGTGGAGCCGACGAGCAGAATGACGGCCTGCAAGATGTCGGTGTAGACGACGGCCGCGAGGCCCCCTGCCGCCGTGTAGACTCCTGCGATGACGGCCAGAGCGAGGGCCGTAGGGACAAAGGGCAGCTCCGGGAAGAAGGTGCGCAGGACGAGGTTCCCGCATAGATGCCCCCGGCGGTGTCGATAATGACGCTCGTGAAGATCGGGTGGTGGGCCGATTATGTGTTGGTAGTCGGCACGGTTCGGAGCAGTTTTTCGGT
>CAYRPX010000273.1:0-4268 GCA_964426195.1 uncultured Salinivenus sp.
CGACGCGGAAAGTGCCCTCGACGCCCTCGGCCTTCCCTACCGCCGCCTGCTCATGTGCACCGGAGACATGGGCTTCACACAAGCCAAAAAATACGACCTGGAGGTCTGGAGTGCGGGCCAGGAGCGCTGGCTCGAAGTGTCCTCGATCTCGAACTTCGAAGCGTTCCAGGCCCGCCGCATGCAGATCCGCTACCGTCCCGAGCCGGAGGCCAAGCCGGAGTTGGTACACACACTGAACGGGAGTGGCCTTGCGTTTCCACGGGTGCTGGCCGCCCTGCTCGAAAACAACCAGCAGCCCGACGGCTCCATCGAGCTTCCGGAAGCGCTCCGCCCCTACACGGGCTTCTCTCGCATCGAGTAGAGGGACGCCCCGATTCTAGACATCTTGATGCGTAAAGAGGTGGCACGTAAGGGTGTGAGACAGAAAGGAGACGCCCCACATCACGAATCACGCCTTCCTCTCACGCGGGCAACGCCCGTTCCGGCTCGCCCTGGACAAAGGCCCCGGCACGTCGGACCATTTCTTCGCTCCCAATGAAGAGCGGGGTGCGCTGGTGCAACTTGTCCGGGGATTTTTCGAGAATCCGGGTGTGCCCATCCGAGGCTGCGCCGCCGGCCTGTTCGGCAATAAAACCCATCGGATTGGCCTCGTACATGAGACGGAGCTTGCCCTCCGGACTGCCCTCCGTCGCCGGATACATATAAATTCCCCCCTTCAGAAGGTTTCGATGAAAATCGGACACGAAGGAGCCGATGTATCGCATCTTCGCTGGCCGGTTGGTCTCCGGGTCCTGCTGCTGAAGCCAGTCAATATACTCCCGCAGACCTTCCTCGAAGGAGTGGTAGTAGCCACTATTGATGGAAAAGAGGCGACCGCGCGAAGGCGTCTGGATGTCCGGGTGGGACAAGAGAAATTCCCCGATCGAGGGATCTAACGTAAAGCCGTTCACGCCGCTTCCGGTGGTGTAAACGAGCATCGTCGACGAGCCGTACACGACGTACCCTGCCGCTACCTGTTCGATGCCCGGCTGCAGGGCGGCCTCCGGATCCGGTTTGTCCTCCCGATAGCCCTCCGGCAACCGATAGATACTGAAGATGGTGCCGACCGACACGTTGACGTCGATGTTTGATGAACCGTCCAGTGGATCCAGCAACACGATGTATTCCCCGTCCCCCTCCGAGACGCTACTGAGGGGAATGGCCTCCGCGTGCTCCTCCGATCCGATGAGGCAGCACTCCCCTCCGCGGCGGAGGGCCTGCACGAATTCGCGGTGTGCAAGGGCATCCATCTTCTGCTGCACCTCTCCCTGCACGTTTGTCTCCCCGGTGCTGCCGTACACGTCGATCAGGCCAGCGCGGCGCATGTCGCGATTTACGATCTTGGCCGCCAGGCTGATGTCTCGGAGAAGCCGAGAGAAGGCACCGGTCGAATGGGGAAAGGCATCTTCCCGCTCAATGATGAACTGTTCTAAGGTCTTGAACTCTGTCAGGTCTGCCTCGGGGGCTCCATCTCCGACCTGGGACGGAGTCTGGTTTTGTGCGGTCATTGGTATACTGAACTGTTGGAAAACGCGAGGAAAGGCCTTCTGCAACGTAAGATAAAACAAGCTGAGAGCGGTTAAAAGGAGTACCGCCTCTGTCGCTCCCTCCACGACAAATGCCGGCGGCAACCCTGGGAGCGAGCTTCATTGAGAGGAACGGGGATCCTCGGTGAGAGCGTCGAGACCAAGCTGGTCCGCGATACGGCGCGTGTTTGGGGCGTCCGCACCTCCGTCTCCCAAATCGGACAACATCCGGTTCAGGTCTTGCGGCGTATCTACGTCGTACCACTGCGGAAGCACCGTGAGGCGGGCCTCAGTCTGCCCGGCCCGCGCTAACGTGTCGGAAAAGACCCGGGAGTGGCTGTATCTCATCTCGTCAAACAACTCCGGATAAAAGGTGCTCATTCCCAAGAGGTAAAATCCACCGTCCTCCGTAGGTCCCACACAGATCGACTGCGGAGTCCGGAGAGTCTGGTCCGCCTGTCGAAGAAACGAGAGCGGGAGCGTTGGGTGATCGCTGCCCATCACGAGGGTCCGTTCGTATCCCTCCTGAAGGGTCTCCTGAAAGGCCCGCTTCATCCGGTCCCCCAACCCGTCCCCCTTCTGCTCGTGAAGACTCACCTCCGTCGGCACCCCCCCGATACCTTGGTCTGGAAGCGGAGGGGCTAGGTACAACCGGACGCTCACGTCCAACCGGACGACTTGTCGCAGGGTATCTCGGAGGAACGCCGTATAGAGCCGGGCCGCTTCAGACGGGCTCACGGTGGGCGTGAGGCGCGTCTTGACAGCCCCTGGTCGAGGAACTTTCGCAAAGACGAGAAGGACTGTATCCATTCGACTCTACAGGGAAACAGGCAGGGGGAGGATATCGCGAAATGGCCGACTGCGCAGTCGGGCCCGGATGGGAAGATTGAACAAGAATCAGCGCATACGCCGGAGGGTGTCTCGGAGTTTACCGAGAGCATAATCGATGTGGTCTTCCGTCGTTTTCGTTCCGAGGGAGAATCGAACAGCGGCGGAGGCTGTGGGGCGGTCGAGCCCAATGGCGGTGAGGACGTGGCTCGGCTCGAGGGCTCCGCTGGTACAGGCGGATCCGGCGGAAACGAGGACACCTTCCATGTCCAAGTTCAAAATCAACATCTCGCCGTCCAGAGGCTCGCCCTCTGGCCCCTCCGGCGGAAAGGCAACGTTCACGACGTGGGGGGCCACGGGGGCTTCCTCAATGGGCGTGTTGAGGACATAGTGCCCGGGCACAGCGTCGTTGAGGCCGTCAATGAGTCGTTTCTGAAGGCTCGCGAGACGCTGCGAGCGCGCCTCAGCGTCAGTCATGGCCCGCTCCAGCGCTTCGGCCAGTCCGATGGCACCGGGTACATTCTCGGTGCCGCCCCGGCGCTCGCGTTCCTGCGACCCGCCCTCCACCAACGGCCCGAGGTCCACTCCGTTGCGGACATAAAGCACGCCGATGCCCTTTGGCCCGTAGAACTTGTGGCCAGACAACGACAGCAGATCGACGCCGAGCGCGTCTACCTCGAGCGGCTGCAGGCCCGCCGCCTGCACAGCGTCGCAGTGCAGCAGCACGTCGTTCGCATGGCACACCTCCGCCACGGCCGGAATGTCGGTCTGTACCCCAATCTCGTTGTTCGTGTGCATGAGGGAGACGAGGGCCGTGCGGTCGTCAATCGCGGCCTCTACCTGCTGAGGCGTGACGGCACCGAAGGCGCCCGGTGACAGGATGGTGACGGGACGGCCCTCTTCAGCCAGGCGCTGGGCGGGCTCCAGGACGGCCTTGTGCTCGGCGGCAGAGGTGACGAGTCCTTCGGTACTTCCGTTTGAGGCTGACTCCTGTAGAACACCCTTCAGCGCCAAATTGTCTGCCTCCGTGCCCCCGCTCGTAAAGACAATCTCGCTCGACTCCGCCCCCAGACAGGCCGCAACGCGTTCCCGTGCCTCTTCCATCGCCACCCGTGCCTGCCGCCCCAGCTGATGCACCGAGGACGCGTTCCCATACTCCTCCAACAGGTAGGCCTTCATCGATTCAAAGACCTCTGGGTCAAGGGGAGTGGTGGCGGCGTAATCGAGGTAAACGTGCTCCATGTGCGAGACTCGGTTCGAGGTGAACGACTAGATTCGGCTCTATGTACGCGAATGCGGAGACGCTGATTCGGATCGAGTTCGTCTCCCCCCCTCGAAGTGCCACGGGCCGCACGGACCGAACAATAGCATCTCCCGATGCATTCATAACCGGGTCTAGTTTCGGCTCCGGCCCTGATTCCGACTCTCCCTTTCTTCTCCCCCTCAGATTCGACGTCCCATGGAAAAACTCGTCGTACAGGGCGGGTCTACTCTCGACGGTCCACTTACGGTGAGCGGCTCGAAGAACACAGCCCTCCCGCTCATGGCTGCCACCCTCCTGGCCGAAGGTCCCTCCACCATTACCAATGTCCCGGACCTCCGGGACGTCCACACGTTCTCGAAGGTAATCCGCGTGGGAGGTCCGTCGGTCACCTTCGATTCCGACGCCGGAACCCTTTCGGTCGACGCGACAAGGATCGAGAACCCAGTGGCTCCCTACGAACTGGTCAAGCAAATGCGGGCCTCCTTCTACATGCTCGGCGTGTTGCTAGGGCGTTGCGGCCGCGCGAAAGTGTCCCTGCCCGGCGGATGCGCCTGGGGGCCTCGGCCGGTGGACCTCCACATCAAGGGCATGAAGGCCTTTGGCGCCGAGAT
>CAYRPX010000274.1:0-4244 GCA_964426195.1 uncultured Salinivenus sp.
CAGAGGGACTGGCCTTCGTCGCAGAGGGCACGGGTGGGCGTAGAGACGACCTGGGGATCGGGCACAAATCTCGGTTTGGACAGTTGGGCAAGGGGGGCGGAATGGACAAGAGGATGATGTTCAGGGACCCCGGATGGGGGGACTGCGCGATGCGTGCAACGGTGTTTAATTCTCGCGACCAAACGAAAGGTCCCCGAGGATTGAACCCCACCTCCTCTCTCCATTGGGGTATTTCGGGACGCACGCGCCCCCACGACCCGTCCCCTGCAGCAGGCGCCCACAGTGTTCCCCGAGTCTCCTGAACCTCCTCACGGCGCCCGCGATTAGTATCTTCGCCCGAATCGGCGGACCGGTCAGCTTCCCTCTCCCACTCGGGTCGCAGGCAGCCGAACCACGAACCGGGTTCCCTCTCCCTTCTCGGTGTCCACCCTAATTTGTCCGTCGAGTGCATCGGTCAACTCTTTCACGATCGAGAGGCCCAACCCCGTGCCCTCGTACTCGCGGTCCATCCCCTCCGACTCCTGCCGAAACGCCTCGAAGACCTGCGGCAGGGCGTCCTCGTCGATCCCGATACCCGTGTCCTCGACCTCGAACACCACGGTTTCGCCCTCTTGGCGGACAGAGACCGCAACACGTCCGCCCTCGGGCGTGAACTTGATTGCGTTGTCGATCAGGTTCTCCGCAATCCGGTGGAGCGCCGCGTCGTTCGAATGAGCCCACACCGGTCCGTCGGGCCGCTCAAGCTCCATCGAAAGGGACGCCTCCTCCGCATCTGACCGATGAAGATCGGACACCTCCTCGACAACTGCCGCCAGGTCAACCGGCGACTGCTCCAACTCGCGGGTGCCGGCCTCCAACTCGGAGAAATCCAGCACAGACTCGAGCGTGTTTGAAAGGCGGTTTCCTCCGTGCTGAATTTTTTCGGCGAACATTTCCGGCTGGCCTTCGAGCGTGTTCTTGAGCATCTCCGCGTAGCCGGTTATGGAGGTGAGCGGCGTGCGGAGCTCGTGGCTCATGTTGGCCAGCATGGCCGTTTTGAGCCGATCGGCCTCTTCGGCCGCCTCCTTCGCCTCTCGAAGTTGCTCCTCGTACTCCTTCTGGTCAGTGACGTCGTCCAACAGAAGCACTCGTCCCAGCTGAGCCCCCCGGTTGCCAAACCGATTCTCGGTGGCTCGATAGTAGCGTGTCTGGGAGTCAACCTCCATCTCAAGGAGGGGAGGCTCGGTCCCCAACGCCTCTGCTACCTCCGGCAAAACCGCTTTTAACGGGGCTCCCACCGCTTCCGGGTCTTTCAGTGCCGGAAGGCGCGACGCCGCCTCGTCGTTGTAGTCGCGAATTCGACGATCCTTGCTGAGCACGATCGCCGGATCGTCGCGCTCCCCCGCCAGCTGCACGGCTTGAAATTCCGTGACGTAGACAAAGAGCACCCCGACCGCAAACGCGGACACCCCGAGAGGCTCGTGGGTGATGTCCAGAAAGCCCGGATTTGCATAGCCCACCAGATTGAATACTGCCGGCAGCGCGGTTAGCACCGTCAGCCCCATGAGCGGCTTCGTGTCGTTACTGGTCTGCATATACAGCTCAACCAACATGAAGTAGCCCACCATTGCCAGTGCGTACGACAGACCCATGATGACCCAGTACATGAGGTGGTGCCGCACCGTGAGGTGGGGAAACGGAGACGTCGTGAAGTCAAGCGTGTAGTAGAGGTGGTGAAGCGGATTGGTCACCTTCACGAGGGTCACCGCAACGTAGGTGAAGACCGCAAGCTGCCACATGGACCGATTTCGATGCAACGACCGCCCAGTGTATGCGGAACAGAAGTACAGCCACGCCCACACGGTCGCAAACCCGACGAGCAGTCCAATCAGGTAGAATACATTCTTCGCAATCGTCCCCGAAACCAGGAGATACCCCACGTGGGCCGCCGCCCACCCCCCACTGCTGAGCAACAACGCAATGAGTCCGTGGCGGGTATCCACGTCCGCGACGTAGCGGGCCTGATATGTCCCAACCCCACACGCAACCGCCGCCGCCCCGAACACCACCAGGTAGGCGAGGAAATGAGGGTCGGAAAACAGTGACGACGGGACGAGCATGGGGCGACCGTGTCTTTTGCCTTGGAGCGTGTTCGGACTATTCCAGTACGTACAGAAACATGGCGCCCATTCAGTAAGCAGTCCCCGACCGACGAAAACGAGCGCTGCGCCTACGCGGAAGAGGGGTCCATGTCGACCCCGCGCACCTCAAGTCGTACGCCCCCTTCCCGGCCATCCGTCACGGAGAGGGTCCACCCGTGAGCCTCCGCGATGGTTTGCACGATGTTCAGGCCCAACCCTGTTCCCTCTTCGTCCGACGAGTACCCGGGTTCGAACACCTTGTCACGCGCTTCCTCGGAAATGCCGGGGCCATCGTCCTCGACGAAAAAGCCGTCGTCGAGCCCACCCAGCCAAGTGGTGACCGTCCCTCCGCCGTGCTCTACGGAATTGCGAAACAGATTTTCTAGGAACCGTCGGAGTCGTCCCTCGTCGGCCTCAATGATTGGCCCGTCTTCGACCCGGAGTGTCGCCTCCGATGTGCCTGCGTGATCCCAGCATTCCTCGGCCATCTGCGTGAGATCACACGTGCCCACATCCTCCTCATCAAGGCCTTGCCCTCCCCACGTGAGGGCCAGCACGTCTTCGATAATTTCGTCCATTCGATCCAGCGCCCGGCCCACCGACGGCAGATGGGCCAGGTCCCCCTTCTCCCTTGCAAGTTCCAGGCGGCCTTTCGCCACGTTGAGGGGATTCCGGAGATCGTGGGCCACCAGACTCGCAAAGCTGTCGAGGCGCTCGTTCTGGCGTTCGAGCTTTTCGGTGGCGCGGCGCTGCTCGAGCTCGTAGCTGGCCCAGTGGGCCATTAGCTCCACGAAGGTTTCCTCCCGCTCCGTAAACGGGGCGTCCCGAGGGGGCGTGGCGGCAAAGCAGAATGTGCCGTAGAGCTTCCCGTCCACGAGGACCTGGGCCCCGACGTACGTGCCAAGGTCAAACGCCTCGTAGGCCGGGTCGCCTTCCCATCCCTCGGTCACGGCGTCCTGAACGGTCAGCAGGCTCTCTTCCTGAATTGTCTTCCGGCAGTACGACTTGGAGAGCGGACACGACTCCCCTTTCTGGAGCAACTCGTGGCTCCCCGACGCCTGAACGATGTACTGAGTGTCTTCCGTGATGCGTGTCAGAAACCCATACGGAAGTCCGAGATAATCGCGCCCGAGGTCGAGGAGCCGCCGGATTTTCTCCTCAAATGAGAGGTCCTGGTCGGCCGTCGTCCGATACATCGCCCGCAGGGCCTCCTGCTCCTCCCGCAGCGTCTGCTCGCGCTCTTTCTGGTCGGTCACGTCGGTGTAAATTGCGTATCCCTCCGGCTGCTCCCCGCCGGAGAAAAGCACCGAGTCGAGTCGGAAGTATCGGGGTCCCGCCTCGGTCTGGCGCACGACCTCGGCCTGCACGCTGCCCTCTTCGACGGTCCGCTGGGTGAGCACCTCCGCCTGGCGGGCCTGGCCGTCCGGAGTAATAAGGGCGTCCAGGTCCCGACCCAGAATGTCGTCTTCCGACAGGCCGAAGACCTCCTCGAACGCCGCGTTGACACCCCGAACGAGCGCCGTGCCATCCCCGACCTCGTAGTGCACCACAGGGCTCGGCAGGCCCTCGTACAGCGCAGCCAGCCGATCACGCTCGCGCCGGAGTGCCGTTTCCCGGTTTGGTTGTCCTATGGGGATCGGACCCGCCCGTCCGTCACGAGAAGGTTCTTCATTCGAAGTGGAGCCTTGCTGATTGGGCGTCGTCATTGCAGTGGGTAGGACAGAGAGCGAGCACGAAGACAGGCGTTGCTGTATACGCCATGTACCGGAGCGTCGCGAGGTGCCTGCCCGCTCACGACCGGTCCGATTGCTAAATTTAGGCTACGCCTCACCCGGCACATCGATCCAAGTGCTTCGCTCTGCCTCATACCGTCGAGGCGGCGGGCTCGTCTGTGCCATTCTCGTGCTCCTGAATCCGCGTCAGGGACGCCTCCAGCGTGTCTCGGTGAATCACCTCGCCGGTGTTGGGCTGCACCTGCCCGAACTCCAGCACGCCGGTCGGGCACGTCTCCACGCACGCCGAGCACCGCACGCACTGCGGATCGCTCATCGGCTCGCCCTTCTGCGCGAACGACATCACGTCGATGCCCTGGTGGCACACGCTCGTGCACTCGTTGCAGGAGAT
>CAYRPX010000275.1:0-4237 GCA_964426195.1 uncultured Salinivenus sp.
ACCGAGTGGGCCAGAGCCCAGATCTGGACCCTGCGCTCGAAGCTCCTGAAGATTGAGGTGTTGGTGAAAGTGAGCGTGCGCCGGGTGTTTTTCGAGATCTCGAAGCACTACCCGAAGAAGGGACTCTTCGCGGAGGTGCTCTCGCGCCTGCAAGCGGCCACCCCCACAGTGACCGTGGCCACCGCGTAAGAGGACGTTGCGACCTCGGGGGAGGCAAACCAGAGGCGAACAGAACGCCGGCTTCTAACACCCGGCGTCATGGGAGCCTGTACCTCTGAAAACCGGGCCTGCCAGCAAAAAGGACTACACTTGCGGACCAGGCGAGGGGCCGTCCGCCGTCACGAATCCAAAAACTGGCAAATGGTCGACTCTCCGGGAAATCCTCCCATTCAAGTAGCCGAATACCGGTCCTCAATCCTACTCGTGATCAAGGCGGGCTATCACCAACTGCAGTCCCAAAAATTCCCGATGGCGGGGAACGTCAACCGCGCCGGGTGGGAAAGGGCACAATCTCATCACAGGAGACGCTCCCCAGGAAACGGTATCAGCCCAGCATCGGCTGCAGTGTAATGTCATACGCTCCCTACTCTTCGCCCAAATCGGGCGGCAACTCCTGGGCGCTGTGCACCACCGCAAGCACGTCGATCTGCTCCTCCTTTATTCGGTAGATGATCCGATACGACCCTTCGATCACTTCACGTACGTCGGGCGCATCGTATTCCGGCACCTGCCGTCCGGAGCGTGGAAACGTTTCAATCTGCTGTGACCGCCGGGTCAACCGATCCATCAGCCGGTCAGCATAGACCTCCGAATCCTGGGCCACGTATTCGTAGATCGAAAGCAGGTGCTCAATCGCTGTGTTCGTCCAGTGCACTCTCACTCTGACAGCCCGAGTCTCTTGCGGAGCTCGTTCACGTCCATCGTGCGCCCGGCTTCACTGTCCTCCATCCCTGCTTCGATGGCTCGACGCACGTAGATGCGCCGCATGAGATCGTCCCACGTGGCATCGTCGGGCAGCTCCTCGACGAGGCGCTGCGCTTCCTCTTTTACGTTCGCCGCAGGCATGTTATGAAATGATGAACTTGTTAGGCAAAGGTGCAGGGGAGATACCTCCGGACTCCCTCTCCTGTTTCGCTCCTTTCAGAAGTCAAGGCGTAGATTCCCTGGAATCCGGACATCACTGCCCGATCGGCCCCGCCGCTCAGCTCCGCGTTAGCGTTCCAACGAGCACCCGGAGGGTGCCCACAAACGTGAGGACTCCCGCGGAGACCGATGCGGCTTCAGAGCACTGGAATCATGAGGAAGCAATATTGTCAGGGGGCTTCACTCGGGCTTCTTCCAGTGGAGCAATCCCACAAATGCCAAGCACACCACGGCCAAGATCACAAACACGACGAATCCCCGGCCATACCCAATCGAAGCACCGCCGTACAGATCGAGAGTGCCTCCCATTACCGACGGAACGACGAAGCCACCAAAGGCGCCCAATCCGCCCACCCATCCCGAGGCGCCCCCTACGGCCTCGGGGACGTAGTCCGGCACGAGCCGAAACATGGCCGCATTGTTCACGCCCATTCCCGCGGCAATCAACACCTCGCCGACCAGTGCGACGACGAAAGCGTTGGTGACCGACGACATGATCGCCGCCCCGACCAGCAGAGCGGACAGCGAGAAGAAGGCGGTCCGGATCCCTCCAATTCGATCCGCCAGGAGCCCCCCTGGGACGCGAATGAGGGACGCGAACACGGAGAAGAGGATGCCTCCGAGCAACCCGGCGGTGGAGGGAGACACGTCGAACAATCCCTCCCAATAGATCAGCGTCCAGGTCGTGAGAGCCAGAAACCCCCCGAAGGTCGTGAAGTAGAGGACCACGAGCGGCCACGTCCTCCACGTTTCAGCGGCCATCCGGAGGCTCTCCTTTACATTCCCGCTCGGAAAGACTTCCTGGCCCTGCCCTTCGGCAATCCGTCCCGGCTGACGGGCAAGACGCTCGGCTTCTTCCCGGTCGAGGTCGTATCCGCATTCACCCCTTCCCAGAGCTGGAAAAAAGGAGCATTCACCGAGATGAGAGAGAACACGACGATTCCGGCCAGGAGGAAGAAGAACCAGGCAACATAACTGCCCAGCAGCCCGATCCGTTCTAAAAGGACCGGTACCAAGAAGGTAAAGAGCCCCGGAGCAATATTTCCGAATCCCGCATAGGCCCCGAGGGCCCATCCCTGCTCCGCCTCGGGGTACCAGTACGACGTCATCGGGATGCCAATAGAAAACGTGGCGACCCCAACCCCGCCGAGGGCGGCCAAAAGGAGGAGGACGGGATACAACGCCATCGAAAACCCGTCCGGATAAAAGAAATAGATCACCCCCGTCAATCCTCCCAGCCCCCCGATCGACAGCAGCATATAGATGAGAAACGGTCTTTTCCCGCCCGTCGTGTCGACCCAGGCACCCCCCGGAATGCGCGCAAGGGATCCTGTGAGCTGGGGAAACCCCACCAAAAGCCCCGCAAGCGTCCCCGATACCCTGAGCGCCTCCTTGAGCTCCGGTCCAGTGGCCCCATACAGGGACACGGCCGCAAATCCGACGAAAAACCCGAGCGTCGTTCCGAGCAGCCCGCGACGTTTGGTTCCCGTCGTCTCGAAAGAGTGGTCGTCGATAGCGTCCATCTTCCACGTTCAAGCGGTTCTTGTGGATTGTGAAGGACTCCTCACTCCGAGAGGCGTCAAGGAGGGGATTTCGAAGACTTCCAAGGGCCGCCCGCCCCGATGCCGAGAGGGGTCGGCAGAGCAGGAGCGTTCGCGTTCTTCTTGTTCGGCCTACCTGAGCTGAACGACGAGGAAAATGGTGGCGATGAAGCTCCCGACCAGGAGGAGAATGAAGAGTCCCGCCTGGACGCGGCTGGTCCGGGCCTCTTCCACGGGGGCGGTGACGACGGACCGAAGGCTCGGGGCTTCGGGAATCCGGTTCCAGATGTAGATCTGGTACGGCCGCCAAAGGTAGCTGAGCGGCAGGGACACAACGTGCACGAGCCGGGTGAACGGAAAGAGCGCGATGACCACGAAGCCGCCGATGATGTGCAGTTTAACGAGCCACGGAAGGGAGGCGACCGGTCCTACGTCGGGCTGAAACGTGAGCAGGGACACCATCCACGGCACCGACGTGTCCTTAAACCAGGCGGCCCCCCAGCGGTAGCCGAGCGACACCCCAAAGCCCGAAGCCGTTTGTCCCAGGAGTGCGCCGAGCATCAGCGAGTCCAGGGCGGTGCTCGTTGTTCGAACGCGTACGTTGATCACGCGACGCAGGATGAGGGCCACGAGGCCGACCAGCGCGGCGACGGCCAAGATGAGGCCGATTATTTCCAGTACGTAGAGCATGTTGCCTGTATTCAGCAGCCGCCGCCACGGCCCCGGAAGCACAAACGCCAGCACCTGGGCCGCCAGAATAATCAGGATGCCAAAGTGCCACGGGATCGAGCCCCAGAACAGCGTCCGGTTCTCCAAGAACTGGCTCGAAAACGCCGAGAAGGAGAAGGGATCGCTGTAGTAGCGATACAGCCCACCCCCCACGGCCAACAGGACGGCCACGTAGGGGAAGATGACCAGAAAGAGAAAGTCAAACCCAGTCATGGCGATTGTCCTCGATTACCGATCCGTGCAGAAATTTCAACATTGAGGGACATCTTGGATCGGTTGTGCCAGGGCATGGACCCCTCCGTGATTCTGGAGAAAAATCCGTAACTGGCAATGTGTTACCGATGTCCCGGAACACCTGTTAAGGATGTCCCCGGTCTATACAACTCCCACACGCACACACACTTTCCGGCATACTCGAAAGAAATTTTGCATGCGAGCCTCCATTCACGAGGTGCGCCCGAAAAGTTGGACTGGCGACCCGACTAATAGTGAGGTTGGGATGCAGGACGCTTAGTTTCCTGTAAACCACAACCAATCCAACGACACGCGCCATGGGTCAACGCACCTACAGTTCCGAATTTAAGCTCCAAGTTGTACTCGAAGCACTCCAGTCGAACGGGACCGACGCAGAGGTTGCCAGAGCCTACGATGTTCACCCCGTCACGCTCTCCGGTTGGAAGACGAAGCTGAAGGAAAACGGCTCAGGAGATCTCAGATCTCCAAAGCCTTCGACGGATCCGACGAGCTGAAGGAGAAAAAGGAGAAAATTGCCAAACTGGAGCGGATGGTCGGCCAGAAGGAAGTCGAAATCGCCCTCCTGAAGA
>CAYRPX010000276.1:0-4231 GCA_964426195.1 uncultured Salinivenus sp.
GCAGTTCATGATGAAGCGCGCGGCCTTGTCGGCGGCGTCGGCGTAGATGACGCCACCCACCTGGATCTCGCCCTTCGAATCGAGGTCCGTGCGGTTTCGCACGACCGCCCGTTGATTGGCCACCACGCCTACATTCCACCCGTCGAGGCGGGCGTACCCGGTGAGCAGGGTGCGCCCGTAGCCTTCCTTGTACCCGGTCCACGATCCCGCGTCGACGATGCGGGCGAGAATCTCCCGCATGTCGTACTGCCCGGTTTCCTCCGCCGGGAAGAGGCCATAGAGATCGTCCGCGGGGTACGCAGGCTCGATCGATTCTTTGTGGACGAAGCCGAAGCGCTCCACCGGCCCGGAGTGATCCACGATGGACCGGATTTTTTCGAGGGCCTCCTCGTCGTCCTCGACCTTGTAGTCGGTGACGCCCGAGATCTCGGAGTGTGTGGTGGCCCCACCCAGCTCCTCCGCCTCTACGTCCTCCCCAATGGCTGCCTTCACGAGATAGGGCCCGGCCAGAAAAACCGAGCCGGTGCCTTCCACAATGATGGCCTCGTCGCTCATGATGGGTAGGTAGGCCCCACCGGCTACGCAACTGCCCATGATGGCCGCAATCTGGGGAATGCCCTCGCTCGACAGCTTGGCGTTGTTGCGAAAGATCCGTCCGAAATCGTCCTCATCCGGAAAGATTTCATCCTGCATCGGCAGATACACGCCCGCCGAGTCGACGAGGTAGATGATGGGAACGTGGTTTTCTAGGGCAATCTTCTGGGCGCGAAGGTTCTTTTTCGCCGTAATGGGAAACCAGGCGCCTGCCTTTACGGTGGCATCGTTGGCCACGATCATGCATTCACGGCCGCTTACCGGACCGAGTCCCATAATCGTGCCGCCGGCCGGACATCCGCCCTCCTCCTCGTACATCTCGTACCCGGCAAACAGCCCGAGCTCCGCAAAGTCGTCCGGATCGTCGACCAAGTACTCGATGCGCTCCCGCGCCGTGAGCTTGCCCCGTTCGTGCTCGCGTTCGATCCGCTTCTCTCCACCCCCCTTTCGGACCTCGCTGGCGCGCTGATTCATCGTCCGTACGAGGGCTTCGTAGTGGGCGGCCTGTTCCTGAAACGAGGCGCTGTCAAGGGGGGCCTCAGATCCAAGTGTATCCGGCTCGGGCATGGGGAAGACGAAAATGGGAAAAGCGTTGCGAGGAGGCGAAGGACCCAGTACCGGCGGCGCGCGGACTACACCCGGCTCCTAGTCTAAATTAACCGCCGTGGCCCTCAATCCAAAATGCGCCACTACACGAAAGGCCGATTCCCACACAGTGGGAGCCGGCCGCGTGCATTCTCTCAATGTAGGGGTCCCCCAAACTGGAGTACCGCGAGGAGAGCTTACAGAATTGCGCTCATCTTGCGACGAATCTCTTCGATGGATTCGCCGGTCTTGTCGTGAATGAGACCCATGATTTTCTCCATCTCACCTCGGGCCCGCTTCATCTGTTTGTCGTCAAAGTCCGTCTCGTCCCAGATGTCTTTAATCTGGTCTCGAATCCGACGCCAGTCCTCGTCCATTTTTTCCGTCGCCATAACCGATTTCGTTTGTGGTCCATGAGCAAGAGTGTCGATGCATTGTTCAGCTAATACTGTCGATGAAGGGCCGGGGTTTCCCCTTTTTCCCGAACGGCGGAGTGGACCGGGCGTTGAAGGAAGCGTCGATAGATGATTGCGAACATGTTCACGTTGCCATGCCCACTGTCGGAATTATTGGGGCGGGCATCGCCGGCCTAGCCGCCGCCCACCGCCTGGAAAAGAACGGAACGGCGGTCCACGTCTTCGAAGCCTCGGATCGCACAGGTGGCGTCATTCACTCGCAAAAGACGGAAGGCTTTCTGGTCGAGCACGGGCCCAACTCGATCCGGACCGGAGCGGAGGCGCTGGAGACAGTCATCGACGAACTCGACCTCCACGAGGAGCGAGTCTGGGCCCACGACACGGCCGACACCCGGTACGTCGTGCGCGACGGCCGACCGATCTCCCTTCCCACCTCTGTCGGCTCGTTTCTTTCCACCGATCTCTTCTCCGCATGGGCCAAGCTGCGACTCCTTGCGGAGCCTTTCATCGGCCGCCCCGACGAATTGGATGACGAAAGCGTTGCTGAGTTCACGCGGCGACGGCTGGGCTCCGAGGTGCTCGACTACGCGGTCGCCCCATTTGTGGGCGGCGTCTTCGCAGGCACTCCGAAAACCCTTTCCGTCCGGCACGCTTTCCGCCGTCTTGCCCAGCTCGAAGATGAATACGGTTCCCTCTTCCTCGGCGCGGTGCGGGAGGCACTGTCCGGCGAGGACTCAGACGACAAAAATGTTCCGTCCGGACTCTTCTCGTTCCGCAATGGCCTGCAAACCCTCCCCGACGCTCTGGCCGATACGCTCGGGAACTGCATAACCTTAGACGCGCCCGTGACGAGGATTGAGCGTACAGGAGAGCAGTGGCAAATTGGAGTCGACCACAAGGACGAGGAACGCGTCCAGACGTTCGACGCCCTCCTCTGCACGGTCCCCCTCCACCGCCTAGGAACGATAGACTTCACCACCTCGGTGAACCTAGCCCCCCTTACGAATGTCTCGTATCCACCGCTGAGCGTGCTCGCCCTCGGCTACCCCCGAGACGCCGTCGAGCACCCACTCGATGGATTTGGGATGCTCGTACCTCCTGTGGAAGACGACCTGAACATCCTGGGGACGATCTTTTCCTCTACCCTGTTTCCGGACCGGGCACCCGACGACCACGTCCTGCTCACCACCTTCGTCGGCGGCGCACGGGCGCCGGACCGGGCCACGCTCGACTCCTCGGCCCTCCAGTCCGTCGTCGAATCCGACTTAGATCGGCTCTTGGGCGTGGCGGGGACGCCCGTCTTCCAGCGCCACGTCCACTGGCCAAACGCCATTCCGCAGTACAACATTGGCTATGGCGCAGTGACGGAAACCCTCGACGAACTCGAGCGGCAGCACCCCCGCCTCGCCTTTGCCGGTAACTATCGTCAGGGCGTGTCGGTAGGGGATGCACTCACCTCCGGCGTGGAGGCAGCCCACCGCCTCCTCGACCGATTCCCGATCCGCGAGAGCGCTCAGAAATGAAGGCCCTCCAGCTCTCCTCACTCCACAACACATGGTGACCAAAGGTGAGAAGACGGGACGCCAAGGCGTCCACTTTCTTCCACCGCTCTCCAACTCCTTCCCCTTTCGCCTCAGCGCTTAAGAACCGGCCCCATTGGCGGTCTCTTCTGAGCAGGACTCGGGGAACAGACCGGTCCCCAAACCCTCACTGCTGCCGGGCGTCATTCCCACCCGTCTCGGCGGCCAGTCGCCGGACCAGGCGCCGCTTCACGACGGGCAAAAGCGTTTCCTGGTACGGCACGTGGAGGTCGATATTCGAGAAGTACGTCGCCGGGTTGGGGAGATCTCGTCGCTCTTCTACCAGCTGGAGCTTGATCGTCGACGGATCGAGATCCACACTCTCCTGAGACACGGTCTTGCAGTGCGTGGTCTTCAAGGCCCGATGCCGTTCGTCTTCCCCCTCAATGATCGAGAGTGTATAGCGCAGCACGTGGAGGACGTTCTCTTCTCGATGGGGGACCATCAGATAGCCTTCCTGCACGTAGGACGGCACGATGCCCACCGTTTCGAGCTCCAGATTGTCCTCCACCTGCTCGTACACGTCTTTTCCCTCCTCGATGGCGTCCCGAATGTGCGGCAGGGCCCAGCGGATCAAATCTTCGACCTCGGCCATCTCTGTGCCTTCGAGCTCCGGCCACTCGTAGGTCACCTTCTTTTCATCCCAGTCGATCCCCGAGATGTCCCCCGTCTCGGGCGTGCGGAACTCTTCCGTCCGATCCAGAACGGTGACGAGAGCCCCGTGGAGCTTCACGAGACGGCCGAGGTGGGGATAGACACGTTGCTCGTCAAACGCTGATCGCGCTTTCTTAAGCCCCGCGAGAACTTTGTACTGTGTGCGTTCAACGTCTTCAACGGCACCCGTAAATAGATTGAGGCTGAGTGACTCCATGTGATCAGGGGGATCGAGCACTATTGTTAAGCAACGACTAACGCAATGTATAGAAGTCATGTACATTAACGTCAATCCCCCAAAGATCATTCCGTTCGAGGGAGCTTCCCACTAATCGGGACGCATCTGCTCCATCATTGCTTTTACCTGCTCGCGCGGCATTCGGGCAAAGGTGTTGAATTGGC
>CAYRPX010000277.1:0-4199 GCA_964426195.1 uncultured Salinivenus sp.
TGATCGTGAACGCCGCGGCGTTCACGGACGTGGATGGGGCCGAAGACGCGCCGGACCGCGCCGCTCAGATCAACACCGAGGCGCCTCGCGTGCTGGCGGAGGCCGCCCGGGCGGTCGGCGCCTGGCTTGTGCATTACTCCACCGACTACGTGTTTGATGGGGAGAAGCGCACGCCGTACACCGAAGAGGACCCCCCAACCCCGATCAACGTGTATGGACGGACGAAGCGAGACGGCGAACGGGCCGTTCAGGCGGTCGGGGGGCGCCACGTCATCCTGCGGACGAGCTGGATCTACAGCGACCGCCGCTCGAACTTCGTCCGCACCATGCTCCGGCTGGCCGACGAGCACGAGACCCTCACCGTGGTGGACGACCAGATCGGCGTGCCCACGTGGGCGGGGTGGATTGCCGAGGCCACAGCCACGATTTGCGAGCGGCTGCTCGGGGCCGACGACCCGTCGCTTCGGGGCCTGTATCACCTTGCAGGGACGGGGCAGACGAGTTGGTACGGCTTTGCGAAGGCGATCTTTGCCCAGTTTGAGCGGGGGGGCGTGTCGGTGGAGCCCGTTCCCACCAGCGAGTATCCAACCCCGGCCCCGCGTCCGGCATACACTGTGCTCGACTCGACGCAAGTGCGCGACACGTTCGGCCTGTCCGTGCCGACGTGGACGACGCAGCTCGCTCGTTTTCGCGAGCGTACTACCGAAGCGGAGGTGGAAACGGGGGCTGCGGAATAGAAGCACTGGCGAATATTCGGAAAAGTCACGGGCTGTGCCGTCGCCGGGTTCGCCTTTCTAGCCGACGCCGCTTACCAAATACAATTGGTTTGTGTAGGTAATTGCGCCGGTTCGAGAGCTCTGGGGACCGGACAGACGTCCACGTCTGTCTCGTCGTTCGCCTTCCGACTGCGAAGTTGCTTCATGATGCGCCGTATCCTTCCGCTTCTGTGTGTGCTCCTCGCGGGGCTTGCCGTCGTGGCCGTTCCGGGCAGTCAGGCGCAGGAACGCGAAGAGCTGCCCGAGGAAGCCCGGCAGGAGTTGGAAGATCGAGGCTTGACGATTGACGAGGCCCGCCAGCGGCTCCGCCAACTGGGCATTGACCCCTCCAATCCGGAGCAGGCCGCCCGTCGCGCCCGCCAGCTGGGCGTGCCGGAGGCGCGCGTTCAGGCCCTCCTCCAGGCGGCCCGGCAACGGCAGGACACGACAGGGGTCGACACGCGTCCGGGGCGGACGCTCCGCAATCCGCCGTTTCCGGTGCTGGGGGGAACACCCGAGATTGAGCCTGACAGCATTTCGGTCGACCAGTTGCCCGTCGACGTCGAGGTGAGTGTGCCGCTTCGCAGCCAGAACCAGATCCAGCGCGTCCAGCCCGGGTTTCTTACGGCCGGGGGCGACTCAGTCGCGCTCCGCAACGTACAGCGCATCCGTGGCTCCGTGATTAACGGCACGTGGCGGGGAGAGCTCACCGTCCCGACCGACACCAGCGCGGGAACGTGGAATCTCTTCGTTCGAGCGGCCACGCCCGATACGAGCGTCACCCTGACCACGGGACGCCGCCTTACGATTTTTCCGCGGGGCGAGCTGCCCAAAGACTCAGTCCGGGCGAAGCGCGACACCCTCAAGTACTTCGGCTACGACACGTTCAAGACCATTCCGGAGGCCTTCACGCCCCAGCCCACCGGACCCGCCGACGGCAGCTATGTTGTGGGACCGGACGACGAGTTGCGCCTCACGGTGTGGGGCGGAGCCGAATTTACGTACGAGCTGTCGGTCGATCAGGGCGGGCGCGTCACTGTCCCCAACGTGGGACAACTCACCGTGTCCGGAAAGTCGCTCGACGAGTTGCGAACGGAGATGAAGCAGTGGCTCTCGCAGAGCTACTCCGGGCTTACGAGCGATCCGCCGACCGTCTTCATGGACCTGACGCTCACCCGGGTGCGGCCCACGCAGGTCTTTGTGCTTGGCGAGGTGGCCCAGCCGGGCGGATACGTTGTGAGTAGCTTCGCGACGGTGTTCAATGCCCTCTACAGCGTGGGCGGCCCGCTGCAGCGGGGAAGCCTGCGTGACATCAAGGTCATTCGAGACGGAGAGGTGGTCGAAACGGTCGATCTGTACGACTACCTCTTGCAGGGATACAGTCCCGACCCGGTCCAGCTCCAAAGCAACGACTACATTTTCGTCCCACCTCGTGGCGAGACGGTGGCCATCACCGGTCCCGTAAAGCGCCCTGCGTACTACGAGATGACGGAAGACGAAACGGTCGGCGACCTGATCGAGTACGCGGGCGGGCTTAAGCCGAACGCGTACACGAAGCGATTTCAGATCGAGCGCATTGTGCCGCCAGCCGAGCGCGAGGATCCCTCCGTGGCCCGTGAGGTGATCGATGGCGACCTCCAGGCCGCGCGTTCGGACACGGCGCGGGTGCCGCTGGCCGACGGGGATCGCGTGAAGATCCTGTCCATATCGGAGGCGCAGGACCCCGCTGTGGAGGCGCGGGTCGACGCGGCGGAGATTACGGGGGCCGTTTTCCAGCCGGGGCAGTACGAGATTGGGCGCCAGGTGCGAACCGTGAAGGACCTCATCGAGCGGGCCGACGGCCTCACGGGGGATGCGTATCGCGAGCAGGCCGACCTTGTACGCCTCGACGATACCCTCAGTGAGACGAGTCGCTCCATCAATCTAAACGCGGCGATGGAGGACCAGCCGCAGTCCAACGTCGTCCTCCAGCCGGGCGACAGCCTTCACGTTGGTTCCATTCAAGAGATGCGCGGGCGCCGGACCGTGAAGATTAGCGGACAGGTTCGGGATCCCGGCACCTATCGCTACCGCGACGGCATGACGATCCGCAGCCTCCTCGTGCAGGGGGGCGGCCTCACCGACGACGAATACCTTAAGGAGGTCTTTCTGGGGCGGGCCGACCTGTTTCGGGTGTCAAGCGACGGGGACGAAGAGCGGGTCATTCCGTTTCATCTCGGGGAGGTCCTATCGGGGGACGGAATGGCCGACCGAACCCTTCGCCCGGAGGACGAGATTCGCATCTATCCGGCGACCGTGGGGCGCCTCGAAGAGCGGTTCGTGCGGATCAACGGGGCCGTGCAGGATACCGGACGTTACGCCTACCGCGATAATATGACGCTGAAAGACGTAATCCTGCAGGCGAACGGTTTTACAGAGGGGGCGTCCCTGCGGAAGGTAACGGTCACCCGGATGGTGGAGCGGCAGGGCCAAGAGGAATTGCGAGCCAACACCATGGAGGTCCCGCTGGTCAACCGGGACGTGGATCCGAAGAATGTTGACTTCTCGGTTCGGGATACGGCCCAGGCCCTAGCGGCGGCCGAGAACTTCGAGTTGCAGCACCGCGATCAGATCTTTGTCCGGCAGAACCCGTCCTTCCAACCCCAGAAGACGGTCACCGTGCGGGGGGAAGTGCAATACCCAGGGGAGTATACGCTTCTTCAGGATGGAGAACGGTTGTCAAACGTGATTCAGCGCGCCGGGGGGGTTCGGCCGACGGGGTATTTGAAGGGGGGGCGTTTGCTGCGACGCTCCCAAACCGAGGAGGGGACCTTCGGGCGACAGACCGCCGAGCAGGTGATTGTGGAGATGCAGCGGGCCATCCGCGGCGATCCCGAGGAAGACGTCACCCTCCAGCCAGACGACGAGGTCATCATTCCCACCCAGCCGAACACGGTGGCCGTCCGCGGAAACGTAGCCAACGAGGGCCTCATCAAACATGAATCGGGAGAGCGCGTCGGGTATTATCTTGATCGGGCGGGAGGCACTCGGGAAAACACCCAGGACGTCTTTCTGACGCAGGCCTCCGGGGCCACGTTCAAGGTAAATACGGGCTGGTTCCGGCGCACGCCGGTTGTGGATGATGGGGCGGTCATTCGGGTGGAGGAGGAGCCGGAGCAAGAAGAGCAGATTGACTATTCGGAAATTGCCTCGAACGTCACCCAGGTCCTCTCGAGCGGCCTCACGCTTCTCGTACTTGCCACGCGGGTGTTTAACTAGAACCAACTGTCGGTTTCGGACGGCCGCACCCAGCACGATTTCCCTCTCATGAGCAGTGATGCTTCCTCATCCCCGCCTGCGGGCGACGACCTGTCCGACCCAGCCCCCGAAAACGGGTCGCCGGGCCAGGACCCGTCCGTGTCCGAGGACGAGGTGTCGCTCCTGGACATTCTGCTCGTTCTGGTC
>CAYRPX010000278.1:0-4199 GCA_964426195.1 uncultured Salinivenus sp.
GTGGGGACACGCCGACCGAAAGGGGAATCGACTCGAAGGCGTAGCTAAACGACCCTGTAAGGTCCACGGTGTTGAAAACCCGGTGGCGGCCGTTCACCGGTACGGTGCGATTGGAGTCCGCCCCCACCAGAAGGAGATCGAAAATGCCTCGATTCATTTCTACCTCCGAAATGGTTCGAGCCCGAAGCCCTACTCCGAAAGCCCACTTCTTGCCCCGCGGCCTATGGGTGAGGGCAAAGGGCACGGCCTCGGTGTACGTCGTAACACTCCTCCGATCCCCTCCAAACCAGTCGTCAAGAACCGACGCCTCTTCCGCATTCGTGAGCATTCCGGACTGTGCGCCGAACGTGTCGCCGTAATGATCGAATTGAAGCAAATTGCCGCCCACAGACGCCCGCACATCGAAAAATCGAAGCTCGAAGGACGGGCCCTCAGTTGCAACTGTCAGGTATGACGGATTGGTGTACAGAGAGCTCGTGGGCGACCCGACCGCCGACGCGCCCCCTCCTGTCCCGATCGCCCAGGAACTGCGGGCTCCAGATTGAGCGTGCGCCGCAGGAAGCCCTGTGAGCCCCCCCACAAGCAAACCAGTCAGGAACGCCTGAACTACCAAATGGACGCCTCGTCGCCAAGCCATACTACCGAAGTGCGCTATTTCGAAGAAAAGGGGGGGATTCTTTGCGGAAACGCGCTTCCTCAATCGTTGACACTGACCGAGGCTTTCACCTTTGCCTCCAGAGAGAGATCAATGGTGTCGGTGGCGCGAAGCGTCGCCGAGCCCCCGTCATCCACCTGATCCATCGTCAGTACCAGATGAAGTTGTCGGCCACCCGCGAGGTTCTGCAACTCCTCCTCACTGAGGTTGAGAGTCGTCTTCCCTGTCTGCGACCCCTCCGCCGTTCCGTCGTCGTCTTTCGGTGCCGGCTCAAGGCGGAGCTGCTCGTCACCGCCGGGGAGCGTCAAAACCCTGTTGCTCTCGTCCTCACCGAGAACGTGGAGAGTCGCGTCGGCCCCCAGCGGAAGGCCGTTCGTGTAGTTGATCCGGAACTCGGCCGTCGAAATCGTCACGTCTTTTTCCGAATCGGTGACGTCGTCGAGCGAGGAGAAATCAGCGTCGATCGTATCCTCAACCACGAACGAATTGTTCAACTTGAGGGGCACCGTTACGCTGAGGCCCGCATCGAACTGAAGCGGACGCCGGAGGCGGATTCGTCCGGCGTCGTTGCCCGTGAGGACCGCCTTAGCCACAAACCGAAGCGAGGTGGGAAGGGTGCTGATGAAGTCGTCGACCGTTGAGTTCTCGTTCGTGAGAGGGATCCTTGTCGTGACCGGGTCATCCGTTGGAGCGCCGTCGATCCCAAACTGGATGAGGTTCTCATTCGCGATGGGCGTGGTGGATCCCTCGAAGAAGTCGTCGCTCAGAGAATCGCTGGGGGACACACTCTTATCCCCCTCGCCGGAGAGGAAGGTGCGCGAGCCTCCCTCTCGCCCCTGAAGCGCCGCGTAAAGGTCGGTATCGGTGCCCACGTCGGTCGTCACCCGGAAGGTAAGCTTGCTTCCCACAAGTTGGAGCCCGTCGATCTGGCCAGCGATGTCCCCGAAGTCCCCGAACGATTCCTGCGTGGCGTCCGTGGTATCCGCCAGGTCCAACCCGTCCGTCACGTTGACGGAGAACGGCTCTACCCCGGTCTCTAGGGCACGCACGTCGAGGTCGCCCACGGATACGTTCGCGCTCACCTCGTCTGCAAATTGGATGACGCGCAGATTGTCGGACGTCTGGGCACCCGACGGGATGGACTCCAGGGTACCCTTCAGGTGGTAGTCGACGACGTTGCCGGTCGGTGAGAGACGACGATTACTCAGGTCCACGTCGTCGATGTCTGGGGCGTTCCCAGCCCCGATGGAGAAGTCAATCGTTAGGGAGTCCCCGGGGGCGTACGGCTCGCGGCGAATATCGGGGAAGCTCAGGGCAAACGACTCGAAGGCGACCGTCGGCTCACTGACGAGGTTGTCCAGGGCCAGGGTGCCGCTGTCCAACTCCACAAAATCTCCCTGCTGATCGAAACTGATCCGGTTCTGCTCGAAGTCGAAGGTCCCCCCCGCCTGCACCTCCTCCCCGTTCGGCCAGAAATACATGGCCCCAATGGTGAGAGGACCCGTGGCCGACACTTCGATACCATCCGACGCCGCCGCGGTCAGGGTCGGTTCATCGTTCGCCCGTTGTCCCCGCACCCGAACGTCCACGCGCTTGGCGATGCCGTCTCCTTCAAGGTCCACCTCGATCGTTTCCGATCCCCCTGCAGGAATTTCGACCCCTGGCTCCTGAAAGGCGGCACGACTGGGAAAGTTTTCCGGAAGCGTACGGGGAGTTTCAAAATTGTTTTCTACAATTAAGGTGTCGATCCGAACGGGAAATTGCAGATCATTGAATACTGTGAGCGTGAGCGTTCCGCTCTGGGTCTCGATGCCCGCAAACTGCGATTCGCCACTGCCCCGCGTGGAAAGTCCGGATTCGGTGACGTCTACGTTCGCCGCATCAATTTCGGCGAGCGTGGCCTCCCGATACTCCAGGGGGGACAAGGTGATTGTGAGCCCGTCTCTGGGGTCATTGTCACTTCCTACCACTCTCAGGTCCAATTCTGAGCTCTCACCGAGCGTCTCTCCTTCGACCCTCGCCGTAGCAGTGTCCGTCTCTTCCGGTTGCAGGGGATCGCTTCCGAAGTCGGCGGTGGCAATTATGTCCCCGGCTTGATTCAGAATATCGATTTTGGGGCCGTTCCCGTTTCCGTCCTCAAGAGGGGGCGACTGGCTTCCGTCGTTGGACAGTACAAAGGTGATCCGGTTTACCGGCGTATCATCATCCGTCTCGGTCTTCTGGGTAAACGTTCCACTCTGAACCCGGTCTGCCTGGATGGACGCTACTTCATAGTTCGGAATCTCCAACAATCCTGGTGGAAACGGGATGGTCCCATTAGCCACCATTCGCTCACCAGACGAATTCTCAGGTGTTAGGGGTGGGATGCCATTCTCCTGACGAAAATCCACATCAATATTTTGCGTCGCCAGGTCGCTGCCCTGAATGACCGTCTCAGAGATCGAGGTGTTCACGCCGACGCCTTCGGTCGCCTCGTCGAGGGCCTGATCGAGGGACCCGATGTCGAAGGAGCTGACCTCCTCCTCGATCGAAAGCTGATCCGAGTCCGCAACCGTAAAGAGGGAGTCGAACTGAGAGGTCGTCGTGTCAATCAGGGGCTCGTCCTGGCTCTCGGGCCCGCCGAGAAACGTGAAGGTCTTATTGACCACAACGGGGGAATTCAGTCCGGTCTCCGTCTCAAGCGAGGGACCACTGGTTGGTACATCACAGGCCCCAACGACCATCAGGATTACACCGAGCAGGCCGATCCACATCGTCAGGCGGGAGCACCTGAAAAACCTCATACAGAAGGGGAAGGGAAGTAAAAAAAGCCGAGATAGGCTGAGTCTTGCTGGTCCATCGGATTGATCCCGAAGCTTCTTTCTTTTCAAGAAGCTTGGCTATGAACCCCTAAAGGGTAATTGCTGGGTTTCATAAAGGCCAGAGGGTTTTTTAAAGAATTTGGGCAGTTCCGCTCTCAGCGCGTTTGCTAAGTGCCTCTCACGGAAAATATTTTGCATATTTGTCTTCAGCAACGAATCAAATATAGTGGGAAACCGCTCGCGTCTTCCATCACAGGTTCTGTCGAAGGCACTCTACATCAAGGAGTTAGAGCTCAGAAAACTGCCTCTGCGAAACGAGACAAGGATCAGAAACTCCAATATTACGAAGACACAGATAAGTGCGAATGCAACCGCCGTGCCCACGTATCAGTATTTGGATGGGGAATCCTGCCCTCTTCCCATGACTCCTCCTGAGTATTCACACTGCCGATGGTCGATTCTGCACGCCTCGTTCAACTCGACGGCCTGACCAAAACGTACCGTGAGGGCGAGCAAGACCGTGCCGTGCTCCAGGACGTATCGCTGCAGCTCGAACGGGACGCCTTTTCGGTACTCATGGGACGCAGCGGGGCGGGGAAGAGCACCCTTCTCAACCTCATCAGTGGAATCGACGTGCCGACCTCCGGCCACGTCCGCATCGGTGGGACCGATCTGACAGGCCTCTCCAAAACCGAGCGCACGCTCTTCCGGCGGGAGAACATTGGATTCGTCTTCCAATCCTT
>CAYRPX010000279.1:0-4194 GCA_964426195.1 uncultured Salinivenus sp.
CATCTTCACGTCCTCCGCCGTGACCACCCGCGTCCATTCGTGGGAGTCACCAATTTCGATCGATTCATATGTGTTAGTCATGGGCAACGGGTCGTTGCGGATGCAGGCGTCTCAAATATGGAACGGAGCTAGCCGAAAAGGTAGGAAGAAATGACGGGAAAACCTACCGTCCGTCGAGATTGGTGCTGAGGGGCCGGTGCTGAAGGTCTAATTGCGAACGGTTCGCACTCAATCGAGGGTCCTACGGTACGACCCCGAGACTGGCAAAGGGAGACGTGAGGCGTACCCCTACGGAGTATAGTTGGCGGGAAGCCCCCCGCAGACCAATAGACTTCACTTTGCATTGTGTCCGAGCCCGTGGACAAAGGGGGAGGGGACCAGCCATTCGTTCCTACCTCACCCTCCGGACTCGGAATCGGTACATTCTCCGACGGTTCTGTGTTGTGACTTTTCGGAGACGGCACAAGAATCCCCAGAACCTTTTTCCTACAGCGTTCGACGCACGAAATGGATCGTCTTTTCGAGGCCCTGCGCCCGTTCATTCGCGGCGTTGTTCAACATGCCGTCTGGATTCTCGTCGCCGCCGTCTTGCTGACGGGAGTAGGGGGACATCTATCGACGCATCTGTCGATCGACACCGACATCTCGAACCTCGTTCCCGAAGACTATGAAAGCGTGCAGGCATTGAGGAAGTTGCAACGCACCGTCGGGGGCGAGCGTGACATGGCGGTGGCCATCGTCAGCCCGTCGTTCGAGGCCAACAAGCAGTTTGCGGAAGACCTCATTCCCAAGGCGCTGTCCCTGAAGCGGGAGCGGGACACGAGCGAGACGTACCTGACGCGGGTCGACTACAAGCGAGAGGTCGAGTTCCTCAAGGACAATGCGCTCTACTTCGCGTCCAATCAGGAGCTTCGCCAGGTCGAGGACTTCCTTCGAAATCAAATCGAGGAGGCGAAGCAGGCGCGCCAGGAAGCCAATCCGTTCTACTTCGAACTCGAGGAGGAAGAGGAAGACACCACTGAGACGGCGGAGTCCGGCGAGGAGCTGGAGGGCGTGTACGACCGGCTCATCGGTAAGCGGTACCCGATCTCCGACGACAGCACCACCATGGTGCTGCGCTTTTATCCGTCGGGATCGAACACGGACATTGGGTACATTGAAAACCTGTATTCCGATTTTCGCGAGCTGGTTGATCGGATGGAGCCGGAGTCGTACCACCCAGAGATGCAGGTAGTGCTCGCCGGGCGGCTCTACCGGCAGCTTGCGGAGGTGAGGACCATCTGGAACGACGTGGCGAACTCGTTCGGGGCGGGGGTCGGCACGGTCCTGCTGGTGGTCATTCTGTACTTCCTGTACAAGGCCTATCGGGTACGGGCGGGACGGCGCCTGGATTGGCGCGTTCTGTTGCGGGAACTGGGGCGTGCCCCAGTGATGGGCCTCGTGATTGGGGTGCCGCTCTTCATGAGCCTGGCGTGGACGGGGGGCGTGGCGTATCTGCTGTTCGGTCGGCTGAACCTGATGACCTCGACCCTCGGACTCGTCCTCTTCGGGCTGGGCATCGACTTCGGCATTCACTTCTACGCCCGGTATTCCGAGGAGCGGGCCGATGGATACTCCATCTCCAAGGCCGCCGAGGGCACCTTTACGAGCACCGGGCAGGCCATCGCCGCAGGGGCCCTTACGACGGCGGGCGCCCTGTACGTCCTCACCGTGGCCGACTTCAAGGGCTTTAGCGAGTTCGGGGCCATTGCGGGCACGGGCGTCCTGTTCGCCCTCGTCGCCATGACGGTCGTGATGCCGGCCCTGCTTGCGCTGCTGGAGCGGACCGGACTCCTCAACCTGCAGGTGCCGACGGGCATGGAGGCCGTCGAGGGCACGACCCAGCGGCGGTATCCGGTCGGCCGCCCCATCGTGATCGGGGGCCTTGTGGCCGTGATCGTCTCCATCGTGCTGATTCCGCGCGTCGAGTTTCAGTACGACTTCGGAGAGCTGGAGCCCGAGTATACCGAGTACGAGCGGCGCGACCAGTACGTGAACCGCGTAAGCACGGGGGGCGACGGGCGCCGCAACCCGGCCTACATCGTGGCCGACAGTCAGGAGGCCGTGCCGCGGATCGCGGAGGCCGTTCGCGAGAAGATGCGCGCCGACACGACATCCCCCACAATTCTGGCGGTGGAGAGTCTGCAGGAGCGGTTTCCGCTGAGCGACAGCGGGCGGGCGGAAAAGCTTCGGCGCATCGCCGAGATCCGTGCGACGGCCACCGAAAACCGGTACCTGAAAGACGAAACCTCCGCCCCCCTCGAACGGCTCCGCCGGGCTGCCCAGACCCGGAAGCCCATTTCGCTCGAGCAGGTGCCGGAGTCGCTCCGAAAGCAGTTCACGACGAAGGAGGGCGAGCTCGGTCGGTTCGTCATGATCTATCCGTCCGTGGGCCTCTCCGACGGGCGCAAGTCGATCGCGTTTGCCGAGGACGTGGGGAGCATTACGACCGACCGCGGCGAGACTTACCACGCGGGCTCCACGTCGCTCGTGGCGGCGGACATGTTGCTGCTGTTGCAGCAAGAGGCCCCGTGGATGATTGGAGGCACGTTTGTCATCGTCGTCCTGCTCATGCTGCTTAACTTTCGGTCGGTTAGCTGGGCCGCGCTGGCCCTCGTGCCCCTGGTGGTGGGGCTCCTATGGATGCTGCTGGCGATGGAGGTGTTCGGCCTCATGATCAACTTCTACAACATGGTGGTCTTCCCGGCCATCCTCGGCATTGGCAACGATGCCGGGGTGCACATGGCGCACCGGTACCGGGAGGAAGGCCCCGGGTCGCTCTGGACGGTGCTGCGGTCGACCGGCGAGCACGTGACGATGGGGACGCTCACGACGATGGTGGGGTTTGGGGGGCTGCTCCTGAGCTTCCACCCCGGCCTCAACTCGATGGGAACGCTGGCGGTGCTGGGTCTGGGGACCACGTTGCTCGCAGCAGTGGTCTTTCTGCCCGCCCTGCTGCAGTGGCTGGAGGACCGCGGAGACGCGCTGCACGAGTCGGGGACGAGGGAGGGGTGAGTGACGAGGAGCTGGGGGGCTTTCGTCCTATTCCTCATCCAGGGTGTCGAGCGGGCTCGTTACGCCGTCGCCGCTCTGTTCCAGGACGTGGACGTACTGCATGGTGGTCCGCAGCTCCTGGTGCCCCAGCAGCTTCTGGATGGTGCGCACGTCGGTGCCGTCCTGCAGCAGGTGCGTGGCGAAGGAGTGACGCAACGTATGACAGGTCGCATGCTTCTCGATCTCCGCCGTGTCGGCGGCCTTTTTGACGGCCCGCTGCACGGCCGAGTCGGAGCGGTGATGGCGGCGCACGGCTCCGCTTCGCGGGTCCTCCGAGAGCTGCGTGGAGGGAAACACGTACTGCCACCGCCACTCGGTCGCGGCATTGGGATACTTTTCCGCGAGGGCGTCGGGCAGGTACACGCCGCCCACCCCTTCGGCACAGTCCACCTCGTGCTGGGCCTTCACCTTCTTTAGATGCCGACGGAGCGGGCCGTGGAGGCGTTCGGGCAGCACCGTCGTCCGGTCCGTGCCGCCCTTGCCGTCCCGCACGTGGAGGCGGCCCGTGTCGAAGTCGAGCTCTTTGACTCGGAGGCGGAGGGCCTCCGACAGCCGCAGCCCGCTGCCGTAGAGGAGGTGGGCGACCAGACGATTCGGGCCTGCCGACATGGCGTCGAACAGGCGCCGCACCTCCTTGCGGGAGAGCACCGTGGGAAGTCGTTTGGGCCGGTCGGCGCGGTCGAGCGGCCCAATGTCGTCGAGCTCCACGCCCAACACCTGTTCGTAGAGGAAGATCAGGGCATTGAGGGCCTGGTTCTGGGTGGAGGCCGCCACGTTGCGCGTCGACGCCAGGTGATTCAGGAAGGCCCGGATGTCGTCCTCGTCGAGGTGGCGAGGATGGGTGGTGTCGTGGAAGCGAACGAAGCGTTCGGCCCAGCGCACGTACGCTTTTTCTGTATGGTAGCTGTACTGGCGGCGCTGGCAGGTCTGTCGCACCTGGTCGAGGAGCTTGGGCGACTGGTCGCTAGATCCGGGCATGACGAGGAGAGGTGGCGTTCCAACGGAGCGTGTGACTTGAAAATAAGATCGCCAATATTGAATATGTCGGCTCATATTAAGTCTGTGGTGAACCTACACCCCACACATGCATTGCAGGACTTC
>CAYRPX010000280.1:0-2769 GCA_964426195.1 uncultured Salinivenus sp.
GGCAGGATGGTCGGCGAGAGGGACTCGCCGACGGTCGCCACCACGTACTCGGCGGTGCCCACGGCGTCGGCCACCTCCTTCAGTGACACGGCGAGCGCGAGAATGATGGCGCCGATGGTCACGCCCTTGCAACCATCGACGAATCCGTCGATCGCTGTCTCGAAGTCCATGCCTTTGAATAGCGCGATGCCCATGCCAACCAGAACCGCCAGGACAAAGGCCTCGGCGATGAGCAACGTCGGATCTTCCGTGTTGCCGAGGTAGAAGTACGTATAGAGGTACGGCAGAATGGCCACGGCCAGAAGCGTTCCGATGGGCCCGATGAAGTCGACGAGGCTAGGACCGTAATCGTCTGGCACGTCCATTTCCGTGAGTTCGCGCGCGGTGAGGGGCGTGGCGTCCTCCCGGTCGAGCTTTCCGGTCGTGCGGGCCCGCTCGGTGGCATCACGCATCTTTTTGCTGGGGATCCACGGCAGCTTCTCCCACGCAAATAAAAGTGTCATTGCCACGGCGAAGATGGCGTAAAAGTTGGCCCAGATCGACGAGAAGAAAAACGCAATGCCGTCCTGCGAGGTCTCGAAGAGCGGAATCGTTCCCGCCACGAGTCCCCCCACGTAGATCGGCCACACGTTGAATGGGATGATGGTGGCGGCAGGGGAAGCCGTCGAGTCGACGACATAGGAAAGCTCCTCGTGCGACACGTCATGCTGGTCGCCGATGGGGCGCGCCGTAGCTCCGGTTAACACCGTGGAAATGGTGCCCCCCTGGTGAAAGACGAGCCCCATGATCCAGGTGAAGAATTTGGCGGTCTTGGGCCCGGTCACCATCTTTTCCCCCGCCCACTTGGCAAACCGGAGGGCACCCCCAGTCCGCGTCCACAACCCAATGAGCCCGCCCAGCGCCCAAAGGTACACCAGAAGGATGAGCGCAAAGTCCTCCGTACCAATGGCCGGGAGAAGAAAAGCGTCGATGATGTTAACCTGCCCCGAGATGAGCCCCCCGGCTGCGATGCCGATGAAGAGGGCGCTCACCACTTCCTGCAGCCAGAACGCCAGAACGATGGCAATCAGAGGTGGAAGGACCGACCAAAACCCGTAATGCTCCTCCGTCTTGGGAATGTCCCCGGCAAAATACACGGCCACACCAAGTCCGCCCAGCACCAGGGCCGCGATGCCCCAACGCCGCCCCCAAAAGGCCTGGCCGCCGGAGGAGTCGGGCGACGACGCAGCGACAGATCCCGAGTCGTGGACGTCGGGCATCGAAGATTCAGACTCGGCGGCGTCGGACATGCGAGGGCAATGGGATTTTTTGCGTCAAATTCCAGCCCCCAATTAAGGCATCGTCAGCCACGGACGCCAACTTCCGCCGAGGAGGCCTTTCGGGCTGGGGACCGACCATGCGCGCGAACCGGTCGATACTACGGAAGCGGCTCATCGGGCGGGCCGGCGCCGTTGCCCTCGATGACTTTGCCCATGTCCCGCATAACTTCTTCGATGACCGACGTGGCCTCCCGCTCGGCCCGTTCCACTGCTTCGACGGCCACAGTGGCCCCCTCTTCGTCGCGCCGTTTGAGCACCACGAGAGCCGCGTGGCACGGGGCGTTCTCCGCCGTCCCCGCACCGCCCATCGGACTCACCGTAGCCACCCGCCATCCTTTTTCAAGGTGGACATTCAATTTCGTAAGCCCCTCGTGGCCGTCGGGCCCCGTACGAACAATGAGTGCCTTCTGGGTCATTGATTTAAGAGGTGCGTCTCGAAGATTGTGGATGCAAAGTGAACGCCGCGACGGTGTATTTGTTGGGGCGGTTTATTTCGTATTTTGTAGTGCGTACAGTGCGGGGTCCACGGAATACGCAATACGCAGCACGTGCAGTCCCTTATGCGCATCGGACTCATCTACGACACCTTCGACGCGTACCCTTGGACGGACGACGCGCCGCCGGATGCCGACGCGGAGTACGAGCCGGACGAGACGGTCGACACCTTGGTCGCGGCCGTGGAGCACCTCGGCCACACGCCGGTTCGTGTGGGAACGGCCTTCGATCTTCGCGAACAGCTCGACGCCGGGCTCGATCTTGACGCCGCCCTCAACATCGCTGAAGGCGCCCGTAGCCGCAACCGCGAGGCCTATGCGCCCATCCTGTTGGAGATGGCCGACATTCCATGCCTCGGCTCCGACGCCCTCACGCTTTCTGTGACGCTGGACAAGGCCTGGACCAAAGACCTCGTCGCGGCCGCCGGCGTGCCCACTCCTCCGCATCGCGTGTACGGCGACCCTGTGGACGTGACGCCAAACAACCTTCCCGACTCGTTTCCTTTGTTCGTAAAGCCGCGGTCCGAGGGCACGTCGAAGGGGATCACCCCCCAGAGCCGCGTCGAGACCGTGGCCGCCCTACGCCGCGAGGTGCAACGAATCACCACGACCTACGAGCAGGACGCGATCGTCGAAGGATTCGTGTCAGGCGGTGGGGAATTCACCGTAGCCGTGGTGGGGCACGATCCGCCCGAGGCCTTGCCTGCCCTGCAGCGCGGGGTGGAGCCCACGACGGACCTTGGTCTGCACGCCCTGGAGCACCGAGGCGCTCCGACCGCCGGACAGGACTGGGACTACGAGTTGCGTGGCACCCTCACCCCGGAGCTCGAAGACCGCCTCCAAACGTTCACCCTGCGCGCGTTCAAAACGCTCGACTGCCACGACTTTGCGCGGGCCGACTTCCGGATCGACGACGAGGGGCAGCCCTGGTTTCTCGAGATCAACCCGCTTCCTAC
>CAYRPX010000280.1:2869-4182 GCA_964426195.1 uncultured Salinivenus sp.
ATGCGCTCGGAGGCGAGCACCGTGGCCCGGTACGGCACGTCTTCCGGGGCGTCAGTGTGGTCCTGGCCGCAAACCGGACACGTGTAGGTGGCAGTGCGACGCAGCGCCCACAGTGACCGGTTCAGGCGGGCGCCCCCGATCCAGGTGCCGTCCGTCCACAGCAGGTTGAGGGCGAGCGTACGGTGGAGGGTCTCGTAGTCCACAGTGTCGGGGTCGTCGAACGGCACAGTGGACACGTCGGTGTGCACGTCGGCCGGGACCTCCTCGCACCACGTCCGGAGGCACTGAACGGCCTGCCGCGTCACTTCGTGGAGCGGAATGTCGGGCAACTCGGCACGGAGTTGCAGGAGCAACGCAAAGATGTGCTCACTGTCGGTGGTCCCCTGGATGCTCCGGCGCCGCTCGTCCGAAAGCCGGTCGAGAAGCCGAGGCCCCACTGCGTCGAATGCGGGCACGTGGCCGTTGTGAATCAGAAACGCGTCCTCGTGGCGAAAAGGATGCGTGTTTTCGTGGACCGGATTGCCGACGGTGGCGCGACGGACGTGGGCCAGGAGGGTGTCTCCCTCCAGACGAAGGGCAGCCTCGCGGTACGTTTTGCTACTCGACGCAGGCTCGACCTGCCGAAAGCAACGGGCACGGCCATTGTCGAGACTCGCCATTCCCCATCCGTGCGGGTTCGACAGGCCGCGGGCGTCGCGGCGGCTCTGATCGATGAGCGCGTTCTGGGCATCGAGCAACTCGCACTCGGCACGGGTGGGGTGGGTGGCCTGCAGGGCATAGAGGCGGCACATTCGTGCGTTGAGGGTTGGGCGTTTTGCGTTGGGTTTTTGGATTGGGCGCTGGGGAAGGGCAGATCCCGCCGCAACGTTCGGTTGGCGCGTCGCGTGTAATGGGACGTGCAATGACTGATCTCACTCTCCTCCCTCCCCCGATGGCACAAACCGACGCGCGTCCAGGTCCGGAGCATCCCGAGTGGACGAACTGGCGCTGGCAGATGCAAAACCGCATTCACAGCGCCGAGGCTCTTCGCGACTGGATCGACCCAATCCCCGACGAACTGGCTGCGATCGAGCGAACGGGAGACGCGTTTCGATGGAACGTGACGCCGTATTACGCGAACCTGATGGACCCAACGGATCCCTCGTGCCCAGTGCGTCGACAGGTGATCCCGACGACGAATGAGTTTGGCCCCGACATTGTGGACGAGATCGATCCGCTGGACGAAACCGAGCACTCGCCGGTCAAAAATCTCATCCATAACTACGACGACCGGGTGGCCTTCTGCGTGACGGCCGAGTGCGCCATCTATTGCC
>CAYRPX010000281.1:0-4166 GCA_964426195.1 uncultured Salinivenus sp.
CGTGCGGTCGATGGAGGCGCTGCAGAAGATCGGGAGCGTGACGGCCCGGGTGCAACGAGGCGGCACGGAGGAAGCCATTCCCGCCGAAGAGATCGTCCCGGGGGACATCATTCAGCTTGAGGAGGGGAATATCATCCCCGCTGATCTCCGTCTCATTGACGTTGATCGCCTTGAAGTCGATGAATCGGCCCTCACGGGCGAGTCGGTGCCCGTCGCCAAGGACGTGGATCCCGTGGCCGCCGATGCCCCGCTTGCCGAGCGCTCCTGCATGGCCTACAAAGGGACGGCTGTGGCTGAGGGACAGGGAACGGGCCTCGTGGTGTCGACGGGCATGGACACCGAGCTCGGGGCCATCTCTGAAATGGTGGAGACTGCCGAGGGGGGCGATACGCCCCTGGAGCAGAAGCTGGATCGGTTGGGACGGCGGCTGGTCTGGCTCACTGTCGGCATCGCTACGGCCGTCGCCGTTGCCGGGTTGCTGGCCGGTCGGGACCTTTTTCTGATGATTGAGACGGGCATCGCCCTGGCCGTGGCGGCCATCCCCGAGGGGCTTCCCATCGTGGCCACCGTCGCGCTGGCCCACGGGATGTGGGTGATGCTCCAGCGAAACGCCTATTTGCGCCGCCTCTCGGCCGTCGAGACGCTCGGGGCGACCACCCTCATCTGTACCGACAAGACCGGCACGCTCACCGAAAATCGGATGACGGCCCGGCGCATGGTGCTCGTCGACGAGACGATTGAACTCAACGAGGAGGGTCCTGAGTTCTCATCTGCCTCCGAACGATTTTGGGAGGCCCTCGAGGTCGGTGTGCTGTGTAACGGGGCGACGTACGACGAGGCCGCCCCCGAAGAAAGCACGGGTGATCCCTTGGAGCTTGCACTTCTGCGAATGGGGGCCGAAACGGGGCGCGCCCGGCCCGCTCTTCTGGAGGACCGGCCTCTCGTCCGGGAGGTCTCCTTCGACCGGGAGAGCAAAATGATGGCAACCTACCACCAGACCGACGACGAACTGCTCGTGGCCGTCAAGGGGGCTCCCGAGGCCGTTCTCGACGCGTGTACCCAGGTGGCCCGGCCCGACGGCTTGGGGGAGCTCTCCCCACAGGCTCGTGAACGATGGATCGAGCGGAGCCGCGACCTCGCCGCCGAAGGACTCCGCGTTCTCGCCCTTGCCCGCAAAACTGTAAATAGTGAGGACACTCCGCCGTACGAGAAGCTCAAATTGCTCGGCCTCGTCGCCCTCCAGGATCCGCCCCGCAGCGACGTGCGACCAGTGATCGAGCGGTGCCAGGAAGCGGGGATCCGCGTGGTGATGGTGACGGGCGATCATCCGGAGACGGCCCGGGCCATCGCCCGGGCCGTGGGGCTACAGATGGACGACCATGCAGTGGTCCAGGGGGGAGACTTTCCCTCAATTGAGGACCTGGACGGGGGGGCGCAGGAGCGCCTGATGGAGGCGTCGGTCTTTGCTCGCGTCACCCCCAAGCAGAAGCTTGACCTGGTCGACCTCTACCAGGCGTCGGGCCAGGTCGTGGCCATGACGGGCGACGGGGTGAACGACGGTCCCGCCCTGCGCAGTGCAGACATCGGCGTCGCCATGGGGCAGCGTGGTACGGACGTGGCGCGGGAGGCGGCCGACATGGTGCTCCGGGACGATGCGTTCTCGTCCATCGTCGCCGCGGTGCATCAAGGCCGAATCATTTTCGACAACATCCGCAAGTTTGTCGTCTATCTGCTCTCTGGCAACGTCGGGGAGATTTTGGGCGTCGGGGCCGCGGCGACGGTTGGGCTTCCGCTTCCCCTGCTCCCCCTACAGATTCTGTACCTGAACGTGCTCAACGATGTCTTTCCGGCCCTGGCGCTCGGGGTGGGGCGGGGCACGGAGGGGGCGATGGACCGGCCGCCTCGAGATCCGGAGGAGTCGGTGGTGACGCCGTACCACTGGGGACTCATCGGCGGATACGGGGTGGTCATTGCGGGGACCCTTCTCGGGGCCTTCCTCTTCGGCCTTTATGGATTGGGCATGGAGGTGCCCCGTGCCGTGAGCGTATCGTTTCTGACTCTCTCCATCAGCCGACTGCTCCACGTGTTCAACATGCGCCGCCCCGAGAGCGGCCTGTTCGACAACGAGATTTCCCGAACTCCGTACGTGTGGGGCGCACTCGCTCTGTGCCTTGGCCTTCTCCTGTTGGCCATCTACTGGCCACCGCTGGCCGGCATTCTCGCGGTGGTTCCCCCTGGCGTCGATGGGTGGCTCCTCATCGGGGGAGCGAGCCTCGTCCCTCTGATCGTAGGACAGGCATACCTCGGTTGGGAGGCCGTGCGGGGACGCGCGGCGTAGGGGAGGGGGCCGTATTTCGTATTGCGTAGTGCGTATGGCTAGACAAAAGATACGCAACACGCAATACGCAACATTGGGGGGACACTCGCTTCCGGTATCGCTTTCCACAACCCGTTTCCATTCCCATGTCTACCGAATCGGACCTCCATCAGCGCGAGACCCGCCGCACCGTGCAGCTTGAGGACTACGAGTCACTACTGGACTCGTCCGACATCGACCGCATCTACGAAAAAGCCGAGTCTCTCCAGCACCTGCACGTGGCGCACGTTAACTCCACGTTTTACGGCGGCGGGGTGGCCGAGCTGCTCGATGACCTCACGCTGCTGATGAACAACGTGGGGATCACCACGGGCTGGCGGGTCATCCAGGGTGCGCCCGACTTCTTTAGTATCACCAAGAAGATGCACAATGCCCTGCAGGGCGGCACGATCAACCTGACCGAACTGAAAAAGGAGCATTACGAAAACATCGTCTACAAGAACGCCACCCGCAACCATTTGGATCGCCACAACATGGTGGTCGTCCACGATCCCCAGCCCCTCCCTCTCGTTCAGCACTATCACCGAAATGGCCCCTGGATCTGGCAGTGCCACGTGGACCTGACGAGCCCGGACCCCGAGCTGTGGCGGTATCTGCAGTCGTTCATCGAGCGGTACGACGGCGTCGTCGTGAGCCTGGACGCGTACAAGCAATCCCTCGACACGCCGCAGCGCACCGTTACGCCCGCCATCGATCCCTTCACCATTAAGAACAAGGAGCTGAGCCAGGCGGAAATCGACGAGCGGCTCGCACACTACGACATTCCACGGGACCTGCCGCTCGTTGTGCAAATCTCGCGATTCGATCGGTGGAAAGACCCGGAGGGGGTGATCGAGGCGTTCAAGAAGGCCCGGCGCGAGATCGACGCGACCCTCGTGTTGCTCGGGAACGTGGCCACCGACGACCCTGAAGGGAAGGAGGTCTACGAATCGCTGCTCGAGGAGGAGGAAGAGCGGATCATCATTTTGAGCAAGGAAGACACGGCCCTGGTCAACGCCCTCCAGCGACGAGCGGCCGTCGTCTTGCAGAAGTCGATTCGGGAGGGCTTTGGGCTTACCGTGACCGAGGCCATGTGGAAGGGGACACCCGTCATTGGGGGAAACGTGGGCGGCATTCGTCACCAGATTGAGGATGGAGAGAACGGCTTCCTTGTGGACTCCGTGGACGAGGCGGCCGAACGGATTGTGCAGCTCTTGGAGACGCCGGAGCTTCGGGAGCGCCTCGGGGAACGGGCCCGGGCCACGGTTCGTGAGCGATTCTTGCTGCCGCACATGCTGGAGAACTACCTCGACCTCTTTGATAGCTTCGAGACAATTTATCGGCTTGAGGATTAGCGGGGCGATCCCGTTCCCCTGGCGGATTCGGGCGTGACCCCGTTCTCTCTGTTGTCTGTCCAGCATTCGGTATGAAGCTGCCCTTTCTGGGACCTCGAGGCAACATTGATGTCCGAAGCGAGGTGCACCGCAGGCACAGTGCCATCCTGGTCGAGTATTATGGGGAGCGCGTGATGGTGGACTGCGGAGCCGACTGGCGGGGAGAGGTGAAGGTGACTGGGCCAGACGCGATTGTCCTCACACACGCTTGCCCCGACCAGGGGGCTCAAGGACGGAGTCCCCTGCCCGGTCTACCCGACGGCCGAGACGGGGGAAGCCATCAACGCGTATCTGATTGAGGAGAAAACAGTGGTTGAGCCACGGTCGCCTCTCAAGGTACGAGGAGGTGACTTCGAGGCGTTTTGCGCGAGATCCACGAAGTCGCAGCGCTGGGAGCGGTAGCGACCAAGTAGTCT
>CAYRPX010000282.1:0-4163 GCA_964426195.1 uncultured Salinivenus sp.
CCCTCATCATCGGCCTCGCCGACAACGTCCTGCGCCCGATTCTGGTGGGCCGGGATACGCAAATGCCGGACTACCTCGTGCTGATCACTACGCTCGGAGGGATTGCCCTCTTCCAGCTGTCCGGCGTCGTCATCGGGCCCATCATCGGGGCGCTGTTCCTAACGGTGTGGGAAATGTTCGGGCAGGAGTACGCGACCATCGCCCGGGACGAAGGCGACTCGACCGCTCGGGGCTCCTGAGTGTGGCAGCGAGGCGTCACCGAGCCCATCGCCCGACCGTTCTAGCTTTCGTCTCCGGGGTTCGCGGGGGTCTCCATCAGCTCGTCTGGCACCTCTTCGGGGACAACCCAGAGGTAGATGGTGGCCGTGCCCGTCTTGTCTTGCCCGGCATCCACCACCCGGTCTGGTTCCCAGTCTCCCATCCGGAAGTCGTGCGACACGATCCGGTCGCCCGGGTCCAGTTGGCGAAGTAGCTTCGGACGCAGCTTCACGTTGATCTCCGGCCACAAGTACAGGGCCACCACCGTCGCGTCACTGACATCGGTCTTGAACAAATCTTGCTGGCGAAACTCGACCCGGTCGGTCACCCCCGCGGCTTTGGCCCTTGCACGGGACTTGGCGATCAGGTCGGGATCGATCTCAATGCCGACGCCCCGGGCGCCATACTCGGTCGCGGCCGTCAGCGGAATGCGTCCGTCCCCGCTTCCGAGGTCGTACACCACGTCGTCCTCCGACACGCCGGCGACCTCCAACATCCGGCGCACGATGCCCTGGTCGGTTGCGACGTAGGGGGCGTCCTTGTCGGTGGTGTCCACCTCGCTGGGAACGGCCGACTGGGGGAGCACTTCGCCCGGCGGGAGCGTGTCGACAGTGACGGGGTTCTCCTGCGCTGCCCCCATCAAGGGAAGAGCGACTGCCAGGCAAAGCGTGCCAAGGAGACAAGAGAGACGGCGAGCCATTCCAGAGAAGTGCTGCATTGAGGAAGATGGTTGTTGGAAAAGAGCGCGGCGGGAAATACTGGAGTCCAGCCCAAAAACGGGCTGAAGGTGCACGCGGTTCATGAGAGGGCGGAGTCGTCACTTCGTCAGGTCGACGGGCATTTCGAAAACAACAGTCCAGAGCGCCGCCGGTCGTCATATCAGTACGCATCGACACGAGCCTCAGTGGGGAGCCCCCCATTCCACCATTCGCATTTTCCGGGTGTTGCCCTCCCAACTCCCGCCTCTTCCAGAAGATCGGTAGACAGAATACGCATAGGTGTTACGTTCCTCCGATTCTCCCCTGTGGACCGACGAAAGCGAGAACCCCCTTTCTGCTGCACAGCGCGTGGAAACCCGCGCCGCACCCGCTGGGCTATATGGACGAGCTCAGCGATCACTCCCCGTCTGTTGCATCCTTCAGTCCCACATCTGTGAGCATCCCTACGACTCCCGACTCAGTTTCCACGAGCGTCCTCATCATTGGGACCGGCGGGGCGGGCCTTCGCACCAGTATTGAGCTTGCTCAACGCGGAATCGACTGCCTCGTCCTCGACAAGCGTCCGCACGGCGACGCCCACACCATCTGGGCCGGCGAATGTCCAACTCGTTCCGGTCGAGCCGGCCGTTGTCGTTCTCGTCGATCAGCTCTCCCTCGGACAGGTACTCCGCCTCCTGGCCCAACAGGTGCTGCACGCCCAGATGCACGCTCGCCGCGCGCACCTTCTTCGCTGGGTCGTCCGGCTGGAAGACCCGGATGTCGACGCCGGTCCCGATCCCGCCGCGCTCCTCTACCGGTTGGCTTTTTTCCAAAAAGTTCGGCGGCCGTTCCCGCTCCCCATTCGTGGAGCTAGGGAGAGCACGACCCATGAGCACGAATCTGTTCTTACCGATGCGGGAGATATTTGGCCGGAAGTACGCGTCCAGTGCGAGAGACAGCGAAGTGCTCCCCGTCTTGGAACGAATGGCTAAACGTGCACTCCTCCGGTCACTTCTCTCAGAAAACGATCGTGGTTTCGAGCGTGTCCTTTACTGCAGTGTCGTCGATCCGCCAGTTCAGCCGCAGGCGGGTCGTGTAGGAGCCGGGCGCGATTGGAGGCTCCTTTTCTGAGGAGCGAACCGCCCGCTGGTCATGGCTCCCCGTGCTCTCTCCTGGCTCAACGGTTGCGCAGAGTCGCATCGATCCTTTCACCGGAACCGCCTCGTCCCCCTCGTACACGCCGAAGCGATACATGCAAGCGCTCCCCGAGACGACCGGTGTGGTTTGCGGTGCGGCTCTGAATCCGGAAGGAATCGCCGAGAGCGACCGTGTCGGGGGTCTGGAGCACAACCTCGATACCCGGGCCAACGGAGGTGCTATCAGCCGTCGTGAGGGGATAGGGCTCGGACCGGATGGGTTCACCATCTTCGAGGCCGTGTGCGTCGCACAGGGCACCGCCGGGCTCGCTCCGGGCAGTGCCAAATTGGATGAAACCCAGTTGTCCTCATGGCGCTCGGGCCACGCCCACGCCGGGGTCTGGGTCTTCTTTTCCCTCGTGATTGAGGCGCTGGTGGGCGGCGCCCGGCTGTCCTCCGCTGCCCGCATCAGCGTCCCGGTGGCCGCCGTCGCGGAGTCGGGCGGCTTCTTCAGCCTCGCCTTCTTCCCGGTCTTTCGCTGGCGCCTGTACTTCGGCGGCCTGTGCCTGGTCGTGTCGGTGGTGCTGACAGGCGTTGGTCTCCTCAGAAATCTGGGCGGATGAGCGCCGACCCGGCGTTGACGGGTCGTGCCATCCCGGAACTGCTCAGGCCATTCGGGCGCTACGCACCTGCCGAGGAGGCCCGTGCGGAGGTGGGTCCCGGAGACGGGGAGGGCCGGGAGCTTGCTTCGACTGGAGTCAGGTGCGTGTCGCGGAAGCCGCTTTGTCGTTTCAGGCCGTAGCCGAGGGCCCGGTCCATGCCGATGTGGGCGGTCCAGATGAGCGCCAGGGCCCCGCCGAGCGGCGCGGCCAGAATGTAGCTGAGCGCGCCCAGCCCGATTGGGACGCCGTAGGTGTGCCCGGCATTGTAGAGGCGGGCGCCGACGCGGGGGCCGGCGAGGTACCCGGCCATGAAGAGGTCCGGCGCCAGCAGGGCCGCTGCGAACAGCACCCAGGAGACACCCAGGGTCGCGTAGAGCGCCGTGGCGGCGAGGAGGACGCAGAGGCCCTCCAGTCGAAGGAGAAAACGAGGGGACATGAGAGGGACGGGGAGTGAGTATGGGAGTGTGGGCGTGTTTGCGTGTGGGCGTACTGGCGTCTCGCGTCCGGCACGCTCAAACGCCCAGACGCCCGCACCGACAGGATCCCGACGGTGAGGTCCGCACGTCACTCGTCAGCGCAGTCTTCGGAATTTTCTTCGCGGATCGGTAAAGACCTGGGACGCTGCGTTCGGTTCCCGACCGGTTTCCCGTCGGTGCGGCGGGTCGCTCAGGGCGTCCGATGCTGATTCGTCAGGCCGAGACGGTCTCGTCGGCGAGCGCCGCCGCGCGCTGCTCCGGGTCGCTGGAGGCGTCGAGGTCGGCCAACAGGTCCCAGTCGGCACTCGTGACGATGGCCTCCAGGTGCTCGATGCGCTGGCGCAATTCGTCGGAGTCGCCGGACAGATCATCCGCCGTCTTCCTGAGCTCCGTCGCGGGACGATCGGTGTGCCGTCGAATGTAGTCGCGGCGCACCCGGTCTTTCCATTCCGCAACGCCTGGCCCTCCAAACACCGCTACGGCGTGGGCGCCGAGCTTGATGCCCCAGCCCAGGATCGGCCAAACGGCCCAGAAGACGCCGGGGGACGTGAGCAGGTTGATGCCGACCAGCAGGGCGTTTACACCGACGTACGCGGCGAGGTGGATGTAGAAGCCCTGGAGGCGGCGGACGTGGCGGTCAGCTCGTTCTTCGACGGAGAGGGATGGGTTGTCGGTGGATCGTTGGGAGACGAACGTCTCGGGGAAACACGTGGACATTGGGAGTTTGTCGGTGGAAGGGGCCGGGGAGAGACGTGTCGGCGACACGTCATTACGTTGGTTTCTGAAGACCCGCGCTCACGACGCGGAAGTCAGCAGCGTGTAGAGCACCGGGACGACGAGGAGGCTCAGCAGGGTCGACACGAGAAGGCCGCCGATGAGGACCCATCCGAGCGGGCCCCACAGCTTCGAGCCGCTCAGCGTGAGGGGCAGCAC
>CAYRPX010000283.1:0-4137 GCA_964426195.1 uncultured Salinivenus sp.
GCTCAAGACCGCCGACGCGGGCTACCTGACGCGTCGCCTCGTGGACGTGTCGCAGAGCGTGACGGTGACGGAGCACGACTGTGGCACACTGCGCGGAATTAGCGTCGGCGCGCTGAAGGACAACGAGGAAGTCGTGGCGCCGCTCTCGGACCGAATTACGGGCCGCGTGTCGGTTCGCGACGTCTACGACCCGCACACCGATGAGCTCCTCGTGGAGGCGAATGAGCTCATTACCGAAGAGATTGCCGACAATATCGCGCAGACCTCCATCGAAGAGGTCGAGATCCGATCGGTGCTCACCTGTGAGGCTGAGCGTGGCGTGTGCACGCTCTGTTATGGGCTGAACCTGGCCACCGGACGCACGGTGGAGGTGGGCGAATCGGTCGGCGTGGTCGCTGCGCAGTCGATTGGCGAGCCCGGCACGCAGCTCACGCTTCGAACCTTCCACACTGGAGGTACCGCGACGCGTGAGGTTGGCGAGTCGACCATTCAGGCGAAGTTTGCCGGAACCCTCGAGTTTGAGAATCTCCGAACGGTGACGTACGAGGATACCGACGGTCCGAAGGAGATCGTTCTCTCGCGACAGGGCGAGATCCGGATTATGGACACGGACGGGGATCGTCGGGAGCTTACCAGCTACGTCGTGCCCTACGGCGCCGAGCTCTTGGTCGAAGAAGATCAAGAGGTCGACGAGGGCGACGTAATGGCCAGCTGGGACCCGTACAACAGCCTCATTCTTACCGAGGCCAACGGTACGATTCGTTTCGAGGATGTGATCGAAGATACCACCTACCGCGAGGAAATCGACGAGCAGACCGGTCACATGGAGAAGGTCATCGTCGAGAGCCGTGAGCGGACCCTCACGCCGACCATCATCGTCGAAACTGAGGACGGCGAAGAGCGGGATTACAACATGCCCGTCGATGCCCGAGTTCAGGTCGATGAAGGGGAAAAGGTTCAGGCCGGACAGACCCTCGCGAAAATTCCGCGTCAGGCGGCCCAGACCAGCGACATTACCGGTGGTCTACCGCGAGTCGAGGAGCTCTTCGAGGCCCGCACGCCAGACGAGCCGGCCGCCGTCAGCGAGATTGACGGCATCGTGAGCTTCGGCGATCAGAAACGGGGCTCGCAGGAGATTATTGTCACCAGTCGCGACGGGGACATGGAGAAGAGTTACATGGTGTCCCTCTCGAAGCACATGCTGGTACATGAGGGCGACTACGTGGAGGCGGGCGACCGCCTCTCGGACGGGCAGATTGCCCCACACGATATCCTGTCGATCAAGGGTCCGCGGGCCGTGCAGGAGCATCTGCTCAACGAGGTTCAGGAGGTCTACCGCCTCCAGGGGGTCGACATTGACGACAAGCACTTTGAGGTCGTGATCCGGCAGATGATGAAGCGGGTCGAGATCACGGAGCCGGGCGACACCAACTTCCTGGAAGGGGAGAAGGTGGATCGTCAGAAGATGGCAAACGTCAATGACGAGCTCTACGACAAGTTTGTCGTCACCGATCCGAGCGACGCGGAGGTTGAGATTGGCGAAGTGATTGACCGTCGGCGCCTGCGTGAGCTCAACTCTGAGCTGAAGCGCGAGGACAAGCCGGAAATCGAGGTGCGCGAGGCGCGGCCCGCTGTGGGTGAGCCGGTACTGCTCGGCATTACGAAGGCCTCGCTCGCCACGGACTCGATGATTTCCGCGGCCTCGTTCCAGGAGACGACGAAGGTGCTCACGAACTCCGCCATCCGAGCACGGACGGACCCGTTAGAAGGGCTCAAGGAGAACGTCGTCGTCGGGCACCCCATTCCGGCCGGCACAGGACAGCGCGAGTACCGCGACCTCGTGGTGGGCTCGAAGTCCGAACTCGAAGAGCTGCAGGCTGCAATCGGCGGCGACGGCGAAGCCCCCGCGGGCGACGTCACCGCCGGCGATGGTGCCCCGAGCGAGGAGGACGTCGAACAGATTGAGGCGTCTGAGTCCGAAAGCTAACTCGCAGAACTTCAGAACCGCGCTTCACCTGCCCCGGTTGCGCTTTGTCCGCGTGCCGGGGCAGTGGTATTTTGGGCCGGGGGCTCGCGTCCGAAACTAAGTGGGCTCGTAGCTTATGCCTAGCCTTCATTTGTCCGCTGGGGAGGGACTGCTTGTCCTCGCAGCCGTAGTGGGACTCGGGGCGTTGGTGGGACTCGGAGAGGAACTTCGGGCCCGAGGCATGGCGGCTCGTACCACGCGTGGCCTCGTCCATGGAGGGGTAAGTCTCTTTGTGGCCGCCACCCCACTTTTGTTCACACGGCCGCTTCCGGTCGCCGGGCTTGCCCTCCTCTTCACGCTCATCAACTCTGTTGCCCGTGCTCGAAGGTGGTGGGCGGGTATCCACGAGGCTCGTCCTGAGAGCTGGGGGACCGTCACCCTGCCCCTTTCGGTTCTTGTTGCCCTGGCAGCCACCTGGGCCGTGAGTCCGGACCGCATCCTCACGTTCCAACTCGCATATCTCGTCCTCGGCCTGGCCGACCCCGCCGCGTCCTGGATGGGAAACCGCACGTCGGAGGCCTCTCCTGAATTTCCAGGGAGCACCGTTGCGGGAAGCCTCACCTTTGCTGGCGTCACACTGGTCCTCACGATCCTCCTGCTTGCACTACAGATGGAGTGGCCGGCGGGACGCGTGGTCATGGGCGTGAGTGGGGCGGTCTTTGTGGCAACCCTCGTGGAGGCGATTAGCCGGTGCGGATGGGACAATTTCTTTATCGTCGTCGCGCTCGTGCTCGTACTGGTGCCCCTCCAGATGCAGAGTTTGAGTGCGATGCAGCTTGGAGGGGCCCTCGGTGCAGGGGTGGCGTTCGGAGGCGGGGCCTACGAGACGGAGACGCTGGATGGGCGCGGGGCCGCGACCGGCGGGCTCTTTGCGGCTACGCTCGTGGGATTGGGAGGATGGGCGTGGATCGTGCCGGGAATCACCTTTTTTGGGCTTTCGAGTGCGCTTACGGGTCTCATTCCCTGGCGTGAGACCGTTTCTCGTGGTGAGGCGTCGTCGCGGCGGACACAGGCACAAGTTCTGGCGAACGGCGGCGTGGCGTGGACAGCGCTGGCGCTCGTGGCGATGGGTCCCCCCGGGACGCCCAAAATTACGCTGTGGGGCTACGCGGCGTTCGTCGGGGCCCTCGCCGCCGCGGCGGCCGACACCTGGGCCACGGAACTTGGGACCCTCTCCCCCGCATCCCCGTGGTCGCTGCGAACGGGACATCGAGTGCCGGTGGGCACCTCGGGAGCCGTTTCCCTTGTGGGCTGTGGAGCGGCTGTTCTTGGCGCCGCTAGCGTCGTGGGGGCTGCCCTGCTCATTCGGGGATCGCTAAGCGGTGCCCTATGGCAAGATGCAGCGCTTCTCGGGGGAGCCGGACTGGCGGGAATGTTCGCCGACAGCGTGGTGGGGGCCTTCCTTCAAGCTCAGTACCAAACCGCCTCCGGCGAATGGATCGAGCATCCGCCCGCTTCGGATAGTGTCCCGGAGCGAGGGTGCCCCGGAATTGGAAACGACACTGTCAATTTCCTCGGCACGGCTGTGGGCGCCCTCGTTGCGGTGTGCGGACTCCTTCTCGTCGGATAGTTTTGAGGGGGAGAGGCAAGAGGGGACGATCGTTCTTGTAGAGCGGTCGAGGTCTTCCGTCAAAATCGGGTTGTGGAGGAGGGCAAGAGCCTTTAGTTTAGGCGAGGCGTGCGATTTCGCACCGCCTGACTCGTATTCTGCGTCAAACAAGACCTGCTCATGCCCTGGTACAAGAAGCTCCACTGGCAAATCATCATCGGCCTCGTGCTGGGACTCATCTACGGGATCATCGCCGCGTCGGCGGGATGGGGTCAGTTCACGAGTAACTGGGTGGCGCCCTTCGGGACAATCTTTCTGAACCTGCTTCAACTCATTGCCGTCCCGCTGATCCTCGCATCGCTGATCGTAGGGGTGGCTTCGCTGGGCGACCTGGAGCAACTATCCCGCATCGGGGGAAAAACGCTCGGCATCTATGTGTTCACCACGACCCTTGCGCTCGTCATTGGGCTGACGCTGGTGAATACGTTCCAGCCGGGGAAGACAGTGCCGCAAGAAATGCGCACGCAACTGGAGCAAACCTACCAGGGAGATATCGAGGAGA
>CAYRPX010000284.1:0-4118 GCA_964426195.1 uncultured Salinivenus sp.
CCTACGAGGTCGGCTTCGGCACGCCCGAGACGTTCGCCACCCGCTTCGAAGAGCGGTTCGGCTGCCGCCCGTCGGCCTACCCGGACGCCACCTCGGCCGACGCCCCGTGACGACCGGTGCTCCGAGCCGAGGTTTGCGGAGGTCCACAGGGTCAAATCAGACATTCTCCCCCTTCAAATGCGACATGTCGCATTTCGGGGGGGAATTTGTCGCAATTGGGAGCGCAACGGGCCACATCTTGCTTCTCGCACGATGGCGCCGACTGGCCCGATTGGGCCGCGCGAAAGCGCGCTTACTCCATTCCTCTTCGCGCACCACGTACAAGTTCCTCTCCTCCCATGCACACGAACCGTATCCTTCGTACCGTCCATTCTCGCCTGTCTCGTTCGTGGAGGTCACCGGTCGTCGGCCTGCTGCTCGCGGCCGGGCTCCTTCTCGGCGGCCTCGGCGTCGGGAGCGCCCAGGCCCAAAGCCCGATCACGATGGTCAAGGATGATCAAGGAAGTGACCGTGTGAGGATCTTCGACACCGGGATGATGACCCTACTTGCGAACGGGGCCGAAGACGGAATCCGTGTGAAAAATGCTACAAACGATGATGGGGTCGAAGTATTTGACGCGGGCGGGGCCGGTGTCCAGGTTAGGTCCGCGGTCAATCACGGCGTTTTCGTTGCCGAGGTCGGAGACCCCTCCTCGGTTCCCCCACAGCCTGTTCCCAAAAGCGCATTCGAGGTGAGAGGCTCGGCGGGCAACGGGCTCTCGGTCGGACGGGCGGACGAAGACGGCGTGCTCGTGGGGGACGCTAGCGACGATGGGGTCGAAGTATTTGACGCGGGCGGGTCCGGTGTAGAGGTTAGGTCCGCGGCCAATCACGGCGTTTTCGTTGCCGAGGTCGGAGACCCCTCCTCGGCTCCACAGCTTGGTCTCAAGAGCGCATTCGAGGTGAGAGGCTCGGTGGGCAACGGGCTCACCGTCGGCAATGCGGACAACACCGGCGTTCTCGTAGAAGAGGCGGGGGCCTTCGCCGCGGACCTGAAGGCCACCAAAAGCGGCACAGGAACCGACGTGGCCAATGCTGTCGTCCGTATTAAAAACACCAGTTCCGCCGACGCAGGGCATGTCTTGGCCGTCCAGGCCAACGAGACATCGGATAACATCGATGAAGCGACCCATTTCATCAACTTCCACGCCACCGGGGGACAGTGGATGGGAGGCATTGTAGGGAACGCGAGAGATTTTGGTGACAACGGTATCAAGCTCGCAGGTCCAGGCCAAGATTTTGCCGAGAAGCTGCCGGTTGCCGAAGGAGTTGCCCCACCGGAGCCGGCGGACTTGGTCGGCGTGCGGGGCGGGACGGTCTCGCTCAATACGAAAGGGGCCGCCCGGCTCATGATTGTAAGCAGCGGCCCACTGGTCGAGGGTGGCGCCGCTACTCCACCGACTCAGGGAAACGATGCCCGGCGCGTACCGGTGGCGTTCATCGGACAGGTGCCGGTGCGTCTTCAAGGCAAAGCAGAGGTTGGCGACCTGATTGTGGCGTCCGGCCAGGAGGACGGGACGGCCCGCGCGGTTTCACCTTCGGAGTACCGCCACCCCAAGCACGGTCCGATCGCCGGGCAGGCCTGGACGACCAAATCCAGCGGCGGGGTCGGCACGGTCACCGTCGCGGTGGGCCTCGGCCAGAGCGGCCTGCTTGCGAAGCGCCTCCAAAAGCAGCAGACGCAGATCGACTCGCTGAAGAAGCGGGTCCAGCAGATTGAGTCTCTAAAGGAGCGGGTGGCTCGATTGGAGTCCAGATCGGGAGGGTCGGTCCTGGCGGGCCTTTCGGGCTGGTGGGCCGTTCTCCTCGCGCTCGGGGCCTTCGGGGCTGGTCTCCTATGGCGACGCCAGTCATGAGCGGCCCCCCTCCTCTCACCTGTCTCTCCCGCAAGATCTGCTTTCGCCATGCCTGACCGATCAAGTCGCATCGCCGGACTTCTCGTTTCGCTCCTTGCTGCCGTCGCGATCCCGATGACCGCTGGGGCCCAGACCATCGCGGTCGAAAGTGGAGGCACCCTCGAGGTCGCGAACGGCGGGGTCTGGGACCTGCAAGGGGCGCCCCTTGACCTCGGGGGACCTGGAAGCACGGCCTCGATCCTGGAGAATGGGGGGGGCCGCTTTGCCGGGGGGCAGCTAGAGGCCACCCGCGCCCTCAGCAGCCCCTCCTCGGCGGACCCGGCCGGTCTCGGGATTGAGATCAGCGCCTCGGAGGACCTCGGCGACGTGACCGTCACCCGCGGGCACGCCGTGCAGGACGCTCCCAATAACAACGAGGGCATTGCCCGCTACTACGACATCTTGCCCTCCCAGAACAACAGCGGCCTGAGCGCCGAACTGACCTTCACCTACAGCGACGCGGAGCTGAACGGCATCGCGGAATCCAACCTGGAGTTTTTCAAGTCCGAGGACGGGGGAACGTCCTGGTCGGAGGAGGGCTTCGACAGCCGCGACACAAATGCGAATACGGTGACCCTCAGCGGCATCGAAGCCCTGAGCCGGTGGACGCTCGGGAGCACCCAGAGCCCCCTGCCGGTGGAGTTGGCCTCCTTCGAGGCCCAGGTCCGGAAAAAGAAGATCCTTCTCCGCTGGCAGACCGCCTCGGAAACGAACAATTCCGGCTTCGCGGTCCAGCACCAGCCGAAGGGCAAGAAAACCTGGGAGAGGCTTGGCTTCGTCGAGAGTAAAGCTACCGGCGGCACCACGACCGAAGCGAAGCGCTACCGATTCGACGCCGAGGACCTGAAGGTTGGGACACACCGGTTTCGCTTGAAGCAGGCAGACCTGAGCGGGGCCTCTACGCTGAGCGATCCCGTGACCGTTGAGATTCAGATGGAGGAGGCCCTGCGCCTGAGCGTCCCGGCGCCCAATCCGGTGCGCAGCGTGGCGACCCTGTCGTTTGCCGTGCGGGAGGCAACGGAGACGAGGATTGCGCTTTACAACGTGCTCGGTCAAAAGGTGCGCACGCTCTACCGGGACACGCCCCCCGCGGGAGAAGCCCAAACCATCCGCATCGACGCCGCCGGTGTGCCGAGCGGGACGTACTTCCTCCAACTGCGGGCTGGGGATCGGACTGTGACGCAGCGCCTGACGGTGGTTCGGTAGGACTCATCTCGGTTCCCATTCTCCTTTGCCCGCCCGCTCCGTGTCGTCTACTTTCCCCGACGTCTCCCTCCGCACCGCCGCCTTCGGGCTGGAGGACCGGTGGCTGCTCTGGTCCCGAGCGCAGCTCTACACCGACCGGCTGGAACTGAACGGCTGGTACCTGTGGGGCCGCTACCACCGCTCCATCCCGCTGGGCCGCATCGGGGAGGTCGAGCCCGCCGAGGACCGCCTTCTCCTCCACCTTACGGACGGCTCCACCCTGCGGATCGAAATCGACGCGCCGCGGTCATGGGCGGACACCCTGACCATCTACCGCGACGTTCACAGCAGCGCTGGATAGTGCCCGGGCTCCTCAAAGCTTGGAACCCGCGGGGATGCGCGCCCCAAACTCCGCGCTCGCATCTTCTGGAGGTAGGCCCCGTACATGCCGCACTCCTACATGCGTTTGCCCGGGGTCAATACGGGGCCCAGTTCGGGCCCCCCGCGCTTTTCGTTCTCAATGCTCGACCGGTTCCTCGGACGTCTCCACGGTACAAAGCACGGCGCCCCCGTCCTTCGCGGATACCTCTGGTGGGGCCTCTTCATCCGGGGCGTGCTGCTTGCGGCCCTCGGAACGCTGTTGCTGGTGGAGGGAAACGTGCTGGCCGAGTGTCTGCTCACGGCGCGCGTCCCCTTCGTCTCGCAGGACGAGGGGCAAGAGCTGGCCGCCATTTCGTACAATCTCCCTGTCCTGCTTCTAGCGGTCGGCACGGGGCCCGATGGCAGTTCCGCCGGCTCGATGCTACCGACACCTCATCTCTGGAGAACGCCCCGTCCGCCGCCGACCAATCCATGCGCGTCCCGTCTGTGCTGGTTCGCCACTTCTCCGGACCCGCATTACATTGGAGGCGGGAGGTTTGAACGCAGAGGCACCTCGTTCATCCCGACACGGCCCCGCTGATTCGTTGTGATGCGTTGCGTGCTCCACGGGTGCCACCT
>CAYRPX010000285.1:0-4084 GCA_964426195.1 uncultured Salinivenus sp.
CGACGCGGCGTTGGCTGCCAGGGCGATCAGCAGGAGCGGCTTGAGGCCCCACCGCCGCGCCAGCGTCCCCCCGCCGATGGACCCGGCAATCGCGAGGGCCACCTGCGGCAAAAAGATGGCGCCGTACTGCGCACTCGTCAGCCCAAGCGGCCCCGTGAGGACGGCGCTGCTGGCGGGAAAGCTCACCATCGCCAGTCCCTGCAGCAGGGCCGACAGGTAGAGCGCCCCGATGGCCAACCAGGTGACCGGTGTCGTTGTCGTTGCGGTGGAAGACTGGGACGTAGTCGTCATCAGCAGTATGAATCAGCGCCAACCCTGAAGGGTCAGCGTGGACTTCAAAAGTTCGTCGCGAAGTATGTGATTGTGAGAGTCCGTGGGTTGCTGCACTGATCTGCCACGGATTGCAGGCCCATCGGAATGTGCCGTTCCGGCCTTGAAGAGTCGGGCGCCCGGACGGCGGCGGATGCGAAGCGGCCAAAATCAATCGTGTCTGAGGGAGCGAAGTGCTGGGAGCGACGCGACCGAATGCTTTCAGAGTGCGACTGAGTTTGATTGATTTTAGCGGAGTAGGAGCCCTCGTCAGCCCGAGTCTTCACAGGGGCCCCTTGCAGGTCATCCCATGTGGCCGCGATCTTTTTGGTTCGTTTTTCGATCTAGCGAAAAATGAACATCCTCGACCGAAAGCATGCAGTGACATCCTCCCAACACGCAACGTCGGACGAAAGCAGTTTCCCGTACTTCGGTTAATCTCAAAACCACGCACCTCCCGTAATCATCGAGGCAATGTTGGCAGAGTCGAGGTCAGCGAGGGGCTGTCAAGAGGACGGCGTGGCCGCTGGGATCGCGCATCATGGCACCCGCGCCGAATCCGAAGGTCGTCTTCGGCACCTCCACGACCCCCGGCGAGACAAAGGGATGCCCGGCGTCGAGCAACCGCTGTATCGTGGCGTCGAGCGACGAGGTGCGGGCGCGGACGTGCCAATGCCAGAGGTCGTTGGCCTTCGTGTCGGCGGGCTGGGGGCGCCCGGTACTGGGGGCCTGGTAGTCGAGCAACTCGATGCCAAAGCCCCCGCCTGGCGGCCGCAGCGCTGTGATCTTCACCCGTGCCCCGAACACGCCCGTGAGCCGCTCCTGCTCGGTTCCAACATTCACGCTTCCGCCCGCGACCTCAAAGCCAAGCTGATCGCGGTAGAACGCGAGGCTCTGCTCGGTGTCCGCAGTGGCAATCGCCGTGTGGTCGATGCCCAGAAAGAGCATGTCGGTGTCCCGGTGCCAGCGCTCCCGGCCTTTGTCCGGCGGGTAGTGGATGAGCTCCAGCGCGTTTCCGGTCGGGTCTTCAAAGTAGAAGGCCGAGATGCCGGCCGCGGCGGGGATCGACTCCGGCAGCGTCTGCGGGCGCGGCGAGATGTGTGTCACGCCGTGGCCACGGACCCGCTCGTACGCCCGGCCCATGTCGCTCACGACAATCGCAATGTGCTGAAACCACAGATCGTTGCTGCGCGAATCAGCGGGGATCGGCCGCCCCTTCGGACTCAAAAACTCCGTCAGTTTGATTCGCTCTTGTCCCATCCGCATCGTCACGGTTCGCATGCGAGCGCCGTCCCCCCCAACGAGCCGCCCCACGTTCGGGCCGGAGGCCTCAATGGTGTCCATCGGGACGAACGACAGCGCGTCGCGGTAGAACGGCACGGCCCGGTCCAGGTCCTCCACAGTAAGGGTGACGCCCTCTACGGAGAGATCGTCCGGTTGAGCCCAGGTTACCTCCGCTCCCGAGAAAACCGGGGGGAGGGAAACGGCCAGGATGAGCCAGAGACGGAATCGCATGGAATGCAACGCTGATTCTGACGCAGGAACAGTGTTCGAATCCCCCGCAATAGGCAGCAACGCAAAGCTTCGTTCTTTCCCCTGCTCCTCCGTTACACCTCGCTGGACGGATCCCTACTCGCCACAGACAGAAGCGTCTCCCTCCCCTCCGGTGTAACGCCCCCTCCCACCCGCATACTGAGGAGCGGATGAAATCGAATCCGGGTCGCCCTCGCCTCTTCGAAGTGCCTGACAATGATTCGACGGACGCCCCATGTCCAACGCGTCGAAGGAGACGGTTCGGTTTGGCTTTTCGGCCACGCTTCGCGTCATGTGCGCGGCCGAGCGGCACGACGAGATCGAAGAGGCGACTGGCCTGATACCGACCCACCAGCACGAACACGGCGACCTGGGCCTCATGGGACGACCCTGGCCCAAGGACCTGTGGGCGTTGGAGTCGCCGCTGCCGCGAGGGGCGCCCTTAAACAAGCACCTCAACTGGCTCTGGGAGCAGGTGCGGCCGCATCAGGCATACTTCCGCGACTTGGCTGCGGAAGAGGGGGTCGACATCGACCTGTTCTGTGGCTACCGCAGTGACTGTGCCGAGTGCGGCTTCGAGGTGCGGCCTGAAGCCCTCGACATCGTGCAGGCCCTGGAGATCCCGCTGGAGGTGTCAGTCATATTCGAATAGGCCAAACAGACTCCCACTCCCTCTCCCGCCCGCTCCTCAGAACGCGATCCAAAGCGCTCCGAGAGTCCGATTATGCTAAGCCTTATCCGAGAGAATAGCGTTGCGCTGTTTCGGCACATCGGAAGCTACCTCGTTTTGATGAGTGAGGCCGTCTGGGGGCCCATCTACAATGTGGGGACCTACCGACAAAACCTCGCCCGGCAGATGCGACAGATTGGCGTCGAGTCGCTACCCATCGTCGCGGTGGCAGCTGCCTTCACCGGCGGCGTCACGACGGAGCAGACGATCTACCAGATGCGCTACCCCCTGATTCCCGAGAGCACAATCGGGGCCATCGTGGTGCCTTCCGTCATCCTGGAGTTTGGCGCCCTCATCACGGCCTTCATCCTCGCGGGCCGCGTGAGCGCCCGCATCGCGGCGGAGCTGGGGTCGATGCGCATCGGCGGACAGATCGAGGCGCTCAACGTCATCGGCGTGAGTGCCTCCGGATACCTCATTCTACCGCGGGTGCTGGCGGGCGTCCTCACATTCCCACTGCTGTACGTTGTCGCCAGCACCGTCGGGGGGGCCGCTGGGCTCGGGATCGCCGCCGCATCCGAAGCCGTGACGACCGCCGAGTTTCTTGCCGGAGCCCGGTCGTTCTTCACGGGCTTCATGGCGTTTTACGGAGTGGTGAAGGCAGTCGTCTTTGGATTCCTGATTACCTCCATCCCATGCTACGTGGGCTTTAACGCCGGCGGTGGGGCGCGGGGCGTCGGACGGAGTGCGACCCGGGCGGCGGTAGGAGCCTGCATGTTTGTGCTGGTGGCCGACTATCTCCTCGCCCTCCTCATGCTGTAGGCCCCCGGCCCTGTTCATTCCCTCCTGTCGAGGTCCCGATTCGCTTCATTCGCTCCTCTCTTGCTCTGACGAGAGACAATTCCCATGATTGAGGTCGAAAACGTCCACAAGAGATTCGGGGACACCTCGGTGCTCAGAGGGGTCGATGTCGAGATTAACGACTGCGACGTCTTCGCGATTATCGGCCACTCGGGCTCCGGCAAGAGCGTCCTCCTTCGCCATCTCGTGGGGCTCTTGCAGCCGGATTGTGGCGAGGTGTGCGTCGGGGGCACAGACCTCGCCGGGCTCTCCGACGACGAGCTCGAGACGGTCCGTCGGCGCTTCGGCATGCTCTTTCAGGGCGGGGCCCTGTTCGACTCAATGACGGTCTACGACAACGTGGCCCTCCCACTCCGGCTGCTGACCGACAAGTCGGACGCCGAGATTGAAGAGCGGGTCATGACCGAGCTCGACCGTGTCGAGATCAAAGACGCGGCCGACCAGATGCCGGCCTCCCTCTCGGGGGGACAGGTGAAGCGTGCTTCACTGGCACGGGCCATCATTCGAGAGCCGAAATACCTGTTCTACGACGAGCCCAGCAGCGGCCTCGATCCCCGCACCTCCAGCGTCATCGATGGACTCATCGAGCGGCTCTCGCAGACGCTTTGCCGAATGGGCGTGATGGTGACCCACGACATGCACTCGGTCCTGTCGATTGCCGACCAGGTCGGGTTTCTCCACGAGGGCACGATGCGCTTTGTGGGGACGGTC
>CAYRPX010000286.1:0-4059 GCA_964426195.1 uncultured Salinivenus sp.
CGAGGAGTAAAAATGAGCAGATTGGGCCGCCTCTGAAGTCGCAGTAGCGTCCCGCGAGAAATCCGGGTTAGCGGTTGTGCTTTTCCGATCGCTCCCCCAGATTATGCAGACAGTTGCACGGCGGATCAGTAAGAGGCAAGGCGTTTGTCCGGGGGGGAACCGGTCCGCCGGCGGGATGGATACGGTAAATACGCTACGCTAGACACGAGGGCGACCGATGGAAACAGACTGGTTTACGTTTCAAGCGCGGGTGGAGCGCATTATTGATGGCGACACGCTAGATCTCTTGGTCGATCTGGGCTTTCGGACGCGGAAACAGGTCCGTGTGCGAGTGGCGAACATCGATACGGCGGAGACCTACGGCGTTCCCAAAGGATCCGACGAGTATCAGCGGGGGCAGGAGCACTCCGCCTTTGCTCGGAACTGGTTCGAGGAGAATGCGGGCGAAGAGGACTGGCCCTTCATCCTTGCGACCGAAAAGGACCACGGAAAGTACGGGCGATGGCCGGCTCGCATCGTCAGCAAGGATACGGGCAATGCGTACAATGAGGATGTTGTTGAGGAATTTCCGGCGGTAGCGTCGTGATCGGTGCGCTCATGAGGCGGATCCAAGGTTCTCGCTCCGCAGGACCATCGTCTTCTTCGAATACGGTCTTTCTACGTATCCAGTGAGCCGCTTCTCATCCTTTCCTGTGCATGGCTGGATCGGGCTGCTCCTCATTGTCGGTGCGTGGCCACTCAATTGGGGCGTTGGGGTGGAGGGGCTACGCACGCACGTGCTCTTTTTCCCGCTCTGGCTGGGCTACGCCCTCTTGGTCGATGCGCTCGTGAAGCGGCGCCGCGGCACCTCGATCTTGACGCGCAGCCGGCTCGACTTTGCCGGGCTGTTTCTTGCGTCCGTGCCGGGATGGTGGCTCTTTGAGGTCGTCAACCTTCGAACGCAGAACTGGATATACGTGGGAGCGGAGCAGTTCAGCGACTTAGAGTACAACCTCCTGGCGACGATCTCTTTTTCGACGGTCATGCCCGCCGTCTTTGGCACCGCCGAGTGGGTCCGCTCGTTCGACTGGACCGAGCGTTTCACGGATGGTCCTACGCTTCGCCCGACCCGGAGCCTCATGGGGGCGTTCGTTGCCATTGGGCTTGCCATGCTCGCCCTTCTTTTGCTCTGGCCTACCTATTTTTATCCGTTCCTCTGGGGATGGGCCTATTTCCTCATTGTTCCGCTCAACAATTTCCTCGGCCACTACACGCTCCTCGACGACACGGCTAAAGGAAACTGGCGTCCAGTCGTGTCTCTGGCTGTTGGCGCTCTCATCTGTGGCTTTTTCTGGGAGCTGTGGAACGTGTACGCCTACCCCAAGTGGGTCTACGACGCGCCGGGGGTCAACTTCTGGCACATCTTCGAGATGCCCCTGATCGGATACATTGGGTACCTCCCCTTTGCCCTCGAACTGCATGCTCTCGTGCATCTCCTCTTTCCGCATCGTCCGCGCCTGCAGTTTTGAGGTCCGATCCGTTTTTGTCTGGGACAGAGAGTGTCGGGAGTCTTTAGAGCTTCGATCGCTGAACACGTCGACAGCATGATGCGCGTCTTTGCCTGCCTGTTCGCTGGACTGCTCGTGCTCGGGGCCGATTCTGTCTTCGCTCAGGAGTCAGAGGGGACGGTTCGAGGACGCGTTGTCGAAGAGGACACCGGAGAGCCCGTTGGACGAGCGAACGTGCTTCTTTTCCGGAGAAACGGTCGGCGGGGAACCAGCACGGATGAGAACGGGCGCTATCAGATTTCGCTGCCGCCTGGGGAGTACATTCTCGAGGTCTCTGCGCTTCGCTACCACGGGAGCCGCCGGATGGTGGCCCTAGAGGCAGGGGAAACGGTTCGGCTTGACCTTGAGCTTTCTCCCCGCGACTACTCGCTAAACGAGATTGTTGTAAGCGAGGAACAGCGGGCCGTAGAAACGGTCTCGACCGTGCAGCACGTCGATTACGCGACCCTTGAGTCGCAGGATGCAGCTGACGTGTCGGAGCTGGCGGAACTGGTACCGGCCACCCACGTCCAGACCAACTCGCGAGGCCAAACCATCTGGTACTTCCGAAACGCCGGGGACCGCCAGGTAGGCCAATTCTTTGATGGAGCCCTTCTGAATATTCCATGGGACAACCGGGTAAACATCAGTCTCATTCCGGCCAGCGTGGTTGAGGAGATTACCGTAACGAAAGGCGTGCCTTCGGTTCGATATGGGGCCAACGTCATGGGTGGGGCCGTAAACTTTCAGTCTCGTACGCTTGGGGCGCCGGGCCAGCGCACTGAACTAACGGGGACGGTGGGCACCGCTGAACAACGCCGAGTCTCGGTCACGCATCTGGGGCGAACCGACCGGTGGGACTATACGGGGGCGTTGCAATACACCACCCGAGGCAACCAACCGCTTCCCCAGGGGGCAAATTTGGAATACAATCAGCCCCTTTCTGACCGGCGCGTAAACACGGATCGGCGGCTTCTAAGCGGATTCGGGCGGGCGAGCTATCGCTTTCGGGGAAAAGGCCAGCTAGGTGTGTCTCTTCTCCACGTCGATGCCGAGCAGGGGGTAGCCCCGGAGGGAAACAAACCACCGTCGGGCACCCGCTACTGGCGGTATCCCCTCTGGCAGAAGTCAACGGCAATCCTTAGCGGTCAGGTGCCGCTTGGGCCAAGTGCCTCAATCCGCGGGGCCGCGTGGGGCAGCCGCTTTGCCCGCGACATTGCCGATTACGAGGGAATCGATTACCGCACCCTGACCCAAATTCAGCAGGGCCGGGACTTCACGGGAGGCCTCCGGCTCATTGGCACCCAACGTCTTCCATCGGGAAGCCTCACTCTCGCCCTGAACGGGCTTACCAGTCAGCACGAGAAGACCATTGTCCCAAGCGACCAGTCTGCTACGGCGTCGGTCTCAACGTTTCAGCAGCACATCTTTAGCGGCGGCGTCGAGTACGAAGCCCCGGTCAACTCCCGGGTCCAGGTCACTGCAGGAGGGAGTTTCGATGGGACGGCCACTCCGGAGACAGGCCCGTTTTTCAGTCGCGATCCTATCTACACCTGGGGCATGAACACCGGAATTCGCATCGATCTGGGGCAAGAGTGGACCCTCCGCGGGGCTTTCGGGCGCAAAAGCCGGTTTCCTACGATGCGGGAGCTTTTTGGGACGGCCCTGGGGAAGTTCGTGCCTAATTCGGATCTCCGGCCCGTGTCGGCTTGGATTGGAGAGGGGGGCGTGGGGCGCCGAGGGACCTCCTGGACGTTTGAAGTCGTCTCCTTCTTCAACCGGGTAAGCAACAAAATTGGGAAGACCAACCTCGAGACCGAGTCGGGGCGAAAAGTCAAGCGCATCAACCTACGGGGAGCCCGCGTGTATGGGGTCGAGTCCATCCTGTCCTGGCAGGCAACCGACGTGCTTCGCCTGAACGGAAATGTGATGTGGTCGCGTCCCCGCTCTTTCACCGAGGAGGAGATGCAAAAGCTTGACGAGAAGCCGGGATGGCTCGCCACCGGAGTTCTAAACTACGAACCTCCCTTCGGACTCTCACTCATGGGGAAGGCCCGCTACACGGGAAACACGTACGTACGCTTGGACCGAGTGACGGGACGGGCCTTCGGAAAGCTCCCGTCGGCCCTCGTCTTGGACGCTCGCCTAGCCTACCGGCTCCCGGCCCCGGGGGGCCTTGAGGGGGAGCTATATGCCCACGGCGAAAACCTCACAGACGAGGTTCAGTTCATCGGCCTGGGCCTCCCGCGACCTGGACGGTCGCTGCGCGTCGGGCTTGAGGTCCACCTCTGATTGAGAGACGCCTTCTTTTGTCGGAGGGTGAGTCATATCTCCCCGTAAGGCGGATCGAGCGGTAGAGGATGCGGAATGCCGTTCCCAAATTATCCCCCAAGTCGGTCTCGGTTCTGTGCAATTTTCCTTGGTGTCTCGCAAGATCGGGGAGGCGACCCCAAGCAGAAAACGCCTCCGAGATCGCCGCCTAGGAGGCTGTTCAAAAAGTCGAGTTGAGCTGCAATTCAGCCCCGTCTTTTGT
>CAYRPX010000287.1:0-4058 GCA_964426195.1 uncultured Salinivenus sp.
ACTCCGATTCGGTCTCGGTCGTGCAGCCGACGAGCCCGACGCCACAAAAAAGCACCAGCAGCGCAGCGACAGTCGGGGCTACCGTCCGCGGAGTGATCATAGTCGTGGTGGGGAATTCAACAGGAAGAGCAGTCGGTGGGGGAACAGCGAAGCCGACGAACGGAGGGGGCCTCTTGCGATCCGCTCGGGGGCTTCCGGACGCAGTGAGGCGGCAAGCGCTACTCGGCGTTTTCCAACGAGTCCGGTTTCATGATCGCCGCCGGTTCGCTCGGCATCGTCCGCAGCGCTTTCGCCAGTTTCTCTCGGGCAGATTGGGCCGCAGCGCTGGCCTGACCGAGCTTAATGGGATCGGTCTCACGCGGATCGTCGGGAAGGTGGAACAGTCGCCCATCCGCGTAGAGCTTGTACTCCTTGTCAAACACAAACCGAACCCGGTTGAAGCGATTGGGGTTGGACACCGGTTTGGGCCAGTAGTATGAGAACACCCACTCCCGCGGCTCCCCGGGTTCACCGCGAAGCTGCGGCGCAAGGCTGCGACCGTCAAGGATTGTGTTGCGGGGCAACTCCCCCTGGCCGAAGTCGGCGAGGGTGGGAAAGAAGTCGGCGAAGCTGATCAAATCGTCGTTTACTGTCCCGGCCGGCACGGTTCCCGGCATTCGCGCCACCAACGGCACGCGCATACCGGCTTCGGTTGTCTTGCCCTTGCCCCCCTGAATGACCCTGCCATTCAGGCGAGAGACCAACGGCCGATGCGTTCCGTTGTCGCCGGTAAAGAGGATGAGCGTGCGTTCGCTGAGCCCGAGTTGATCGATTTTGTCGACGACCCGCCCCACCAGGTGGTCCATGTAGGCGACCATATCCTCAAAATTCTTTTGCTTTCCCTCCTGGTCCAGACTGTCGCTGTGGGGAGTGGGCTCGAACGGAAAATGGGGCAGATTCATCGGGTAGTAGGCGAAGAAGGGCTCCTCCTGGTGGTCCTCGATGAACTGCAGCAGAAAGTCGGTCGTCACGTCCGGCCCGTACGTGTCCGGGCCGAAGGATTTGCGCTCTCCGTTAATGTTGAGCGTTGGTTCCCAGTACCGACTGGGTCGGGTGCGCACCTGCCAGAGCGCCCATTCATCGAAACCCGCCTCACCGGGAAGCGTCCCCGCCGCTCGCGTCCGTTTGGGGTAGTGATCGGCCCCGTAGAGTTGCCACTTTCCCGCGGCGGCGGTGGCGTACCCCGCTTCGCCCAGCATGTGGCCGAAGGTGCGTTCGTCGGGGGGGAGCACTCCAAAAGCCGTGTAGTTTCGGATGTTCGACTGGCCGGTCATGATCTTCACCCGGGTGGGCGTACAGATCGGCTGGGAGTAGGCCTGGGTAAACCGCATCCCCTCCCGGGCCAGCTCATCGATGTTTGGGGTGTCGTATTGCTCCGAGCCGTAGGCCCCGAAGGCTTCGTAGCCCACGTCGTCGGCCATAATGAGGACAATGTTCGGCGGTTGGGATTGTCCCGACGCCTCTTCTGACCCGAGCCCCACGAACACAGCGCTGAGCAGGAGGCACAGCACAAGAATCCGTCCGCTCGTGGACCATCGGGCGCCCGAAAGAGTGCTTGGAGACATAAATATGTGTGAGTGGGTTATACACCGATCATTCAGTATGCGGACAATTACGTTGGGAACATACTTAGCCCCCAGCGGTCATGCAAATTTAATTTTGTCCCGAGCGCTGTCGAATGGTACTTCCTAACACCAAATACGACACCTCACTGTGTACCTTGACCCGATCCGTAGATGAAGAAACGACCGATTGGTCGCTCTAAAAAAACGTCGTCGACGTCGAAATTTCCGGGCATACGATGGGAGGGGCAATTCCCAGGGGAATCTGTCCCTCCTCGCGATTCTCAGCATTAAGATCCGTTTATCGTTGAAACAGGGTCTTCAAAACAAACCAGACGTTTTCCTTCTTTTCGCGGAGGCGGCGCGAAAAGTACGGCCACCAGTCCCGACCGTAGGGCACGTACACCAGCATGTTGTAGCCCGCCTCGGCGAGCTCTCGCTGAGTCGTCCGGCGCAGGCCGTAGAGCATCTGAAACTCAAAGTGGCTGGGATCGACGTCGTGGCGGTCGGCAAATGATTTGGTCGCCTCGAGGAGATGATCATCGTGGGTGGCGATGCCGGAGTAGTCGGTGTGCCGGAGCAGCCGCTCCATGTAGTCGAGGTATCGCTCCCGGATCCGGCCCATGTCCTGGTAGGCAATCTCGGCCGGCTCGGCGTAGGCCCCTTTGCAGAGGCGGACGCTCACGCCGAGCTCACACATGCGATCCACGTCTCGGTCCGTCCGCTTGAGCATCGCCTGCAGCACCGGCCCCACGTGATTTTGAAAATCGGGGTAGACCGATTCAAAAATGTCGAGCGTCGATTGCGTAAGATCGCTCCCCTCCATGTCCAGCCGCACGAAGAGGTCGTGCTCGGCGGCCACCTCCAGCAGCTGCCGCAGATTGTCGCGGCAGAAGTCTTCGTCGATGAGTTGCCCCATCATCGAGAGCTTGATCGAGATGCGATTGCGCTGCCCATAACCCTCCCGTTCCGCGAGTCTGCGCACGAGATCGATGTAGGTGTCGCGCGCTGCGAGGGCCCGGCCCCGATCCCGCACGTGCTCGCCAAGCTTGTCGAGGGCCACGTGGAGCCCGTCTCGATTGAGCGCGTCCACGACGGGCAGGGACTCGTCGAGCGTTTCGCCCGCCACGAAACGGCTCGCAAGGAAGAAGGGGAGGTTCATACGGGAGAAGTCCAAGATCCAGGGTGAAAGCGCTACCATTCTTAACACCCCGGAACCAAAGAAGTTGAAGGATCGACGTAAAGTGCCCCCACAAACTCCCAAACTTCGTGGATCCGACCTCGGGTTCGTCCCGGAACGAACCGCCGACCTGGGTCGCCGGTGCCGACGGCGTCCGCGACGGATGGTTCGTCGTCCTCCGACAGCCCGCAACCGGAACCACGTGTCGGCGTCTCGTCGGTGGGATGGACGACCTGCTCCCACTGCCCGAGGCACCCGCTGTGCTCGGCGTTGACATGGTGATTGGGCTGCCCGACCGAGCGGTTCCGGGCGGCCGGCAGTGCGACCGCGCTGCTCGCCAACTTTTGGGGCATCCGCGCGGCACGAGTGTCTTCTCCCCACCCGCCTACACGGCCCTCGACGCCGACACCTACGAGGAGGCCGTCCGCCGCAACCGTGCCAGCGGCCCCGATGCCCCTGGCCTCTCGAAGCAGACGTTCCACCTGATGCCGAAAATGCGGGCCCTGGCCACGCACATGACCCCGTCGCGGCAGGAGCGGGTCCGGGAGGTGCACCCAGAGCTCGCCTTCTACGCGATGAACGATGACGCGCCCGTCTCAGCCAGCAAGCACACCGAGGGCGGGCAGGCGACGCGCGTCGATCTGCTGGCCGCCCACGGATTTCCGGACGTCGAGGCAGCCGTCTCGACGTTGTCCGGTGGGGCCCTTGGGGCCGACGACGTGCTCGACGCCCACGCCGCGTGCTGGACCGCCCGCCGCATCCTTCGGGGCACAGCGGAGCGGTGTCCTCCTCGCGACGAGCCAGCCCCCCGCAACGACCGCCACCTGCGGATGGAGATCTGGCGGTGAGCGCGTTGAATGTTGGAACGCCTGACGTTGAACGTTAACTGGAGTAGGGCAGCGAGGAAAACGTCACGGTCCAGGACCTCCAGACATCCCTACGGTCACACTTCCATACCTGCATACCTCCGCACGTCCCCCTTCCATACGTCTTCGCAACAGATCCCGACGAATCGAAACGACGGCCTCGCAGCGATCGTTGCGATTCTGCTTTGTTTCCGTCACAATCTGCTTCGCCGATGTCCAACCTTGCCGACCTGCGCCAGGAGTACGCCCGGGCCAAACTCACGCGCGACCACGTGGCCGACGACCCGATCACTCAGTTTCAGGACTGGTTCGACGAGGTCCTGGACGCCGAGGTGGAGGAGCCCAACGCGATGACCCTCGCCACCGCCGCCGCGGACGGCACGCCCTCCGCCCGCATCGTGCTGCTGAAGG
>CAYRPX010000288.1:0-4056 GCA_964426195.1 uncultured Salinivenus sp.
TGAGGAAGGCCAGACGCTGCCGTTCGCATTTCCGGGGGTAGGGGAGCGAATCGCGCTGTGCGCAAAATGCCACCCTTCCGCAGTAGCCTCCTTGCCGGCCGTGGGGCTGTCATTTGCAGGAACGACGGCTCCAACCGTGGAGTTTATTCCGGTGCACAGGACATCCACAAGGAGGCGATGCGGTCATGGGTCTTTTCAGCGCGGGGCGTGGGCCCCGGTCGTTTGATTATCAGCCCCGGCACTACAATCCCGAGGAGGACGACGACCGCGACATCAGGCGGCGAATGAAGTCTCGGCGTGCCCAGGAGACCCAAAGTCGCCCGTTGAGCCTCCTCTTTTTCCTCGCCCTCCTGATTCTCACCCTCCTTCTCTACTTTTCGCTGTAAGTATCCCAACCCGTTCGTCCCGTGGCTGACGAGACCTCACCGACCGAGGGCCTCATCGAGGTGATGCCCGATCGCCTCGCCAATCAGATTGCCGCGGGGGAGGTGGTGCAGCGGCCCGCCTCGGTGGCGAAGGAGCTGATCGAAAATTCGCTCGATGCCGGGGCGTCGGCCCTTGAGGTGCTCCTGAAAGACGCAGGGAGTACGCTTGTGCAGGTGATCGACGATGGATGCGGCATGAGTCCCGAGGATGCCGAGCGCTGCTTCGAACGGCACGCGACGAGTAAGGTCCGCTCCATTGATGACCTGGAACGGATCCGGACCCTCGGCTTTCGGGGAGAAGCACTCGCCTCCATCGCCGCTGTCGCGCAGGTGACGCTCAAGACGAAACGGGTGGAGGACGAGGCCGGCACACTGGTGCGGGTGGAAGGGGGGCAGCAGGTTGAGACGCGTCCCTGTGCGATTCCCGACGGCACCTCCGTGTCCGTCCGCAACCTCTTCTACAACGTTCCGGCGCGGCGCAACTTTCTGAAGACGCCGGCCACCGAGCTGAAGCACCTCACGCAGACGGTCCAGTCGCTGGCCCTGGCCAATCCCGACGTGGCAGTTCGCCTCGAACACGACGGGCACGAGCACTACGACCTACCCGTGGCCCCGACCGACGACTGGCACGCGGCCACACGGGCCCGCATTCTTGGCCTTTTTGGGGACGAGCACGACGAGGAGCTGGTGCCCACCGAGGAGTCATCGAGTGACCTTACCGTCCGGGGCTTCGTCGGCGCGCCGTCGTTCCACCGCAAGACGCGCGGAGAGCAGTTTTTGTTCGTCAATGGTCGCCACGTCACAGATCGCTACCTAAGCCACGCGGTGAAGGCGGCGTACGGAGAGTTAGTGCCGGACGGCGCATTCCCCTTCTTTGCTCTCTTTCTAACGATGAATCCGCGGCGCGTGGACGTGAACGTGCATCCGCAGAAGGCGGAGGTCAAATTCGACGACCAAAGTGGCATTTACGCGTTCCTCCGGAATGCAGTGCGAAAGGCCCTCGGGCGTGTCCACGTGTCGCCGCAGCTGGAGGAGACTGAGGAGGAGGGAGCAGAGCGAACCGCTCCCTCGACGGGGAACGACGGAACAAACGGGGGCTCTTCCGAACTGTCGCCGGGTGCAGATGCTTCCTCGGCAGGCCCAACGCCCACGTCCTTTCAGCCTCGTCGGTCGTCTGATGACGGATCGACGACAACGGGGGGCTCCTCCTCCCGTCCCCCGTCGGCCCAGTCGGAGGGAGACGGCTCTTCGGTTCCCCCCGGCGACCAATCGGATGCTCTGTACCGCCCGCCAGATCAGGATGCGGGGGAAACGTCTCAGGACGACACGCGCCGTCCGAAACCGGAGGCTCCAGATCCAAACGCGAGGACGGAGGGGCAGAATCATCCGGTGTGGGCACTGCATGACACCTACATTGTGACGCCGACGGACACCGGAATGATGATCGTGGACCAGCGGGCCGCGCACCTCCGCGTGCTGTACGAGCGAGCCCGGGCCCACCTCCGTCAGCAGCGAGGCGAATCGCAACGCCTGCTCTTTCCGCACACGATCGACCTGTCCCCCGCCGAGATAGATCTGCTGGAGGAGTTGCGAGACGACTTGGAAGCCCTCGGATTTGAACTTGAGCGTCTCAGTGGACGGACGGTCTCGGTGCGGGGAGTGCCGACTGACGTTCCGGACGGGGACGAAGACGAAATCCTGGACGCAATTTTAGAGCAGTACACCTCCGGCCAGAATGCAATGGAGGACGAGCGTCGCGAGCACCTCGCCAAAACGATGGCTCAACGCAGCGCCGTGGAGCGAGGACAGCCTCTGTCGGACGCGGAGTGCCGGACCCTCCTCAACGACCTGTTCGAGTGCGAGATGCCGTACGCCGATCCCACCGGCACTCCGACGATCGTAAAGTTTTCGATGGAGGAACTCGCCGACCGCTTTGGGCGGTAGCAGATCGAATCCACGGTCTTCCCGTGGGTACGTCGGTGAGCGTATTCCCCAATTCCTTCCCAATCATCTCTTCCGCGGACGTATGGGCGAGGACGCAGCGGATCAGCCGATCCTCCAGTTTCCGCTTCTGGTCACGGGCGAGGCTCACCGCCTCTGCATTCGACCCGTCACGCCTGCCGATCGGGAGGAAATTCGGCAGGGGCTGCAGACGCTCTCACCGGAAACGACGTACCGACGGTTTTTTGTCTCCGCCTTTTCCCCGGGCGACCGTGAGCTCCGATACCTCACGGAGGTGGATGGAGAAAACCATGTGGCCCTCGGGGCAATCGACTGTACGCACCATCCGCCGCGGGGGACGGGCGTGGCCCGCTATGTTCGCCTCTCGGAGGAGCCGACCGTAGCGGAAGCAGCGGTTGTCGTGATCGATGCCTATCAAGGGCGGGGCATCGGGTCGTTGCTTATGGCCGCCCTGAGCAAGCGGGCCGCGGAGTGCGGGCTGGAACGCTTTCGGGGATACGTGCTCATGGAGAACACAGGAGTGGTCCAGGGGCTCCGGGCCCTCGGGGCAGCCGAGTCGCCCGTCGAAGGGGGGATCCTTCAACTGGATGTGCCCATCTATCCGACCCGGGACGACCTTCCCGAAGATTCAGCGCTCCAACGCGTTCGGTGGGCCTGGCGGGCGATTGAGGCGGCCGGGAAGGGGGATTGTGGGGACGTGCAAGAATGACGGTTATAGAGGTCAAGAGATTCGGGGATTTCTTACGTCTCCTCCTCCACGATCTTGGCGAACGCGTCCAGGCTGTCGGACATGTCCGCCTCAAACTTTCGGACGAGCAGAAGACGCTCCAGCAGCCAGCCGAGCGGTCGGACCTGGGGAAGGACTGTGAGATCGACGGTGTGGTCGAGGATCGTGCCCCCGTCGCCACTGAAATTGTCGATTCGTCGTTCGATTGCCGGGCTACCGTAGGATCGTCATCTTGTGAGTGGAGGTCTGCTCGCCTGCCTGCAAGCGGCAGAAGTACACGCCACTGGCCACCCCGCGGGCCCGCCACGACACTTCGTGAACGCCCGCCGGCCGGGGCCGGTCGACCAGGGTCTCGACCCGCCGCCCGAGCACGTCGTACACCCGAACCGTCACGTCCTCGGGCTCGGCCAATTGATAGGAGATTGTGGTCGACCGACGGAACGGATTCGGGACGTTCGCCAAAAGCCTCGTTCTCTCGAACGTCAATGGCGCCTCCTCGCTGGCCCGGTCGGCAAAGTCCTTCGTGCCGACGATCACCCGGAGGTGGCGGGGCGCCTCGTCTCCGAGGTCCTCCACGACGACGGTCCCGTTGGTGACCGGCAACCGCCTGTCACGGTCCAGGTCGAGGACGTACCGCCGGAAGCCCTCCGGGCGGGGCCCGCGTTCTTCGAGGTGAATCGTCGCGGCCCGGGTCGTGGCGGAGAATGCCCCCGAGCGACGCGAGACCCGAAGGTCCCAGCGGGCCCCTTCATCCGAAAAGGGCTTCCAGCTGTGCGCTAGGGCCGGTCCCTTCGACGGAGTGATCGCCACGCTCACGTGAGGCCCCACCGAGGGCGGTTTCTGGGTGTCTTCCGGCCCCACGCCCCCCACGGCGTCCGGCCGGAACCCCATCTGGGTCTGGCGGTCCACGAGCGAGGACTTCCCTACAGACACCCGGGCCAC
>CAYRPX010000289.1:0-4054 GCA_964426195.1 uncultured Salinivenus sp.
GGTCGACAGGTAATCTATAGAATCACAGACCTTTTTTCAGCAGACCCACCTTTGAGGTATTGAAATTGGACCTCCCCTTCGAGAGGGACTCACGCAGGCAGGGTCATCCGCGCGGTAGAGGAAACGCGAAAGGAACCCCTCCGACGAGGAATCATCCAACCCGTACGTGTTTCCTACGATGTCCATACGTGCTGGGGCCATGAGCAAAAAGAAGTTGACGCTTTCGGTGGAAGATCGCCTCACTCGGCGGGCCAAAGCCATCGCTGAGGAGCGGGGGACCAGTGTCTCCCGTCTCGTGGAGACGTTTTTCGCCGCTCTGGGCGACGGCTCCGACGCGGGAGGGGCTGCCCAGTCGAAGGCGAGGGACGACGCGTCCGGGGCGACAAGCGCGAGAGAACGGCCCGACGAGCACGAGTTCTCGGCGTGGGCCCGTCGGTGGCGGGGGGCCTTCAAGGAACCGGGCCGCTCCTACCCCGAGGATCCCGACTGGGAGAAACAGCTTCTGGCCGACGAGATCGACGAGAAGCACGCCTGATTGGCCCTCGTCTCGCGGGCGGCGTGGCGCCCGGTTCCGGTCCAAGGCCTTTCTGGTTGCAGCCTCCCCCAATGACCGTTTGTTTCGACACGAACGTCCTGCTCGACGCGCTGCTGGACCGGTCGCACGCGGAGGAAGCACTGTTTTTGCTCGACCGGGTCCGCGGGGGCGATGTGGACGGCGCCGTCCCCCCGACGGTCCTGACAAACACCTTCTACGTAGGACGCCGCACCGCCGACGAACGCACTGCTCGGGGGTTCATCCAGTCGGCCCTGTCCTTTCTGGGCATGGCGTCGGTCACGCACGCCGGCGCCGTCCGGGCCGCAAAGCGGTACGATGACTTCGAGGATGGGGTCCTCGGGGAAGCCGCTGCCGAGTACGGTGCCGACGTCATTTGTACCCGGAATACGCAGGACTTTGGGCCGGCCCGTCCCGAGGTGCTCACGCCCATGGAACTTGCTCGCCTTTTGGGATGGGAGGGGTAAGAAACCCTCCCTGGACCGATGCCCCTTGAGGTTCGGGAGGAGCCTCTTCGTCTCTCATCGATCTTTTACGTCTGTTGTCCGGACACCCGACGTCCGGGGGCGAAATCGTCGTTTGTACGTTGCGGGCACGAGCGCTGAACACAAGGGCGCTCCGGCTCGTCTCGCTCCGCAACGAACCGGTCCCGTCTCGCCATGTCGTCCGATGCTGACGCCGCCCCGCCCCGCTCCTCGTTCCGCGTCGGGGGCATGCTCGTGGGCTACTACGTGCTGTGTCCCCGCAAGGCCTGGCTTTCGATAAACGGCCTCTGGATGGAGCAGGAGTCGACCGCCGTCGCCCTGGGTCGCCACGTGGATAACCATAGCTACGAGCGGGAGCGCAAGGAAATTCAGCTGACCGCCGAGGCGCCCGACGGCACCCCGCTGGTGGGCAAGGTCGACTGGGCCCGGCTCGACGCGGGCGTGCTCCACGAGACCAAAAAGAGCGCCGCCGCGGAGGAGGCCCACCGGTGGCAACTCCGCTTCTATCTGTGGCTCCTGGCGCTCAACGACGTCACCGGCCCCGACGGGCAGCCCTTCCGCGGCCAGCTCAACTACCCGCGCCAGCGCCGCACCGAGGACGTCCCCCTGACCGACGCGCACAAAGAGCGCCTGCAGGAAATCGTCGCCGCCCTCCGGCGCCTGTCCGCCCAAGACACGCCCCCATCCCGCCTCGACGCCCGCTCCTTCTGCCGCAAATGTGCCTTCGAGGAGCTCTGCTACGGATAGTGGGCGTGGGAGCACGGGAGCGTGAGAGGGGAGAGTGAATCCAAAACCCCCAATCCAAACTCCAAAATCGAACCGTGAAACGACCGTATTACCTGTTTAGCAACGGTCGCCTCTGCCGCAGGCAAAACACCCTCTGCCTCGAAAAGGCTACCGACGCTCGCTCGCCCGCCGCCGAGGTCCCGGGCGACGGCCTGCCGCTCGACGCAGTGCCGCGGGCGGGCGGGAATGGGGCCGGGGCTGTGACGGACGACGACGGCACGCCCAGCGGGGAACTCACCGGCGAGTCCGTGCCGTTCCCCGTCGAGAACGCTGAGTCGATCTACTGCTTCGGCGAGATTGACGTCAACTCGAAACTGATCAGCTTCCTCTCGCAGCACCACGTGCCGCTCTTTTTCTTCGACTACTACGGCAACTACACGGCGGCCGTCTACCCCAAGGAGCATCTGCTGAGTGGGCGCCTCACGGTGGCGCAGGTGCGGCACCACGACGATCCGGCGCGGCGGCTCGTATTGGCCCGCGCGTTCGTCGACGCGGCCCTCGCCAACATCCGGCGCGTGCTCCGCTACTACGCGACGCGATTGGAGGAGGGAACCGACGCGGTCGAGGGCACGATTGCCGAGATCGAGTCGCTTAAGGCGCAGGCCGGAGACGCGGACGATCCGGCCTCGCTCATGGGGTTGGAGGGCCGGGCCCGACGCCGGTACTACCGCACCTGGCCCACGCTGCTGGGCGGGGCGGGGAGCGACTTCTCGTTCGAGCGCCGCAGCCGCCAGCCGCCCTCCAATCCGCTCAATGCGCTCATTAGCTTCGGCAACAGCCTCTGCTACAGCGCCTGCCTGCGGCAGCTCTACCACACGGCCCTCGACCCCACAGTCTCGTACCTGCATGCCCCCGGCGACCGTCGCTTTTCCCTCGCCCTCGACCTGGCGGAGGTGTTCAAGCCGCTGCTGGTGGACCGGGCCATTTTTCGGCTGGTGAAGACGCGCCAGATTCAGCCGTCCGACTTTGAGGAGCGGCTCGGGGGCGTGTACCTCACCGAGAGCGGCCGGGAAACCTTCGTGGAGCACTGGGACGAGCGCCTCCGGCAAACCATCGAGCACCGTCGCCTCGGGCGCAAGGTCAGCTACGAGCGCCTCGTGCGCCTCGATGCCTACCGCCTCGTGCGCCACCTCTGTGACCCGGACGATGATCCCTACAAGGGCTTCGAAATGTGGTGGTGAAGACAGTTGCGAATCGCGAAAGTACGAATGGCGATTTGTCGTTGCGGTCCGTTGTGCCCGTCCCACTCATTCGACATTCGAAACTCGACATTCGAAACTCGACATTCGAAACTCGACATTCGAAAATGACCGATGTACTTCGTTGCCGCCTACGACGTTGATGAGCGACGGGTCGGAAAAATGCTGAAGATCTTCCGCCGCTACTTAACCTGGGTCCAGAACTCGGTCTTTGAGGGGGAGCTTACCGAGGCGCAGTATGAAGCGCTGAAAGCGGAAGCGGAAGAGCTGATGGACCCGGGCCACGACTCGGTGATTTTCTGGAACGTGCGGGCCGAGCAGTACTGTGATCGGGAAACGCTCGGGCAAGATCGGGGCACCACCGGTCGTCTGCTGTAACCGGCAAGCCTGTTAGATACGCACGGTTTTCCCAACTCCAGTTGGCCTCGTCGGCCTCCGGAGAAGCGACTCAGGGAGAACCCCGAAAAGCAACACTCTGTGGCTTTTTGCGCCGTAGCTTCAACTATGTCATGCGGATAGGGAATCTCGTCACCCTCCCCAGGTTGACACGGAACCGACGGGTGACGATATTAAGACGTACGGTTCATCCTCCGAAACCGGCGCTAACGCCGCTCAAGTCCGAGTTTCTGGTCGGAAAGATGGGCCTCCAATCGCACCTTTGAGGTATTGAAATTGATGTTGTTCGTTGCGGCGTTGTCTTCGTCATCGACCTCCAATCGCACCTTTGAGGTATTGAAATTCGAGAATATTTGCTCGTTGTCGCTTCGGAGCGCCTGCCTCCAATCGCACCTTTGAGGTATTGAAATCCATGCAAAGGCGAACGATTCAAGTTCCATCCGACACCTCCAATCGCACCTTTGAGGTATTGAAATTGGGATTTATCAGCGGGCCGACGACGGCGACATCACGCCTCCAATCGCACCTTTGAGGTATTGAAATTTGCGCTCAAAAGCGCGCCGAATGGCAGGGCGGGAGACCCTCCAATCGCACCTTTGAGGTATTGAAATTGCCGTGTCTGATGGGTGCAGTTG
>CAYRPX010000290.1:0-4038 GCA_964426195.1 uncultured Salinivenus sp.
GTGGCTCATGTTGGCGAGGAGGGCCGACTTGAGGCGGCTTGCCATTTTGGCGTCCTCGCGCGCGGCCTTGAGTCGCCGCCGCATGGACAGCCCTGAAAGACAACGTACAAGACGATGGAAAGGGTGGCCATGCAGCCCACGAGCGCAAAGGAGCTGGTCGCGGGGTCGGACACTACGACGTAGATGCTCGCAGCGAGCAGCAGCGCGCACCCCTCGAACCACACCAGTGGAGCAATGCGCTGGGCACCGATGCCAATGCAGACACCCACGACGCAGAAGACGAACAGGAGGGCGACCGCGTAGTCGCCGCTCACCTGATTGAGGGCCGCCAGGGCACTCACCCAGGCCACCAGCAGGTACAGGCAGCCCCACATGAGGGAGACGTAGTGCCGTCGCATCCACGCCGAGAAGTACGAGCCCACGATCAAAACACTGAACAGCCCCGCCATCGTGATGCGGGCCGACCACGGGTCTACGTACTCGGCCGGCAGAATCTGGTAGAGGACCCCGAACACGGGAATCAGGGTGCCGCCGACGACCGAGAGAAAGCGGTACACTTGCACGAGCCAGATCTCCCGTTCGGACAGTGCGTCATCTTCGGGCCGCAGGAACGAAAGAATGTCGAAGAGGGAGGAAGCCATGGATGAAACATGCGGTCAGGCAGAACGACCTGACGAGATGTTCAGCCGAAACCGCAAGGACAGCGTGTGAGAACGGGGCTTGGAAACGGGACAGTCGTCGTGCTGGAGGTGATTGAGCAAAGGGGCGTCCCTCGGAGGACGACCTAAAAAAGCATCTCGGGAAGCAATTAAAATGCCTCCCCGACCGAGACATAAACCTCAACGCCCGTGCGGCTATACGCCACGTCGAGCCGGGCGTGGAGGCCGCTGTCGGTGAGCCGAAAGCGGCCGCCCACGCCGGCGGCGAGTTCGATGCCGTCGAACAGGGTGGAGCTAATTCGGGGGGCCACCTCGCCCGCAGACGCGAACGCCGCTCCCTTCACGCGCCAGAGGACGGGAACCCGGTACTCCGTCTGCACGGTCCAGAGCACGCTGTCGCGGAAGCGACCGAAACGGTACCCGCGCATTAGGTCGTCTCCGCCCAGAGTGGGGAGGAGCAGGAACGAGGCATCGCCCAGGACGCCCGCGCCAAAGACCTGCCCGGCCAGCACGCCGGGCCCGAGGGGACGGTATCCCCGGAGGTCCGTCTTCAGGTGCCCGTAGGTGTGGTCGCTCCCCCACGCCGCCGAGTGCCACGTGGAGGCAACCGCGGCGTAGGTGCCGGTGGTGGGATAGTAGTCGTTGTCCCGAGCATTCCAGAGGAGAGTGCCCCCAATGCCGGCGGTGGTGCTCCCGCGGGCCCCCATCACCTCGCTCTCCGCGATGAGGCCGCCCACGTCGGGGTCCGTGATGTCGCTCACCCGCACAAACAGACGAGGGCCTATATGCAGGTTCGGGTGCACGCACTGCTGAACGAGGAGGTCGACAAGCCCAAAGCGGGAGGTGTACGACTCCTCGTCGGATTCGTGCGTGTCCCCGCCGATGCCGTAAAACGAGCTCGGATACTTGCTGCCCCGCAGCTCGCCCTGAATGTGGAGCCGGCCCTCGTTCAGGTAGAGCTCCGGAGCGATCTCCGCACTGATTTGTCCCCGCTGCGTGACTTTGACCGACATCTCAATCTGCGAGGGCGACTCGCCGGGCGGAGCGGAGGTGTAGTACCCGGCGCCGCCTCCCAAGGCGAGCTTGGTGGTCGGCGAGTAGGAGAAGAAGGGCACCACGATCCAGTCGGCGTCGGCACCCGTGGACGAGCCGGACGTGGTGGCGGAGGAGTCCTGAGCGTGGGCTGGCACGGCCCCACCGACGACGAGGAAAAGCACAAGAAGGAACGTTCTCATGCAGGTGACTGGGGCGGTGGGGCCGGAGATAGGACCTATCAGAACTGGATGCGTCGCCCCTCGGTTCCCGCGTAGTGGATGAACGCGCCGAACACGTCGCTCTGGACCACGGTGTCGGCGTCTCCCACAACCACGGCCTTGCGCCGAGCCCGAGTGATGGCCACGTTGAAGCGGCGCGGCTCGTCAAGAAAGCCGATCTCGCCCCGCTCGTTGCTGCGAACCAGCGAAATAATTACGGCCTCCTTCTCGCGTCCCTGGAAGCCGTCAACGGTGTCCACTTCCAGGCCTTCGACATCGAGCTGATCGTCGATACGGTCCACCTGGTCGTCGTAGGGAGAAATGACCGCGATCTGCTTCAGAGCTACGCCCGCCTCCAGCAGATCAATTGTCAGCCGGGCCACGATCTCGGCCTCGCGGGGGTTCTCGAACGAGTGAGAGCCGGCGCGCTGGTGCTCGGGGGCCTCAATGACGCTCGTGTCCACAAAGACGAGGGGGGCATCCGGATCAAGGATCTCGCGCCGCACGTCGGTCGGCAGTGCCTCGGGCGTCACGCTGAGGTCGGCTAGCGTGTGGCGTCGGACCGTCTCGTCAGCCTTCAGCTGGCCGTCGTAGAAAGTGCGACTGGAGAAGTCCATGATCGTCTTGTGCATGCGATACTGCGTGCGCAGCAGGCTCCGGATGGTGCCGGGTGCGTTAGGATTGGTCTCATGGTGATGAGCAAGACGCTCGAAGAGGGTGTGTTCGAGCCCATTGTGCGCGGCCTCCTGGTTGAGAATGGTGGGCGGGAGCTGCTTGTGGTCGCCCACCAGGATGGTGCGGCGGGCGTGCGTCATCGGAATCCAGCAGGAGGGCGCGGTGGCCTGCGTGGCCTCGTCGATCACGAGCGTGTCGAAGGTGTGGCTATCCAGCAGATCGCTGCCGGCGGTTGAGTTGGTGCTGCACACCACATCGGCGGTCTCCAGAACCTCGTCGATGGCCTCCTGCTCCAGCTGTTCGGCCTCGTCGAAGAGTATGTCGGCCCGCTCGCGGAGCTCCAGCCACTCGGCCATCTCCTTGATCCGCTCCAGGGGGACGCCGCGCGATCCCCGGCCCTGCTCGGCCAGCTCCTTGATCTTACGGTCGGACATGCCGCGGCGCCAGCGGCCGGACGGGTGCGTGAGGTCCTCCTGCCGATCGAGCACGGCGAAGGCCTCCTCGCGCTTCTTCTGCGAGCGCCGGTACGTCTCGTGGTCTTCAATCTGAGCGTCGAGCGTATGGGCGTGTAGCATCGGCGTCACGCGCGCCGGGTGGCCGAGGCGCACCACGTCGGCACCCTGCTCGACCAAGAACTCGACCACGTTGTCGACGGCCGTGTTGGAGGCGGCGGTCGCCAGGATCGACTCGCCGCGGTCCACGCATTGCAGCAGCACCTCGACGGCCGTGGTGGTTTTGCCGGTGCCGGGCGGGCCATGGATGAGGTGTACGTCGTCGGTCGCCACGGCCTCGCGGACGGCATGGCGCTGCGAATCGCTTAGCGCCGGGTTGTGCCAGTCGTCAATGGAGGCGACATCGCTCGATGCGGTGGCGGCCGCTGCGGTGCATACGTCACGCAACCGCTTGAGCGGCCCGTCGGCCGTCGGGAGCTGGGCCAGCGCGTCCTGCATGCGCTGGTAGGTGATGTCGTTCACGTACAGGTCTACCCGAAGGCCTTTCCCGAACACCCAGCCACCGGGTTTGGGGTCGAAGGAGGCCGTGACGGAGTAATTCGTGACCTGCGTGACCGTGCCGGTGGGGTTGTCGTCGCGGAGCGGGTCCTTCTTCGAGATCATGACGAGGTCGCCCACGCGGATCTCGTGGTCGGGGAGGGGCTGGCCCTTGTCCGTCCTCATGAACTTGACCTCGTATCCGCCGAGGCTTTCGCCCTCATGGCGGCCCCGCATACGAAGCAGGGCGCGGCCCCGCTCTTCTCGCTCGCGGCCCGAGAGGGTCCTGATTTCCGCCTCGTGACGCTGCATCTCTTCCTCGCGCTCCAGTTCCACGAGGTCCGTGAGCCGATCGGTGTACCGGCGCGCCGATTCGGTCCGGTCGTCGAGCGGAGCGATGGAGACGATGGCGTTGCCGATGCGGCCGCCGTCGAGCACCTGCACGATGCGATCCCGCACGCC
>CAYRPX010000291.1:0-4036 GCA_964426195.1 uncultured Salinivenus sp.
CGGTGCGATCTTCGCTGTAGGGGGTCTCCGGGGGGCGCCCCTGGTTGACGAAGAACGCGTTCTCCTGAGCAATCCAGTGCGTGATGAAGAGGTCCAATCGCCGGTTGTGATTCCAGTCGCCGACAGCCAAGCCCATGGCCCCCCGGTAGTCGGCCACGCGGGCCTGGCGACTAATCTGGGAAAAGGTGCCGTCCCCCTCGTTTCGGTACAGCACGTTGTCGGAGACGTCGTTCGCCACGTAGAGGTCAGGCCGGTCGTCTCCAGTAAAGTCGGCCCACGTGGCCTGGAGTCCGCGTCCTTCCGGATTAGCGATGTCCGCTTCCTCACTGACCTCGGTGAACGTGCCATCTCCGTCGCTCCGATACAACAGATTCCGATGCGGAGAAAAGGCGGAAGGATTGAGGGCCGCCGGGGTCTCGATGTCGTACTGGGACGTGGAGGCGCCCTGAGTTGCCTCCGGGTCGTACTCGACGTACCCCGGCACGTAGAGGTCAAGGTACCCGTCGCGGTTGTAATCGCCCCAGGCGGCCCCGCCCCAGAATCCGTGCCGTCCCCCGATCTCGGCCTGCGCGGTGACCTCCTCGAACGACCGCCCCTCCCGATTCCGAAAGAGATGGTTTTCCCCGTAGGTCGTGAGAAAAAGGTCCGGCCAGCCATCGTTGTCGTAGTCCCCTACGGCCACGCCCATGCCCATGCCCCAAACGTCAAGCCCCACCTCTTCGCCAACCTCGGTAAACGTGCCGTCGCCCTCATTCCGGTACAACCGGCTCCGGGCGCCCGATTGGGCCCGCTTTTCAGAGGACATCGTGAGGGGACCGGCCACGTTCGCCACGAACAGGTCGGGCCACCCGTCTTGGTTGTAGTCGATCCATGCCGCTCCAGACCCCATGTCCTCCGGCAGCTGACTCGATCGCTCTCCCCCGAAGTGCTCGAACCGGATGCCTGCCTCGTCGGCCACGTTCCGAAAATAAATAGACGGCAGGGTTTCGGGAGCGTCGCGGGAGAGGGTCGCGGTGAGTCCCTCCACCTGCTGTCCAGGTCGGTAGGACTTTTCGTCTCCTCCGCTCCACAGTGCGGCGGCACTCCCCACCACGAGGAGCGTGATAAAGGCGCTGGCCCAGAGAACCCGGCGCTGCCGTCGGGAAAGAGAGTCGAACATCTCTGTTGTACTAAGGAATGATGGTCACGGTGCGAGCGTCCGAAGACAGCGTGGTGACGGGAGCCGTCTCCGCCTCGAGAGAGTCCTCGGCGAGTTCGTTCATGAGGGGGGCGAGCTCGTTAAAGATTGACTGGTTAAACTTCCGGTACTCGAGATCGGCCTGAATGCGGAGGTCGGAATAATCGTCCCCGGATCCATTGCGAGCCGCAGAACGGAACACGTCGTTGGGAACCTCCAACTGGTACGTGGCCTGATCGGAGAAGCCGGGAAAAATCGAGCGAGCGTACCTCGTGCCGACCATCTCCCATAGGTTGTGAAAGTCGACCAGATTGCCGGTCTGGTCCACGGGTTCGGCCTTGAACACGAGGGTGCCCCCCTCTTCCAGGAAGTGGTCGTTTGTAAGCTGCCCTCGGTTCAGGAGGGTATCCCCCGCCGTCGTTACCGCGGTGATCCGAATCCACGCCTGGATTGCGTCCAGCGGGCCCGTGGGAAAGTTGTGGCCGGCCTTATTGTTGGTGACGCGAACGCGGATGTCTACCTCCTCTCCCGCCCGAACAGTGTCCGAGGACAAAATCTCGACGGGGGCGACGGGCCCCTCCGTCCACTTGTCACTGATCTCCGGAATTTTGTAATCACCCTTCAGCCAGTCCTCCACAGCGGCCACCTGCTTTTCGCCCCCCTCCAGATCGAGCAATGTGGGCATAAACTGATTGGCAGCCTGGAAGCGATGACTGCGATGCCTCCCGTCGTCGGCCGACCGGTTGTAGTCCTGCTCGTCCCCACTGGCCGGATCGAACGAGTCTTTCAGGGGCATGTGGCACTCTCGGCATTCGATCGTTTGCGTCGGGCGATCGGGCCGGTGCCACCGGCTCTTTCGCCAGTTGTCGTACTGGTTCTGTAGCTGCACCCAGCCGACGTCGTTGATCGACTCGTCGATGAACTGTTTGTGACAGGTGCCGCAGTATTCCGGAGTCTTGTAGAGGTCCTTGCTCAAACTCTCGTTGTGGTACTCCGGATAGGCCCGAATCAGAAACTGGCTCACCGTCTTCGCCACGACGCCCTCCCCGAGCTCTCCGACGTATCGTTTGGGGGGATCAATGACGTAATCAGCATTGCCTCTGACATCGGCCTCTTTCATCGAGTGACAGGTCATGCACGAAGTGCCTTCGTCAAATCCGATATTGTGACTCACGTCCTCCCGGAGCATGCTCTTGCTTCCACTGACCAGGGAAATCGGATCGTGGCACCCGCCACAGTACCGTGTCGAAAAGGGGCCTTTCCGCTCAGCCATCCGCTTCTGAATGGCCCGAAAGGCCGGGTCCATGGCCGAGTACCGGTGCGCGCTCGGGGCCCACTCGTCGTAAATCTGCTTGTGACATCCGGCGGCGCCGCAGCCCTCGGATCCCCCGAGCATCTCCGGGTTCAGCAATCGATTCGAATCGGTCTCGGCGAGACTCGGGGCAAACAGGCTATCCGTTCCGTAGGGCTGTTCGTAGGAGTCCGGAACCTCCTGGTAGCGCGACGGCGGTGAGATTGCATAGGCGAACAGCCCGACCAGAACGACGCCGACCCCCGCGTGAAAGGCCACGTTCCACCCAAACGTCCTCTGCGCGCGGCGGATGGCGCCCATCATACTCGATTGGACGCCCCACCCCCGGAGCACCGGGCCGAGGAGGTGGACGAGCATGGCTCCCACCAGTGCGAACGTGGAAAGAAGGTGCACCTGCGACCACATCTGCCCAATCTGTCGCCCGAAGAGGGCCTGAACGGTCAGCACGACGCCGGTGACCAGTGCCACCACGGTCGCGGCCAAGCTGACGTAGCCAGTCAGCTTTAGGTAGTCGAGGGGCCGGTTCGCGAAATACACCTGCCAGTGACGAACCTGGTACACCAGGTACGGCCCCAAAAGCAGAATCCCTCCCCCCGTGTGTAGAAGCACGGTTGTCTGAGCGGACACGGAGAACGGAAGCAGCCAGACGCCAAATCCGCTCACGGTCTCGAAAACCAGAAGGCTCACGACCGCGATTGTGAGCGGATCGGCCCATCGCTCCTCCTTTGGATGGGGAGACGACATAGATGAAGAATCAACGGTGGACGAGACCTACAGTAGACGTACCCTCAATTAATAGTAGAAGGTATTAAAAGTCAAAATGTCTATGTCAAATGCCTATCGGTTGACGGCTGCCTCGCCCCCTTCCTGGAATGATCGCCGTAACGCGGAGAGAAGACGTACGTCCGTTTTCCTTGGTCGCCGGTTATCCTGAATTTGGAGAGGCCTTAACGAGTCCCCTTCCTCCCCAGCGGCTGCGACTGAAGGGAACCAACCCGCTCTTGAGCACGGGAGGTCGCAACCAAACAGTCGTATGAGTTCGGGTGGAGCCGAGAGTGCGTGGGAGCGAGGCTTCCGCGACGGGACGGAATGCCCTGCCTATCGCGACCTCAGCAAGTACTCGCTTAGGTACAGCCATCGATCGGACTCGAGGCAGAAGCGTCTTCACCGGAGGATCGCCCTACTGAGACCAGATTGGAGGATGACTGTCTGAACACAGTCCCCCAGCCCCTTACTGAAAACTGCTGCCTTCTACACAAGAGCGACGTCGGAATCAGTCGGATACGCGTCGGCAAGCTTGTTTCTCTTGATTCCCGGGACGAAAATAACAAGCGTGTCGTTCATGGTTCACCGTCTGCCGAACGGGACAAGGAAACCAGAAGGGTGGACAGCCCATGCTTCTTTACGTGCGTTCCTCAACCTTCCTCAGCAAGAGCGTTCTTCGGCAGGAATTGAGTAATACGCTCACTAACGTCCGATCCTCTTCACAGCACACTGTTCATGCCCACCACCGAACGCCTTCCCACGCAGGACCCCGTCATCGCCAA
>CAYRPX010000292.1:0-4031 GCA_964426195.1 uncultured Salinivenus sp.
ACGCAGGTGTTCGTCCTGGGCACCACCCACCTCAGCGACGCGGCCGACCGCTTCGACCCGTCGATGGTCGACTCGTTGATCGCGGCGCTGGATGCGTTCGGCCCGGACGCGATCGCCGTCGAAAACCTGCCGGGGCGCCAGGTGGCCGCGATGGAACGGTGGGGCGCGTCGTATGAGCGCATCCGCCAGCGATTTGCCGGCACCTTCCTGTACCACGGACACCAGGTCCAGAACGAGACCGGCTGGACGTGGGGCGAGGCCCAACAGCGCGCCGACTCCCTCCTTGCGGCTGCCCGCTCTGACGCTGCGGCCCTGGACCCAGACGGTCGACTGTCACTCATCCGGAGTCTCACCGCCGCCTACCGTTTCCCGAGTGCCGTTCTGCAGTGGCGCTACCTACCAGCTGAGTTTCGATCCGCCCAGGGGACTCTTCCGGACACAACTGCCAAAACGCTCGACCAGGCCCTCACGGCCGCCAACGAGACGTATTCAATTGGGATGCGGTTGGCGTACGAGCGCGGCCACCAGCGGCTCTACCCCGTAGACTATCACGGCGAAAAGGACTTGATTCTGGACATCTACCGGCCCCTCCAGAAGGCCACCGACTCGCTGCGAACGGCCTTTCAGAAGCATCCCGTCTTCCTGCGCGGAGATTCGCTTCTGCAGGCCGGCCTCGAGTCCGGCTCTTTGCTTCCGCTATACCGGCACGAGAACGGCGAGGCTCGGGCCCGGGCCGGCGTCGAGTTGCAGTGGGAGGCGATGCTGCGTGCCCGCCTGCCCGACCACATGGGGCGGACACGAGTGGCCCTGTGGGAGACCCGAAACCTCCACATGGTGGGTCACATCCAGCGGATGGTCGCCCAGCATCCGGGCGAGCGCATTCTCGTCATCGTCGGGGCCTCGCACAAGCCGTTCTTCGACGCCTACCTCCGGCAGATGATGGGCGTGCAGATCGTGGACGCTGAATCGGTGCTCCCCTCTCCCTGACGGCCGTCTCTCTCCGACATCCCCCCTTTGCCTCCCAATCCACTTCAGGGGGCAAAGCACACCGTCTGTTCGTCCGACTGGACTCAAAAGCTACGGGGGCACCTCAACGTAAGATAATCCCCCGCGACGTCCCCCAAGGGCTTCCCACGGTCAGCGAACAGGAGGTCCCACGCGATGAGCAACGATCGGTTTGTATTGTGGGAGTGGGACGGAGCAGAGAGATTCTTCGGCAATCGGCGTGGGCCCGCTGGCTCCGGTGGCGACCAACGAAACAGCCGACGGACGGGCGCGAAATCGGCGGGTGGCACTGGTGAACGCCCCCTAATCGGGCTCTGCACCGGACTTTGACGCAAAACGCTCCCTCCGCATTCGGAGGCGCTGGTCGTGCCGAGGGCCAACGATTTCGACCCTCCTGAACAAATCGGTATGCTCCCATGATACTATCTCACCCGCGCAAGATCGCCCGGTTCTTTTCCTTTTTGATTCTTGGACTTCTTCTGGCGACGACCTCTGTTTCTGCCCAGTCAGCGGAGGAGGTGATCAATGCCGCACTCGAAAAATGGGACACACAATTGGAAAATGTGACCGATGTCTCCGTGACGCGCGAGGTCCAGCCCGCCACGGGACAGACCCACACGGAGACCGTCTACTACGTGAAACGAGTGGTCGACGGCCGTGCCCACCTTCTTCCGCCCGAAACGGAAGAAACGTCGTACAGAGCGCTCGGACTATACGAGGACTTCGGCTCGACGGCCCGGTACGAGGGGACTTCTTCTGTTAATGGGCACGAGAGCCACGCACTGGTGGTCGAGGATGAGGAGGCGCTGACGCAGCTCTTTGAATCTCGCGTCCGATCCACGAGTCCCTCGTCGACCAACCTCGAAGACGTGACCTTCCAGACCGCAGAAGTATACATCGACACGGACGACGACGTCCTGCGGAAGGTCGCCGTAGACCTTGAGGTCCGCCGGGACGGGAAGACGATTCCGGTGGAGTGGGAATCGGTGAACACGGATTATCGAGAAGAGCATGGACTCTTGTATCCGTACACGCAAGTCACTCGAATTGCGGGCCTGACGGGCGGGATGACGCCTGAGGAGCTCGAGAAGGCGCGAAAGAACTTGCAAAAGCTGGAGCAGCGCCTTGAAGAGATGCCGGAAGAGCAGCGGAAGGCGGCCGAGGCGTATATGGGGGACAAACTGGAGAAGTGGCGGTCCTTCCTCGAGTCGGGAACCCTCGAGATCGTCTACACCGTGGACACACTTCGGATTAATGAGGGACCGTCCGATGAGCGTTGAGGTCCTGCATTTGCCCGCCCGAATTCGGGTCTACCGTTCTAAAGCGCTAGCGCGGGGCGGGGAAATACTGACACATACGCCCCCCTACCGATCCCGAATGGCGTTCCCCAGGGACCTTCTCACCCGAGCGGATAGAAGAGGCCGAGGAAAACGCCGTAGATGATGTGGGCCACGAGGGTAAGGACCGGCGTGCTGCCACCATAGTTGAGCGCCAGGAAGCCGGGCGGTTCAAGCTGGCGCGTGGGCGTGGGCCCGTGGTGCTTGCTGGCCATCCGCGGGTGGAGATCCGGCAGCGCGGGCATGAGGACGATGAGAAGAAACAGGCCATGAAAAACGCCGAGCAGGCCGCCGAGCCACCACACGGCCCATTGCCAGCTCTCGAAGACCAGCGCGTAAAGGAGCGCAAAGCTCAAACCGAACGCAATGTGCAGTCCGAACCCGAGAGCCATGGCTTGGCCCCGATGGGACGTAAACATGCTCCCAATCATAAACGGAAAGCTCATCCGGGACCACCCCAGTCCTTGACTCGTCGCCATCAGAAGAGTGAGCACGCCCGTTGCAAACAGCCCCCAAAGCAGAGCCGCCCCAAGGTTGAAAGCGAGGAGTGGAATCATGAAGAATCGGGATTGGGATGTTTGTACAGGGTCGCGGCGTCGTCTTCCGCCTTCACAATCGTAATGGCGGCGTTGATCAGACCAACGTGCGTAAACGCCTGCGGAAAGTTGCCCAGGAACGCCCCCGTTTCCACGTCAATCTCTTCGGCAAAGAGGCCAAGATCGTTGGCGTAGCCAATCGTTTCAGTGAGCTTCTCCCGGGCCTCCTCGATCCGGCCGAGGCGGGCAAACATCTCTTCGTCCCAGAAGCTGCAGATGCCGAACGCTCCCTCCTCGGACGCAAGTCCGTCGTTCGTGCCGTGCGGATACCGGTAGAGGAGTCCGTTGTGTGCCAGCTCCTCGTGGATGCGGGCGAAGGTCGACTTCATGCGCGGGGCCGTGGCCTCCACGTAGCCGTAGGTCGGAAGGAGAAGCAGGCTGGCATCGAGGCGATCCCCGTCGAACGTGGCGACGTAGCTCTCCTGATCCTCGTCATACCCGTGCTCCTCGATGGCTGCCCGCATGGCCGCGGCCTCCTTCCGATACCGGTCGACCGCAACGGACACGTATCCCTCTTCGTCCAGGGCAACGAGGCGGTCCAACGCGACCCAGCACATCGCCTTCGAGAACGTGTGATGGTGGCGGCCGCTTCGCACCTCCCAGATGCCCTCGTCTGGCTCCCGCCATCGCTCGCAGACTTCGTTGCCGAGACTCCGAAGCAGACGGCTGTGCCAGCTGTCCAGCCTGTGCTCTCGCTGTACAAACTCGTAGGCCGCACTGATGAGCTCTCCATACGTGTCGAGCTGAAGCTGGTCGTGGGCTCCATTGCCAATCCGAACGGGCGGGGACTGGCGATAGCCCTCCAGATGGGGCAGCGTCCGCTCCTCGAGGTTCGCGTTGCCATGCACGTCGTAGAGGATGGACAACTTCGGCGCCGTGAGACGGGTGGCGTGCAGGAGCCACGAGAAGAAGGCCCGCCCTTCCTCCTCATACCCGAGTTCGTACAGGGCCCGGAGCGTGAGAGCCGCGTCACGGAGCCAGCAGTACCGATAGTCCCAGTTGCGCTCGCCCCCGATGGCCTCCGGGAGAGAGGTGGTGGGCGCCGCCACGATGGCCCCCGACGGGGCGAACGTCATGAGCTTGAGCGTCAGGG
>CAYRPX010000293.1:0-4017 GCA_964426195.1 uncultured Salinivenus sp.
GCGTGATGAGCGTGTAGACGATCCGGCCCACACGGCACAGATACGGAGCGATGTTGACGCGGGACTCACAAGACGATTCTCCCGACAATGGCGACCCGCTGCGGTACGCCACGGAGTACCACGCACCTGTTCTTTCACACGACGTACAGGCCCGGCTCGTCACCGATCCCGCCGGTCGCTACGTAGACGCGACTCTCGGCGGGGGGGGGCACGCCCGGGCTCTGCTCGATGTGCTCGATCCGGAGGGCTTCGTGCTCGGAATTGATCGAGATCCCGATGCCCTTGCGACGGCCCGTGAGCGCCTCGCCGACGAACGGGAGACGGGCCGGTTCCGAGCGGTGCACGGTACCTTTGGCCGCCTGATCGACCTGCTAGAGGCAGAGGGGCTTGTGCCCGTTGATGGGCTCTTGTTCGACCTCGGGGTATCGTCGCACCAGATTGACGATCCCGAGCGCGGGTTCAGCTTTCGGGACGAGGGGCCGCTCGACATGCGGATGGATCCGGAGCGCGGCCTCACCGCCGAGCGAGTGGTCAACGAGTGGGGCGAGAGCGATCTTCGGCGCGCGTTTCGCCAGTACGGCGAGGAGCGCCGGGCGGGCCCCATAGCCCACGCCATCGTAAAGGCCCGCCCGCTCAACACGACGCGCGATCTGGCGGAGGTGGTGGAGGCCGCTGTGCCACCCCCCGAGACGGTGAAAAGCCTGACACGTGTCTTCCAAGCGCTTCGTATCGTAGTTAACGCCGAGTTGGACGAGCTGGAACGCGCACTGGAACAGAGTACAGAGGTTGTCCGCACCGGTGGGCGCATCGCGGTGATTAGCTACCACTCACTAGAAGATCGGCGGGTGAAGCGGTACCTCCGCTACGGTAATTTCGAGGGCGAGCCTCGCCGCGACCTGTACGGCCACCTCGTGGCCCCTTGGATCGAGACGCCCCGCGGTCCTATCGAGGCGCGGGACACAGAGGTGAAGGCTAATCCGCGGGCCCGAAGTGCACGGCTGCGAGTCGCTGAGCGGCAGGACCAGGACGAAGTCGGTCCTCCCGTCCCGTCCTTCTCGTGAGTCAATTCGACGGGCCCGGCGGCTTCAGCTTTATTCTTTGTACGGCCTGCGAAGAAGTAGAATGCAGAACCTTCACAATACAGAATCTTCAACCTCGACGAAGTCGACCTATTCTCCGATTTTTGGACGCAAAATTCAGCGTAGTCCACACAGATAGGGGCAAGGTATACAGCGGAATCTGATATCTGGTATTCGCACTCAGCGGGACAATGAAGAGACAAAATCCACATACGAACAGCAGTCGCACTGCACGACGGGTGAGACACAATCCACGGCACGGTACCGGAGATGGCGCGCCGAGTCCCGCTAGTGGGTCGGGATCCGACGGCTGGGTTCGGCACGGCACGGCGCTTCCGAGTTGGGCGGATTTGGAGCCGACAAAGAATCGGCGTCGCAGCACGTCCGACGGAGCATTCCTCGAAAACGTGTCGACCGTGCGCTTTGCTCTGTTGATTCTCGCCATCGCGGGGGTATTTACCCTCTACGTGGGACACGTTCACGCCACGACCGACCTGTACGATCAGCTGCAGCAGGCCCGTGCGGAGAACCAGCGCCTGCACCTGAAACACAACCGCTTGAAAGGGGCCTTCGACCGCCGCACCGGCCCGTCTGTGATCTATGAGCGAGCGCGTGGGCTTGGGCTTCGGGCAAGCGTGACCTACGGACCCCCCATCAGTGTTGAATGACGAATTTCGACGTGCGAGTGGAGCGCTGATCCGCATTCGCAGCTCGCCAACCAAAACTCACAATTGCCATGACCCCCAAGGACCAAATTCTGGCCCGGATGTACGTGGTGCTGACACTGCTTGGTCTCGTGCCCCTGGCCGTGGCCGCGCAGATGGGTCAGATCGTGGTCACCGAGACCGACGTGCTTCGGGATCAGGTTCGGGAACAGGCCCGATCGACCATGAAAATTCCGGCCATGCGGGGCGACATCCTCGATCGGGAGGGGCGCGGCCTCGCGATCAATACGGCCCGGTACGACTTGGCCCTCGATCCGACGGTCGACGGATTTCGAAAGCGGGCGGGGTCGTTCTTTGAAAAGTTGGCCGCTTTGACCAACGTCCCGGCGTCGAGGTATCGGCGGCAGGTGGAGACCCGTCACAGTCCCCAGTACGTGCAGCTAAAAGAAAACCTCATGCCGGACCAGGCCGAGCAAATCGAGGAGTGGGAGGTGCCGGGGGTAATCCTGACCCCCGAGTTTGGACGGCGCTACAATTACGAAACGACGGCGGCCCACGTAATTGGGCACGTCGGGAGCGACGAACGGGGCCTCACTGGGCTGGAGCTGGCGTACGACGATACCCTGAGTGGAACGCCCGGCCATCGCATTGTGCGGCGGGACCGGAGCGGGCGTATCGAGGCGTACGTCGGGGGAAAGGTGGTACAGCCGGAACGTGGCGAGGACCTCGTGCTCACGATCGATTTGGTGCGACAGGCCGCGCTCGAAAATGAGCTTCGCCGGGGCATGCGCGAAAGTGGGGCAGCGTGGGGCACGGCTGTGGCCATGGATCCGAACACGGGTGCGATTCTTGCCATGGCCAATGTGCCGACCTACGATCCCAATCGGCCTGGTTCGGCCACCAGCGCGGCGCGTCGCAACCGGGCCCTCACCGACCGCTTCGAGCCGGGCTCGACGTTTAAGCTCGTGGGGGCCGTGGCGGCCGTTGAGCAGGGAGTTGTTGCCCTCAATGATTCGGTGGAGACCGGCGACGGGTGGGCCGTCTTTCACGGCCACACGATGAAGGACGTGGAGGCCCACGGTACTATTTCGTTTGCCGAGGTCATCGCCCAGTCGAGCAACGTGGGCATGGCCAAGACGGTCGAGAAGCTCGACCGGGGGACCTTTTACCAATATGCGCGCAACATGGGGTTTCGCCAACCCACCTGGATCGATCTTCCCGGGGAGGTGAGTGGGGTGTTGAAACGTCCACCTGAGTGGAGCGCAACCACTCAAACCTCGATGGCCATTGGCTACGAGGTGTCTGTCACACCGCTGCAATTGGTCACAGCGTACAGTGCCCTGGCAAACGGAGGGGTAATTATGCGACCATACGTCGTGGCCGAGCGTCGGGACGTGACGGGCATGACCCTCTGGCAGAACGAGCCGGAGAGGATTCGGCGGGCCTTTGAAAAGGAGACCGCCGATACGCTCCGATCGGCGTTCGAGCGGGTCGTCGAGGAAGGCACAGGGACCAACGCGCAGGTGGATGGTCTCCGTATTGCGGGGAAAACGGGGACGGCCCTTCAGGTGACGGAGGGAGAGTACTCGGCGGACGAGACTCGTGCTTCCTTCATGGGCTTCTTCCCGGCCGACGCGCCGGAAGTTACTCTGCTCATTGTGTTGGGGTCTCCAAAAAGAGGCTACCACGGTGGAGACGTGGCTGCCCCGGTGTTTCGTCGGGTGGCGCGGCGGTGGGCCGGTACCTTTCCCGATGTGGTGGACCGGATAACGCCGGATTCGGACCCGGTTCCCGAGGGCAAACGGGACACGGAAGAGGCTCTTCCCGCGGAGTCCCCAGAGTCGATGCCCGACCTGACGGGCCTCAGCACGCGTCGGGCGGTGGCGTGGCTGCAGAAACACGATGTGGAGCCTCGCCTCAATGGGCAGGGGGAAATCGTGCGTCAGCAGCCCCAACCAGGCGCGCCGCTTCCGACTCGTGCTTACCTTGCGGCAGCCCAATGACCCAATGGCGGGATCTGAGTTTACACGTGCCGAAAACATTGAGGGCCTCGACCCCTCTCCGCTTCCGTGGCCGACGCTACAACGTCGGCTCCGGGACGCGAGCCTGCTGGACGACGTGTTTAGGGGGACGGAGGCGCCCGATTCCGATACGCTTGCACTCGACAACCTGACGGACGACAGTCGGGCGGTCGAACCCGGCGGCGGCTTCGTCGCGATTCGCGGCGTGGAGGCCGACGGACATTCGTTCATTGACATGGCGGTAGACAATGG
>CAYRPX010000294.1:0-3976 GCA_964426195.1 uncultured Salinivenus sp.
TGGGGTAGGTGCAACGTTCGCCGCCGCCGGCGCAGATTCGATCAGCACCTCGGACCATGGCTATTCGATTGGCGAGCCTTTAAAGTTCGAGGTGTTCGACGTGTCTCAGGAACAAGCCATCCAGATCAAGTCCGGCGCTACCTTTGCGGCGTGTGATGGCGTCGAGGTGCCGGTCTGCGTGGAAGGAGTCTACAGTGGGGGAAGCTTCCATCAAGTCGTAGATTTTGAAGCCGACTCTACCGTCGCCCACACGCTCACTTTGGCGGACAGTTGGAACTATATCTCGACTCCGGTTCAGTCGGACCTTTCGTTCGACACCCTATTGCCCGAATGCTCCTCCGGATTCCTCTATGAAGTCGGAGAAGGATTTACGGCCATCGGCAGCGACGATTCTCTCCCGGTTGGACGGGGAGTTATCGTCCAGTGTAATGCCGACACCACGATTGTCACGGGACAGGTTGCCGCCTCAACCTTCGAAGTTGAAGCTGGCTGGAATCTCGTGGGGAGTGCCGAAGATACCGTTCTCGTTGATGATATTATGACGTCACCGAGTGGAATTTTACAATCGGACTTTCTCACATTAGCCTCAGACGGCGGGTTTCAGGTTTCAACGGAGCTTCGGCCAGGCTCCGGCTACTGGATCAAGGTCGGGGAGTCGGGAACACTCGACGTTTCGGCACACTCGTCGGCCTCGCTCGCAAGCCGTTCTCAGACAGCCTGGCGGGACGCTCCGGATGCAAATCGGCTCCTGTTTGTCGACGCCAAAGGCCGAAAGTCGGCGTTGTGGATCAAGGAGGGACTGACGCAGGAACAGCGTGCCCGATCGGAGCTCCCCCCAGTGCCGCCGGGCGAGATGTTTGACATCCGATTCGAAGATGGTTACGCGGCGGCGTCTTTTCCGGTCGGGAACGGGACAAACTCCTCCGGGCAAACAAAACGAGTGCAGCTTCAGGGAGTGGCGTTTCCTATCGAGGTGCAGCTCAAAGGGAATGGGGAAGGTCGGCGTTTCGAATTCTCGGCCGGAGAGGAAAAGATTACGCTTTCAGAAGAACGCTCGTCCGCACAGATTCAACGGTCGACAGGACAGCTCACCATTTCGGCGGCGCCGACACCGGATGAATTCCAGCTTGGGAACGCTTCTCCGCATCCGATCCAGGACCACGCCATAATCGAGTACGCGCTTCCGAAACAGACTGAGGTTTCCATTGCCGTGTACGACATCTTAGGACGGCAGGTCGCACGCCTCGTAGACGGAAAACAGCCAACAGGACGCCACCAGGTACAGATGGATGGAAGCGAGCTTGCAAGCGGAAAGTACTTCGTTCGGATGCAGGCGGGCGGGTCCTTTCAGAAAATGAGGCCGTTGACTATTGTCCAATGATCTTGGCCGTAGTCCGGTGACGAGGGGTTTTACACGGGAGCCAGCTTCTCGAATCCAGGCCGACTCCGTTCGGGGCTGGGTCCTTGACCCGTTTGATGGCCCCCTCCTCGCTTCCCAAGAACGCGGCCAAAGCAGACTCGCTTTGGGGAGGGAACCCCATCAACTACACTTGTCTGTGCGACTCATCCAGGTTGTTTTGGAAACCGCCGTATACAGTTGGCGAACCCGATTTTAGAGATCCAGACGACGGCCCAGGGAAAGCTCCCCTCCCACATCTTCGGAGGGCGGTCGTTCTCGCGGGTCCCTCGTTCTCGCTGCATGTTTGCCCTCCGTCGCGGAGAACCATCTAGACCCAAGTGCGGATCGCCTTTTTCCCCGCTGGAATGTAAGCGACAGGAGTTGCCCACTTTACGTCGGACGACTCAGCGGCAAACTCCCGACCTAGAACGTTCTCAAAGGTTAGGATCCGACCCAAAAGCACTCGATTCCGCTTTAAAATCCCCGCTCACCGCTGCCCCAGATCTTCGTTGATAACCTTCGGTGGTAGCGTCCCTTCTCCAGAAGCAATTCAGCTCCCTTCTCGCCGGGTGACACCTCACATAAGGTTTCCTTGCCGAAGCACAGCTGATTTTGGGTCATTGTCGTCCGGTGGTCAGTTCAGCGTTTGGCTACGCCTGATCAACCAACAGGTGGTCGTGGTCTTGCTCTATTCAGGCCGAGCCCGTGGTCGCCACACGCAAGCTTCTGGGCAGAACCTTGGAGTCAGCAATTGAGCATGCGAATACGAAAATCACGAGCTGAGGTGAACAGGTTCTGAGCTGTTCAGCGCATCTGACGTTTATTCATATCCTGTAGTCGCGGACTCTACCCTGTACTGTCTCGCCAGTTGGATGAAGGGAAACGCCAAGCCCCCCCGAACTGGCGCCACGTGCTCCGCTGGCGTACAAAGGACTGCGCTCTTTCCTCATCGGGGATCTACCTTTATGTATAGGGGATCTTCGACCTCGCGGCCGTATTTGTACGGCACAATAGTCTGACCTTTTTGCAGAGAAGCACCGAGGGGTCAGTAGCAGAAACTATTGCTGACGAAAAATAATCACGCTAGGCTCTCGCGGCGGTGTCCCTCGAATGGAGTAGTCCACTAAAAAGACTCTGCGGACCATTGAGCTTCACGAACCTTCGCGCAGGTGACTCTGCCTGTCGGACCACGCCTTCGGAACTGCTCTGTTGGCACTATGCAGGCCATTCTGAAAACTCCACTCCATCTCGAAAAATATTGATCTACACTGAAATTAACCTTTGATATCGTTAACTATTTTAGCCACAAGGCAATGAGCTCTGAAGCGACTCGTGAGAAAACACATTTCGTCGTTGTCGACAACCATCCAGCCATACGAAAAGCCTTGTGGTTGCAGGTTGAAAGTGATCCTGAGATGCAAATGCAGGGAGGATCTGCCAGTTCGAAGGAGGCGTTGTCTCTCATTGACGAACACTCTCCGGATGTGGTGGTGGTTGATATTTCACTGAGAGACACGGACGGTCTCACGTTCATCCAAGAAATTCGCTCTGAGGTCCCAGACGTGCGCATCCTCGTCTACTCGCAGTGCGACGAGGACTTTTACGCGGAGCGGGCAATCGAGGCCGGGGCTTCGGGATACATCATGAAGACTAAGCCTACCGAGGAGGTCGTGCGTGCAATTCAGGCTGTCAGTCAAGGAGAAGTGTTCCTGAGTCGGAATGTCGCTTCTCAAATCTTGGGTAGATTGATACAGAGCAGTGGGGACGCGGAGGTTTCTCCTTCAGAGAAACTCACCGACCGAGAATTGACGGTCTTTCGAAAGATTGGAGAGGGGAATACCGTGCGTCAAATTGCTGAACAGCTTGATTTGAGTCGAAAGACGGTCGAAAAGTACCGGCAGCGCGCAAAGGAAAAGCTAGGGCACGAGACGATCAAGGAGCTGCTGCGGCATGCCGTACACTGGATAAACAAGAATCCGATAGGGCAAGACCCCACAACGGAGCAGGCGCAAATGGCTGGTGCTGCGTCAAGTGATGATTGACGGGTAAAGGCGCTTCAGTTTCCCCCGTGCGTCGTTGGGGGTAACTGCCAATCCACTCCTTTCTGCCTTTCGTTTCGTTTTTTTTCTGACAGGCTTCTACTTCGGCGATCTGGTTTCTGGCTGTTCGGATAATCTGGACCCCAGATGTTTGCGGAGGCGGTGGACGTACTCTTGTGGTGTCTGGCCTCTGCTGGTTCAAACGCGAAAAACGCCTCTGTAACCCGGTCCCGTTTCCCGTTGCCCGTTTTCCGTTGACAGGAAAGCTTTCCAACGGACACCGATGCTTATGGGGTTACTAAGTAGACCCGAGAAACTACGTTCATCGGAAGCTGTCATTTCGAGCGGAGCGCTGGGAGCGAATGCGAGGACCGGAGGTCTGCTGCTTGCAGCACGAGTCCTCCTGGGGTGCGAAGCGGAGTCGAGAACTCTTATCGAGGACCGGTATTGGCCGTTTTTTCGACGCTCCCGCTTGCCTCGGGAAGATTCCCAGAGGATGACCCTGCGGGCCCCTTCGACTCCCTCCTCCCTTCGCTCG
>CAYRPX010000295.1:0-3960 GCA_964426195.1 uncultured Salinivenus sp.
GCTTCAGGTCCCGGTGCAGCACGCCGGACGCGTGCGCCTGCCCCACGGCCTCCAGTACCTGGCGAAGCAGCGACAGGGCCTGATTGGGATCGAGCGCTCCCCGGCGCTGCAGGACCGTTTCGAGCGAGGGACCCTCGATGTGCTCCATCACGAAGAACAGGGCCTCGTCGGTCTCGCGCATCGTGTAGACGTCGACGATGCCGTCAGCGTCCAGCCGGGCCAGGGCCTTTGCTTCCTCGCGAAACCGCTGCACGAAGGTGTCGTCGTCGGCCAAATGGGGCGCGATCACCTTCACCGCCACAGTTTTCTCGAGCGCCTGGTCCGTGGCGCGGTACACGGTGCCCATGCCCCCGCGGCCGACGACCGCGTTGAGGTGATATCCGTCCAGTACATCGCCGACGTCGGGCACGGGAAACGGAGGCGGATTGCATTGGAGAACGGAGAAACGGACGGCTGGGGCCGTTTGCCGGCGCGTCCTTCGCTAAAAGAAGCGCAGGACCCAGTCCGCCAGGCGACTCGTAAGGCGGTCGTACGGGGGGTACAAGGGCCGCAGCAGGTCCGAACCATACGACCGGCGCAGGACGGACCGCTCGTTGGAGAATTCCCGGAAGCTCCATCGGCCGTGTCCCCGACCGATCCCGCTCTCGCCTGTTCCGCCAAACGGCAGATCGGGATTCACGAAGTGAATGAAGCCCTCATTGACGCAGGTGCTGCCGGCCGTGGTGCGTCTGAGCAGCGCATCCACCGTCGTCTCACGCTCGGAGAACACGTAGAAGGAGAGGGGCGAGGGCCGATCGTTGATGATGCGGGTCGCCTCGTCAATCGAGCGGTAGCGAATGACAGGGAGGAGGGGCCCAAAGATTTCGTCCTGCATAATATCGGCGTCAAGCGGAACGTCTGTGAGAACGGTGGGAGCCACGTAGTTCGTCGCCGCGTCGTGCTGTCCCCCCACGGCCACAGTGGCACCGGTCTCTCTCGCGTCGGTGAGGAAGGCCAATATCGTCTCGTAGTGCTCCTTGTGGATGAGTCGGGCATAGTCGTCGCTGGTCTGCTGGGCCTCCGTGGAGGCGCCGTAGAACTGGTGGATGGTCGTCCGCAGCCGCTCGACGACCGTATCGTGCACGTGCTCCTCAACGAGGAGATAGTCGGGGGCGACGCAGGTCTGCCCCGCGTTGGTGAACTTGGACCAGGCGATCCGCCCGGCGGCCTGCTTCAGGTCGGCCGTGGCGTCGACGACGGCGGGCGACTTCCCTCCAAGCTCGAGCGTCACGGACGTGAGGTGCTCGGCCGCGGCCTTCATGACGAGCCGCCCCACGGCGGGGCTCCCCGTGAAGTAGATATGGTCGAAGGGCTGGGCGGTGAGCGTCTGGGCCACGTCCGGGCCGCCCGTGAACACGGTCACCTCGCGTTCGTCGTAGAGGTCCGCGATGAGGTCCTGCAGGGCGGCGGCCGTGTGGGGCGCATGCTCGGACGGCTTTAGGACGACACAATTGCCTGAGGCCAGGGCTCCGATGAGAGGACCGAGCGTCAGGTTGACCGGATAGTTCCAGGGGGCCATAATGAGCACCACGCCTTTCGGCTCGTAGTGAATCTCCGATCGGGTGCCCGTAAACAGCAATGGGGACCGAACGCGGTCTGGCGTCATCCAGTCGTCGAGATGGGCCATGGCATGTTCCGCCTCCTTCGTAACGGCCTTGATCTCCGTCAGATCGACCTCAACCGGTGCTTTCTGGAAATCGGCGGCCAGAGCCTCGTAGAAGGTCTCCCGGCGGTCCAGGAGGGCGTCGGCGAGGCGCCGGAGCTTGGCCTTCCGCTGGGCGGCCGTTGTGGCGCGGACCGCCGGGGCATGGGCCTGCTGGGCGGTGAAGACGCGCTGGATCTCCTCGGGCGCGGTGGGAGAAAAGTCAGAAGACGGAGGACTCATGGGTGCCCCTCAGTGAGTTATCGGACGAAAACTCTTTTCGAACCCTCTCGGCAAGGGCCGTGATCCCCATGGCGGAGCAACAATTGGGGATGGCTTTGAGTATGCATTTTCTCATGCCAAGGTCCCTACATCGGACCGTGGCCGTTGACGGACTCTGAACAAATTTCAGCTCTCCCGCCATGCGTGCACTCCTGATTGCCGACATCCAGAATGACTTTTGCCCCGACGGGGCCCTCGCTGTGCCGGAGGGAGACGTGATTGTACCGACGGTGAACAAATTGATGGAGGAGTTCAACCACGTGGTGATGACGCAGGACTGGCATCCCCCCGGCCACGAGTCGTTTGCCTCCTCGCACCCGGAGCACGATCCCATGGACGTGATTGAAGTCGATTACGGCGATCAGATTCTGTGGCCCGATCACTGTGTGCAGGGGACGGAGGGGGCGGAATTCCACCCGGATCTCGATACGACGCCGGTCCAAATGATTATCCGCAAAGGATTCCGGCCGCACATCGACTCGTACTCGGCCTTCTATGAAAATGATCGCGAGACCCCGACGGGCCTCACCGGTTATCTTCGGGAGCGAGGCATCGACACGCTCTACGTCGGCGGACTGGCGGCGGACTTCTGCGTGAAGTGGTCGGCGCTCGACGGCCGGAAGGAAGGCTTCGACGTGTACGTCATCGAGGATGCGACCCGTGGCATCGATCAGGACGGGTCGCTGGAGCAGGCTTGGCAGGAGATGAACGAGGCTGGCGTGCAGGTCGTCTCGTCGGAGGCCGCCCTCGACATGGCCGTGGCGTAGAGGCTCTGGCGGGATCGAGCGAGGAACCTGACCGAGGAACTGGATAGAGCGGACCTCTCTGAAGATCTGCACTCGAACAATTTCCAGAACACACCCTCCGTATCTGCTCTCAAAACCACTGATATCCCCCTTTCAAACCAAAAATAAGACCCCTCCGCTTGACTTTGGCGTAATATGAGCGGGGGTTATGCCGCTACCTATTCTGCTCAACCCATTCAAGGAAGTCTGCTGGTCGCATGCTCGGAATCCCGCGAAAGGGGCTAAGCATCAGCAAGTCTGCGTCGCCACTTACAATGCACTCCGCGTTTTCGCTCACTGCCAGCTTCAGAAATTTGTCATCGTCCGGGTCCCGGCAGGCCTGTACTTCCTCCGTCGGATTGGCGAATCGACTCCGCTCGACCAGGGCCTCGATAAACGCCGCGCGTTCTTCGAGCGTAAGGTAGTCGTCAAACTTCTCGCGGGCGAGCACCTCGTCGATCTCCTCAAACTGTCGGCTGCGAGAGCAAGACCGTGCCGCTTTTCAATGCGTGGCGGAAGGCCTGTCCCGGCTTCCCGTCTTCAAACAGAGCGGCGCTAACGAGCGTGTTCGTGTCAAAGACGTGGCCTCGGCTACTCCTCATTCAGAATGTCGTCCAATTTTCTCCGGCGTGAGTCCTCGCTTCTGGGCCTTCCGACTCAGCTCACTCATGATTTCTTCGAGCGCCTGTCCACGCTCCCGGTGCCGAGCGGCCTCGCGCAGCCTGCTGCTGACGAGCGCTTCGAGCTTACGCTTCTCCTCGGCCGAGGCGGATTCGTACACTTCTGCGGCATCGGCGCTGACGCGAAGATTGATCGTTTTTGTTTCCATGACAGGCAGCACCTTCTGCTTCTGGACGTGAACAGTTGGGATACTTCGCAACCATCAGTGCTGTTTCCGGAGCGGCATAACGATCAAACTCACCTGACCCGGACAGAAAACCGTTCGTTCAAAGGCAGAACTGTTTGAACACCAACGTATAGCGAAGTATCCATCCGCTCGCGTCGTCACCCTCGATCAGCGAAGTCGGCCTACTCTACCTGAACCGCGAGAAAGCGGCAGCAACCCGGGTTCAGGTACAGTGGAGTGTTGTGCCTCCCCATCGATTGCCCGCTTTACGCCTTCAAACACCTGCTGATTGATCCGTCCCTTCTTCTTCAACTCGGCAAGCATTTGACTCGCTTGGGTAGGACCGATGATCTCCTCTCGAACTG
>CAYRPX010000296.1:0-3957 GCA_964426195.1 uncultured Salinivenus sp.
GTTTAGGGCAATTTCATCTTAAAAATCCTCAGTCACGAACTGACTGCCCTGGACCTCGACGCCACCCACAAAAATCCTCGACTACGGCACGCTCAACGACACGAACCCAGCGCTCGACCGACGGCGAGTTGAAACGCGGATCCTCGATCCGCTGTGCCGTGCCCTACGGCATGAACTTCCGGGCCCTGAATGAGACGAACATCGAGGGCACGCCGACGAAGAAGCGGCCATATGGATGCACCCTGGACGCCTCGTGTCCGCCCCCGGAGGCGCCGTTTCCTGCGTTGATCGCTCTTCCGCCCGGCTCAGAGCCGAAAGGATAGGCTGCCCCCTTGCCACGGCGGGCGAATCGCCTCTCAGAGGGTCTCCGGATGGCGAAAATAACAACTTCCCCGGCGACGGCGGCCGGAAGAGAGTCCACCAGAGTCCCGCAGGTGCTTTGCCGAGGCCTCCTCGGTACGGCGGGACCTCGCGTCCCGGCTGGGCCAGACGCTACGTTCCAAGGCGCCTACGTTCCAGGACGTCAACGCTTAAGCGAGCAGGTCCGGCAGATGGTGGAGCACTTGGTAATTGACTGACTTGCATGTTATCATTGGGCGTCCATAAAAGAGGTTATGAGCGTCCCAATCTTTTGCGGAGCGGAGACCTACCCTCCTCCACCATCTCTCCGTCTTTCCCCATTGAGGCCGACGTACCGATAGAGAGTGGCCTTCGAAATCCCAACCTGCTCGCAGATGTCGGCGGTCGGCACCTCAGGGTCTTTCATCAGCGCCTGTAGCTCGGGAATGTCCTCATCGCTCAAAGCGCGAGGGCGACCGCCGACACGCCCCCGCTCCCGGGCCGCCCGAAGCCCAGCCATTGTCCGTCCCCGGCCCAGTTCCCGCTCAAACTCCGCGAGTGCCCCGAAGATGTGAAAGGGGAGCTTCCCCTGAGTCGTCGTGTCGATTCTCGTGGCAGGCCCGGCAGTCGGCATTTTTTGCGAAGGCGCGTCCGGTGTTGGCCGTGGGCGGACTACTGCGGCGCCTGGCTCGCCAGCCTATTTGGCAAAAATGGGGGAGCGCTCTGGTATGCGCTGCGGCGAAGCAAGAAGGCTCGGATCTTCTGAGGACCTTGCTGAATTCTACCTAAAAGCGACTCGAGTTACGTAGACTGCAAAAAGAAACGGGGCCTTCCGGCCTCCCGCTGTTGAGGAGTGCAGAGGGAGCCGGGCGGGAGGAACGTGGAAGGAACCGAGTCAGCCGTTAGCTCTGGAATACCTATAGATTCTATGCTCGCGTTCAGTTTTCCCTTGCCCGCTTTGGGTCCCTTGCCCGCTTTGGGCCTGGCCGTAACGATTCTCCAGGACAGTGCCGGTTTTCAGGTCAATGCACCGGCCGGGACGGGGCTTGAGTGGCTCACTGTCGCATCGCTTCTGGTTCCCGCTCTCCTTCTGGTCGTTCTCGTCTACTGGGGCGCACAGGAGACCATTTGAGTATCGGACACGCGCGCTGATACGGCTGATACGAACGCGCCTTGGAAGCTGTGGTCTCGCGCCACTGCCATGGTCTTGCGCCCCTGAGGGCGCCTCGGTCACCGCAGCCCAGAATGTCTCTGGTTGTTGAGGGCAGACTGCCGCTTCGCCGGCGGACAGTGGCCGCACGTTCACGGAGCCCGGCCGTGAAGTTCCGAGCGTAGTCCACGACAGCATTGGCACGAAAAGGCTTCCTGAATCGGCGGTTTCGCAACTCAGGGTTCGGTCGCAGAGATCGAGACGTTCCGCTGGACCTTATGTCGTCATCACGCGCTGTGTGGACCAATCAGATCCGCACGAGGACCGCAAACGACCCCGCCAGCCCTTCCGATGCTGGCCGCTATTGCTTCGAAGACTGAGAAGGAGGCGAGGCACACGGCCAGGAGGCAATTGTGTCTGCCGCGAGGGAGTAGCGGGTTGCCTTGGTGATGGCGGGGGTTTTCCCATCGTTGACGGACTCATGTACCCACTCCCATACTGGACGATCCTCGGAGTCAACCTCCAGGGCGCGCCCCGCTGTCGCCTCCGTCAGAAGCATGTGTCCGTTCCCCAACGCCTGCCACTTGCCGGCCGTGGCCGAGTAAAACGGGGGGGACTGGTCGGAGGGGGCCCGCACGCGAACCGAGTCGGTATGGGGCTGCAGGAATACGATGCGGCTTCCTCCCAACATGGTTCCCCGCTCGGTGAGGTCGTAGTTGTTGTCGAACACCCCGATCCACCCGTCCCCGACAAAGTCTGGGTCATGCTGGTAGATAAACGGCGCCGAAGCGTGCCACTTCACCTCCCGCGACTCCGGGTCGAACACGAACACAAGGCTGAGATTCCGGAGCGATACTACGAGGTCGCCCGCTTCGAAAAGGGGGTATTCGTTCGCCATCGACGCGGGAAGGGGTTCAACGTCGTTGATGTGCGTGACGTCAGGGTCGACGCTTTCAGGGGTCGGGTATATGCCTCCGATTGTTTTGGGAATGTATCGCTCCAGTCCATTTTCGTACAGGAGATCGAGAACGTTGAGGTCGCGCTGCACGGTGCCGTCGGGCGATACTTGCAGGATGCGGTCCACCCAGACGGACGCGCCGTCGAAGCCGGGAAAGCCGTCCGGATAATGGGTACTTTTCGAGCGGCGTCTCTGGTGCACACCGGGAACCCAGAAGGAGCCATCGGCCGCCCGAACAATGGAGTGATGGGCTCCCTCCTTCAACGTCCAGAGGACCGTTCCGCAGGCGTCTACACGGACCAGGCCGACATACGCCAAGTTGATGAGCACATCCCCGTTCGGGAGCAGAGTAGATCCATGGATTTCGGTGTCCAAAACGGAGCGTCGGGGGGAGAAACGGTCCTGAAATAAGGACCGACGGTCGATGAGCCACTCATGCAGTACGATGCCGTTCGGGTCGATGAGCTTCAGCCCGACCTTCCAGTCGCCGTCCTCGACCCAGGAGGAGGTGATGAGGGTCTGGCTGGGGCGGGTCGCGTTCGGACGGGGCGCCTGCACCCCGGCATGGTCTCGGATCTGATCGAAAAGGAGGATGCCCGGATCCGGCGACCATGTTTCGTGGAGGGCCTTGGCCTGGTCTGCCGCCCGGGCTACGAGGGAATACGGAGGCCACCTCCACCGTCCTACAACAATTCCGTACAGGAACGTGAGGACGACCAGTGAGGCGATAAACCAGGCCTTCTCCCAGAAGCGAGCGGCGGACATCGGACCGGTCTTAGAGCTCAGCCAAGAAGAATCAATCAGCTACCGAGTTGGGGACCTGCGTACACGCCGGTCCGAACACGGCAGCTCAGACGGGATTTCCACACTTCTTGCTCACCGGGACGTGGGGAAAAGTGTTCTGAACCAACAGCAGTAACCAGCTTGATCGGAGCGGAACCGTTTCGGATCGCACCACGGGGCAACGATCAGGCCCGCGTCCACGTCGGACCCACTGCGCTGAGCGGTCGTCCGTCAAGCCTCAGAGCTACACGTCGGCCTACGAGAAGCAGAACATCGACGGCCTCGCGGGGGAGATGCCATTGAAGGGCGCGGGACAAGATATACCGTACCCGAACCCGAAAATTCGTTCCGAAGTCCGTAGCTGATTCGTCGGAAGTTCCGTCGTACCGGTAGCTCGCGGACGCCCCTGCAGTGAGGGAAAGACTGGATTCGATGAACACTCGGAGGTCGGACGAAAGCGAATGCCGGGTAGGTCTTCTTGTAGTATCCGAACAGGGATGGGCGCTTAGCGCCTGTCACAGCGTGTTTCTGTATCACTACCTGCTCTAAACGGCTCTCAACGGCGACTTGAAGGCGCCACAGGACGAGTTGTCTGTGCCCGACGAGACGATCCAAGAAACCGGGCGCCTGGCGGACGAGACCGACCTGTCGATCCGCAACGTCAAGAAGACCCTCAGAACCTGTTTGGCGGATTGTCTGAGGCCTGCGACTTCGTGGATCTCGCGCA
>CAYRPX010000297.1:0-3955 GCA_964426195.1 uncultured Salinivenus sp.
CAACCCAGAGATTTGCCTCCGCCTCAACCTCGAAATTCTCCTCGCGCCGAAGAGCTGTTCGCTTCGACCCCTCAGGTCGAGTTTCTTTTCTTCCGCGCCCCGAGCGCAGCTCGTCGGTATTCGTTACATGTCTCCCATGGTAACCCCCGGTTGGTGATCCAAAAGTGTAGTTTAGGGGGAGCGCAGGCCTTTATGCTTATTATCCCAGGGAATGTACCATGAGCTTCCTCCGGTTGGGCGAACACCTCGAAAAGGTAGGATAAGCGTCTCGGCGGAGTCTCCTGGCGGAGAAGCGCGAGGAATGGTTAGCCAATAGGTGCTACAGCGGCGGTGCGCTTTGCACAGGAAGCTTGACTTTTTACTGGGGATCTTGATCGCCTGAGGGGCTGGGGTATCTCAGTAGCCTCGCTGGCACCGAATTGTAACTGTGGGGCCAGCCCCTCGTCTACTGGTTGAACGCACGATCGGCAATCGGCCGAACAGCAATCGGCCCTCGAACACGTCAGGGCCTTGAAGTGGCCACAGGTCTACGGCGAGCGTAAGCCATTACTGCGAGCGTGGGCCATTCTTTTTCTTCTGATCAATACAGGGTTTTCCATGCGACACGTTTCTACACTACTTCTGATTGCGACCGTAGGCCTTGGCTTACTTCTCGCTGGCTGCGACTCGAACGATTCTGGCGGTGGAACGATGGCCGTCGAGCTGACAGATGCTCCCGGAGACATCCTTGAGGCGACGGTCACCATTGAGCAGGTCTCGGCGGTCCGCTCCTCCAATGCCGGCAGCGGCGGAGCCACGGAGGGCGGTACGCCTATTCTCACCGACTCCCCCTTCACAGTCGACCTTACGACACTCCAAGATGGAGTGACGACGCTGCTTGGGGAGGTGCAACTGGACCCGGGCACGTACAGCCAGATTCGGCTGAAGACCGCCCAAGAAGCAACTGTCGAGTACGAGGATGCGGACGGAAACTCCGCGGAGGCCAACCTCAAGCTTCCAAGTGCAAGCGAGACAGGAGTGAAGATCAACTTCGAACCGGTTTCGCTCGAGTCGGAAGGCGATCGGGCCGAGATCACGCTCGACTTTAGCGTCGAGGAGTCCTTCGTGTCGGCCGGAGAGACAGGCACCTATGTCTTCAAGCCCGTGATTGACTCGAAGGCCGTGGTCCTAAACGGCAATGAGACATCAGGCAACTAACACCTGCCTCGAAGCGGGAACGTTCAGACGCGGGTGCGCTGGGCACTAGTTGCGCTGGCTATTTCTGCGCTGGCCACTGTCTGAAATGTCACCTCGAGGAATCTCCACTCCCCGGGCCGAGCGTTGGCCCGGGGGTTTTTTATTGGGGATAGACGCTCCCCGTAGATCTTGGGCTCCGTTCCTGTGGGACATTCGTTCCTGTGGGACGTGGGGGCACTCATACTTATCCTTCCCCCGGCTCATCGGCATGCGTTACATGTTTACCACAAAACCCTCCTGTTGGTAATCCAAAAGAGGAGTTCAGGGACGCCGTAATCCCGTATGCTTTAAATTCCAGCGCCGGTACAGGCAGTGCGCATTAAAATGGAAGTGTAAAGGAGGTATAAAGTAGTCAAAGGGGATCCTCATGGCTGCCGACACGACAACGACTCTCTAGCTTTCGTTTGGGACGCCGGAAGAAAGCGGCGCTTCTGCTTTGCACAAACGAGACCTCGAGAACGTGCCTATTCCCCTTGCTGAGCAGGTCGCAGAAGACTTCGCAGAGCAGGGACCCGGGTCCGATGTGGATCGCTACCAGTTTGATCGAATCGGGGAGGGGAGGGAGGAGCGCCTGATCGCCCTGGACTTCGGAGAGGTCCATGGGGTCTTCACGACGCAATAGTCTTCTCGACGCAATAGATTGTCCGATGGAAGCCGACCGGATCACCTGATCTGGGTTCAAAACCCATCATCCGTGAGACAACATCCCCGAATCTGACGAGGCCGTTGTAGACGAAGCCGGTGTGGACGAAGCCGCCGCACATGTCCTCAAGCGAAAATACACTGTAACCTCCCAGCAAAACTCATTCTTCGCCATGCGTTTTGCAGTTCGTCTTTTTCCCGTTGGCGCTTTTGTGATCGTTTTTGGCCTCGTGGCCAGCCCAGCTCAGGCGGACGTGGATCCGCACGAGAAACTGAAGGAACAGGTCCGCGACATTGTGAGCTCGGTAAAAACCGCCCCCACGGCGACCGAAAAGCGATCCATCCTGAACAAGAAGCTTGGCAATATGATTGCGGCCCTCAACCGGGCCGAAGAGATGGCGAGGCTTTCCCCCCAGGACCAGTCCGCCATCGCTACGCTCCGCACCCGGATCCAAGAGAAAATCGATGAGCTAAACGGCCAAAACGGATACGACGCTGTTCCGGACCGGCAGCTCGATTCATTCGCCGATTACGTTCAGCAAGACTTTGAGCAGGCCGACAAGACGGTCACGATTGGCGTCACGACGGGACTGTTAATTCTCATCCTTATTATTATCCTTGTATAAGCTTATAATCTCACCGTCCGGTCCACGATTCCCGTGCGTGTGCGGCTTGCAGGGCTGACAGCCGCGGCTGTCGGCGCGTTCGTGCTGCTTTTTCTTCTTTCTGGATGCAGCGGCGTGGTCTCCGTCCCGGAACCGTCGGAGGATATGAACGGCTCGCTCCCCCTAACCCAGCGCATCGTGGTCCTCGTCCACGGCGATGCGAGCTATCTCTACCACGAGAGGGACGGGACGGCCAACGAAGCAGACATTGAGGCTCTGAGAGAGGCCTTCGACGCCGCTCAAACGATGCAGCGGGCAGAAGTCTTCGTCTTTCACCAGCGGCCGCGCACCGATTTCTTGGGATTGATTTCCCGCGACGACGGAACGTTCTATCATTTCCGGAGGGGAGAACTGATTCAACAGTCTACCTATGAGCAGGATCGAGGGGAGCCGTTCAGGGTTGAGGCCGATCTTTTACGCAGGCACCGCGCACCGGCGCCGGACTCTACCTTATTTACGGCCGTCCTCTACTACGGACACGCCGTCCCTGAACGGTCCCGTTCTGGGTATCACCGGTCCACCCCCGACGCCGAGTTCGGGATTCCCTCCCTAGCAGGCGGTCTCGACCGCCTGCGTGGACCAGGTCCTTTCGACGCGCTGGTTCTTTCTACCTGCGACGGCGGGACGCCGCCCTCCCTCGCCGCACTTGCCCCGCATGCCCGATCCGTCCTGGCTTCACCGGGGGACCTGCACCTCTCCTTTATTGATGCAGACCTCCTCTCTCCACTTGCAGGCAGACCGACGGCGGCGGCGTGGACGCAGCAACTCCCTGAACAGGCCTTTGACCGCCTGATCGGTCGCGTCACCACCGCCGTGACCCTCGCTACGTACAACCTCGATCAGGCCGCCCCCACCGCCCGGCGCTTGGCCGAGACCGTTGCCGCAGACACCTCCACCACGCCTGCCGGCGGTGGATCGAGACGAGGGCCTGTTGATCTTGGACGATACAACGCTGGATAAGCCCTATGCCAACGAGATCGACCCTGTTACCTGGCACTGGAGCGGGAAGCATGGCGAGGTGGTCAAAGGCATCAACTTGCTGACGCTCCTATGGCGCGGTTCTTCTGAGGAGTCGTCTTCTGAGGGGGAAGGTTCGGAGGAGGAGCGCGAGCCGCACGTGCCCTGCGACTTTCGTCTCTACGAGAAAGACGGCAAAACGAAAAATGAGCACTTCCGTGAGATGGCCCAGACGGCCTCTGATCGGGGATTTGATCCAGAGTACGTAGCATTCGACAGCTGGTACAGCGGATTGGACAACCTCAAGAAGATTAGAGACTTAGGATGGACCTTTTTCACGCGATTGGAGAAAAATCGAAAGGTCAATCCGGATGACACCTACAACCGACAGATCCAAGAGATTGACATTCCCGAAGAGGGGCGCAAAGTGCACCTGAAGGGCTTCGGCTTCGTAA
>CAYRPX010000298.1:0-2218 GCA_964426195.1 uncultured Salinivenus sp.
CGTCCGCTCCGGTAAATCGACGCGGCGAACTCGGCGGGTTGTCCCTCCAGCGTTTCCTTGAGCATCTCCGCGAAGCCAGTCACCGAGGTCAGAGGCGTGCGGAGCTCGTGATTCATGTTCGCGAGCATTGCGGTCTTGAGCCGTGCTGCTTCCTCGGCCTCTTCTTTCGCTTCTACCAGCTCTCCTTCCCACTCGAGCCGCTCTAGGACCAGGGCCGCGTAACCCCCGAGCACCTCCAGCAGGCGCAGATCGAACGAATCGAAGCTCTCGTTCTCCTCCCCAATCACGACGGCCCCGCGCTCCCCGATCGGGACGCCCGCGAGCACGGACAGCGTGCCGTAGTCGACGTCGTTATCCAGGGTCTCGATGTCGTCGACCACCACGGCCTCTCCGGCCCGGAGGGCCCGGGTCACCACGAGGTCGTCGTCTATCGGCTGGGGCCTTGGCTCCGGCATGCGCGAGAGGTCCTCCGCGGCGGTTTCTTGAGGAACGATGGTGTCCCCCTCCAGGAGCCCGACGTGGCTAAGCGAAAAGTCAAAGACATCCCGCAGGACCTCAAGAATGTTGTCGGAGACGGCCTCGGGACGTTCGGCTTCGAGCAAGTGGCTCGTCGCCGCATAGAGAGCCTCGATCTTTTGACGACGGGTTTTGAGTTGCCCCTCGCGGTGTTTTCGTTCAGTCACGTCGCGGTAGAGCCACAGGGCCGCCCCGTCCCCCGCCAGCTCGTAGGGCACGAAATCCCGCTCCAGCACGCGCCCGTCGGCAAGGCAGAGCTCTTCCCGGCTCACCGGCTTACCCGCCTCAAAAATGTCCTCGATCCGTTCGACGAAACGCTCCGGGGCTTCGAACCTGTCGGCGACGTCCCGCGCCGCCTCGGCGCAGTTTTGTCCCTCCAGGGCGCCGGGCCCGCAGGAGAGCCCCAGGACGTCGCAGAGGCTCTCGTTCGCAGCGATGATCTGCCGGTCCGAGTCCTCGGCAAGGACGCCCGGCGGGAGGTTCGCCAGGATCGCCTCCAGGGTCGCGTTCGTCTCCGCCAGGGCCTGCTCCGCCTCCTTCCGTTCGGTGATGTCGAGGATGACGCCGTTGAAGACCAGCTCACCGTTCTGCCGCTCCGGCGTCGAGGTGCAGAGCAGCCAAATTCGCTCTCCGGAGGGCGTCTCGAAGGGCACCTCGAACCGCCACTCGGTCTCTTCCGCAACGGCCTGCCCAATCGAGCGGAGCAGGTCCTTCTGGTGGGGCATCGGGACGCACTCGCCGAACCGCTCGTAGAAATCGTTCGGGGCGGGATCGAGGCCGAGCAAGTCTTCGGCCTGTTCCCCCACGAAATGGAATCCGCGCTCGCCCCCCGGCCGAGCGTAAAACTGATAGGCCACCCCGGGAATGCTGTTGGCAAGGCCCCGCAACTGGGCTTCCTGAGCTCGGAGACGCCGCTCGGTCCGACGCCGCTCGGTCACGTCTCGCGCCGAGACAAGGAGCGACACGACTGTTCCCTCCTCGTCGGTCACGGGACGGATGACTCCGGTAACGCTGTAGGGCGTTCCGTCCGGGCGGGCTAGGTCGGCCTTATACTCGACGTATGCCCCCTCGGCGGCCTCCAGGACCTTCTTCCGAATGACCGGGCGCATGTCGTCGCTCCACCAGGGCGTTTCCCAGAACGGATCGCCAGTCACCTCCTCTAACTGGGCGTCGACGTAGCTCATTGCCGTTTCGTTACCGTCCAGCAGTTCGCCCTCCGGACTGAGAAGCCCGACGAGGATGTTAGGGTCATTGAAGAGGGCCTCGAACCGGCGATCGCTGCGACGCAGCTCCCGCTCCCGCCCAAGACGACCGAGGATCGCCTCGGTGTGGGCCGCGAGCACCTCCGCGAGCTGTACGTCGAACGGATCGATCCCGCCGGCTTCGGTCGACACGAAGGTCACGAGGCCCCGATCCCCGATCGGAATCCCCGCCGCGGCCCGAGCCCGGCCGTAGTCGAACCCATCCTCGACCTGCTCAAGATCCTGAACAACCCTCGTTTCGTTCCGCCGGAACGCCTTCGCGACGGCATTTTCCGTATCTACGGAGAAGTCGGGCCGCTCGGGCATGATCTCTTCAGTCTGTCCCGAGAGCTCGACCGGGGTGAGCGTTCCCTCTCGACAAAGACGCACCGCCACGCCGGGATAGCCGAGGGTCTCGTGGAGGAGCTCCCGGACGTGAACCGCGACCTCGTCGACGGATT
>CAYRPX010000298.1:2318-3938 GCA_964426195.1 uncultured Salinivenus sp.
CGCTCAACCGTGAAGCGACGCTCAGCGCCCTCCGGTTCCACGTCAATCAGAAACCCCGCGTCCTGAGCGTGCTCGAAGAGCGTTTCAGCCTGTTCCAATTCTCGCTCCCGGCGCTTCTGCTCGGTCACGTCGGTCACGACCCCGTCGTAGTGCTTTATCTTCCCCTCCTCGTCGCGGGCGGCCCGGCCGCTGATACGGCCGATGAACGTCGATCCGTCCGCACGCCGAAACTCGACCTCCGCACCCTCAAGTCCCCCCTGCGCCTCGATCCGTTGCCACAGCGGCTGCCGGCTGTCGGGATCGGCGTAGAGTTGGGCGGGGTCGACCTGAAGGACCGCCTCTGCGTCCTCATACCCGAACATTTCGGCGAAGGCCTGATTGGCGTACACCAGTCCCTCATCCGGCGTCGCCTGGTAAAGGCCCTCCGTGACGGTCTCGGCGATCGAGCCGAGACGCCGCCGCTGCTCGCGGAGACGCTCGCGGGTCGCTTCCATCCGGGCCGCGCCGTATCCGACCAGCAGCCCGCCTCCCATTCCGAACGCCCCCAGCTGAATGGTTGTAGCAAGGGGCTCGACGTTCCCCTCCAACACCTGGACGCCAACGAGCACCCCGGCAGCGGCCGCGACGCTGGCGCCCCCCAGCAAAGCCCCACAGGTCGCTAGCGTGCAGAAGCGGGGCTCTTTTCGGACGAGCCGCCATCCCATTCCCACAATGCCCACCGCGAACCCGAGCGGCATGAGATTCTCCAGAAGCGGGATCCAGAGCGGGGTTCCGGCCCCGCTCCCCTCCTGGACGACATCGACGGAGAAGGTCCCGGCCAGCACCAATCCGATCCCGATCAGTACGGCGGAGGCAGTCCGCTGACGGAGCGTGGGGACGTAGTTCGAGAACATGAGAAGTACATCTGTATCGAAGGCGAAAAAATCCGACTCTGCACTGGGCAGCCGGATCTATCCGACCACGCGGACGATGTGCAAAGAGGGGGCGAGGTTGAGTCCCTTGTGCCCGCCCCTGAAACAACCCCCACCTCGGCGGAGAGCAGGGGGATTCACTCAAGGCAATCGCATGTTAATCTGATTGCGCCGAGCGACCAAAATGGCGCCTTCCGCTAATCACTCCTGCGCTTTTTGAACCTGGTTCCGTAAATTGTATTTGTGATTCAGGGCCTAATCTACAATCCCTCTGGGTGTTCGCATCACCCCCAAAAATCACTGAGTTTTCGGGACACACATCGGAGTTCAGGGCACGGAGGCGGGATTGAACTCCGTAGTAGGACCGCGCAAACTTCCACAACTCGCCATTTCGGAACGCTAATTTAATGATTTCGCTCTTGCCGCAATGCTCTTCCCTTCCCCCGACAACGGGTCGCCGTTCGACGACGCCCCCCGCATTCTCCTCTTCACGGGCAAGGGGGGCACCGGCAAAACCACCTGCGCCGCCGCCACGGCCCTCCGCGCGGCCCGCAACGGCAAAAAGACGCTCGTTCTGTCGTCGGACCCGGCCCACAGCCTCGCCGACGCGCTCGACCACGAGCTCGGCCCCGAGGCCCAGGAGGTCACCGACCACCTCTTCGCGCAGGAGGTGGACCTCTACTACTCGATGAAGAAGCACTGGGGCAAC
>CAYRPX010000299.1:0-3935 GCA_964426195.1 uncultured Salinivenus sp.
GGTTGACGCTGGTGATGACGGCGTGATCGAGATCCATCTTTTCCACGGCCTCCGCCACACGCCGGGGCTCGTCCCAGTCGAGTCCATCTTGGGGTTGTCCCGTTTTCACGGCGCAGAAGCCGCACGACCGAGTGCACACGTCGCCCAGAATCATGAACGTGGCGGTGCCGCGGCTCCAGCACTCGCCCATGTTCGGACAGTTGGCACTCTCACAGACCGTGTGCAGGTCGTGATCGTCGACGGTCTCCCGCACGTCCTTATACGTTTCGCCCTGTGGGAGCGAGACGCGGAGCCATTCGGGCCGTTCGCCGCGTTTGTTCTTGTTCGTGTTCTCGACGACCGGGAGTTCAACGAAGCCGGGGTCGCCATCGCCGGAGGGGCCGATGGGGTCGGGCTCCACGGCGCCCAGGTCCGTCTCGCCGGGCATCGTGGGCTCGTTCTCAGAGGAATCTGCGTCGCGGGTCGTGGTGGTGGACATACGCAGTAGAAGAAATCAATCAACCGGCGGCTCGGCAGGGCAATGCGCTAGGCCAGACCGGCACGAAAGCACGGGCGATTGGGTACGAGGGGCCACGCCGCCCGTTCCTCTCGCTAAGGCTCGTGGTCGGTCGTCTCCCCGCCGGCGGGAATGGATCACAGGGACGTGAATGTTGGGGCGGCGAGGCAGATCGAAGGGCGTCAATCAACCATTGTTCGCGAAGTGTTCTTGCAATAGGCCGAAGTAGAGCACGACCACCAGGGTGCTCTCCTTCTTGCGATGACGTCGAAGCCGGCCTTCCCGCATAAATCCGATCTTCTGCAGGACCCGGACGGAGGCCTCGTTCCCTGCGAACACCTCCGCTGTAAGGCGCACGACCTCCAGTTCCGCGAAGGCATAGCCACGAACTGGCCAACCGCCTCGGTCATGATGCCCTGGTTCCAGTACGGCCGCGCGAGCCAGTAGCCGATGCTGGTTCGGTGGGGAAGACTCCACGTCGAAGCTGCCGGCGCCCACTGCCCCGATGAGCGTCCCTCGGGCGCGCGGACGGCAAAGATCGTCTCTGCGGGCTGCTCCTCGCGATGACGGATGCGCTTCCACGCCTCGGCGTCCGATTCGGTGTAGGGAGAGGGAAGGCTCAGGGTATTGCGCGAGATCGCCCGCTCCTGCAGGTGCTCCGCGAGCGCCTCTTTGTGCCGCTGCTCAACGCTGGAGAGAAAAAATCCACTAGGAAGGTCGAGCTTCTTCATGGTAAGGGCCTCATGTTGTCAGCATGAAATAAGAAACATGGGACATTCGGGAGATCGAGTGGAACGTTGAGTTCACGTCCGAGAGGTCAATCCGCTTGACAAAGTCTCAATACGTTTCATTATTACATATTACGAAAAGTAACATTCGGACTCGAAGCACCATCGTTTCTCTGTTGGCTTCTGTAGTAGCACTCGTTGAGGCTGCTCTCTGGAGCCATTACAGGTTCTATACAAGGGAGAGCTTGTTGCCATGTCCGGTTTGTCAGTATCGTTGTTCGGTCGACTGAATGTGCATCGTGACGGGGAGTCCCTCGCACGCTCGATGCCGAAGAAGGCCCAGGAGCTATTCGCGTATCTGTTGCTCCATGAGCGGGCGCACCCCCGTGAAAAGCTGGCAACGGTGCTGTGGCAGCACGGGACGACCGAGCGTACAAAGGCGTATCTGCGAAAGGCTCTATGGCAATTACGCGAGTGTTTGGATGTTGACGACGCCGATCTCGACACCATTATCCTGGTGGATGGAGACTGGATTCGGATCCATCCAGACGCGCCGCTTGAGGTTGACGTATTTCACTTCGAAGGAGCATTCGAGGAGGTACGGAACTGCGAGGCCGCCGAAATGACGGCCGATCAGACAGAGGTCTTGAAAGAGGCTACCGCCCTGTACACCGGAGACTTGCTTGAGAACTGGTATCAAGAGTGGTGTCTCAAAGAGCGAGAGCGGTTGAAAGATGTACTGCTACGGATGCTCGATCGACTGACACGCCGCTGTGAACAAGAAGGCACCTACGACAGCGGCATCAAATACGGTCTGCGGGCTCTCCGCATTGATCCGGCGCACGAGGGCATTCACCGTCATCTCATGCGCCTTCGGTTTCGTGCCGGGGATCGGACAGGAGCCCTTCGCCAATACGAGCGCTGCGCGAAGATTCTCGATCAAGAACTGGGGGTGTCTCCCCGCACTGCCACCCGTCGCCTTCACGAACGCATGCAGGAAGATCGTTTCCCGGCTCCACCGCCGCGCGAGTCAGTGGGAAGTCTGGAATCGTTCGCGTCTGGCGACGGACAAGCGGCTAGGGGGAACGGGGGAGAGGTCGTTGTCGCCTCGCCGGTAGCTCCGGAGACTGAAGACGTTACCCTTCGCGACGGACTTGATCGTCTCCAACAGCTTCAAAGTCACCTCGCCGCCCTCCAAAAACAACTCCGTCGCCAAATGGAGATCGTCGAGGGGCTCTTGAACGACAAGGGAAAAGGGCCGGTCGGACGGTCTTCCTCCAAGAATTAGTTTCCGATTTCCTCCCCCGAACAGGATGGGGGAAAATCGCTGCGATGATGGCTCGCTGCGGGAAGCTCCATTGCTCCGCACGTCAATTCGTGGCGTCAAACTGTCCCCCGCGCGGGAATCCACCCTCGCAGCAGGGTTCCGTGCACCTTCTGACTCGGAGGTGATCTCTGTCTTGGCGGTGTTTGTGCGCCATCGTTCCTCCTGAGCGGTGGGCCGGAAGAGATATGTGTTCAGATCCCACCTTCGACACCCCCCTTCAGAATGCCAGATTCGCCATATTCATGAAGGGCAACCCGCCTTGAGCAGTTGCAATCGGCAGCGGTGTCAAAAGAGGATTCAGACGAGGGGCAAAAACAACGCCTGAAGATACGCGACAAGAACGCATTGCGAAATGGCCGGGGCATACATTCGAAGACGTGTTGAAAGCATCTCGCGGTCCCTCCTGGTGCGGGCCAATTACACACGCTGAAAGCGGAGAGCGACTTCATCTGAAAAAGCCTTATCCAGGGTTCAGGCTTCTTGGCAGCGTACGTTGCTGAGTGCGGGGAAACGTTGACGCGCAGGTGCGGCTGTGTCTTCGGGGGGGGGCGTTGCGTCAGGGGGCATTGCGTCGTTCAATCAGCAGTTGAATGCGGTGGGGTTGCATCATGGCATCCTTTCAGGCCATTGAGACCATCAGCGACGTGCTCGTTCGCTTGTTGCAGGCGAGTTACGACCCCGCTGACTTTGACGACCAGCGGCTCGAGTTTGCCGTGTATCAGGGAGAGGATTTTCGCTCACAGGGAAGCGCGGACGTCATGACCGGCCTCTCGTTGTTTCTGTACCGCGTCGTCGTGAACGGATCGAACCGCACGCCTCGCGGGCGACGTCTCTCCAGTGGCGAGACGCAGCGCACGAAGCTTCCACTCGATTTACACTACCTCGTTACGGTTTGGGCACAATCCGCGACGATGCAGCACCGCATCGCGGGGTGGGTAATGCGAACGCTCGAAACCACACCGGTTTTCCCGAGCGGCGTACTCCACGGCGTGGAACCGGACGTATTTGCCTCCGATGAGACCCTAGAAATTATCGTCAATGACCTGACGAACGAAGACCTGTTTCGCATCTGGGACATCCTCGATGCTTCCTACCACCTCTCGATTCCATATTTGGTCCGCAACGTTCGGATCGAGTCGCAGGAGACGGTGTCCTCCGGCCCGCCTGTCGAGCGACGCATTTTCGACCTGCTCCAGAACGGAGGTGGAATCGAGGGCGGTGTGGAGGGAAGAAGTTCGTAAGGGTTCGCCATTTTGCTTCCACGGCTGAAAGCCTGACACCCTTCGTTTGTCACCCTTACCGTCGACCGCACCCTATGCAATTTGAGAGGACGAACATTCGGTCGATGCTTGGGCTTCGCTTCCGCGACGCCGCGACGGAGCGT
>CAYRPX010000300.1:0-3935 GCA_964426195.1 uncultured Salinivenus sp.
CACGAAAAGCGCCCGGCAGCTCACCTTGCAGGTTCGGGCCTCGCTTTCTCAGATAAAGCGTCTTCGAACGGTACGGCGCCAGATCTACCAACTGGCCTGACCCGTTTGGGACCGGCGGGGGACCTGGAGAAAAGCCAAGACGGAAAGGGAGACGCATTGCTGGGAGGAGTGCGTCCGGCGCCGACGCCAACGGGTTATCGAAACGCAAAAGTGAGCTGGTCGTCGGGTGCGGCCGGGAAGCTCGAGGCTGAAAATGCTTCTTCGAAGAGCAAAGTGGCGAAACCGAAAGGGACAAAACTGCTACGGCCGGGCCTCACGCCTGATCGCCAGCTCTATATCGGAAATCAGGCCAACCACCACTCTTGACGTTGCCAAAGGCAATGATTATGGTTCGTAGTCCCGCAAAGTTGATCGGAGGGCAGGCGCAGCGCACCGGCCTCGCGTCCCCTCTTGACCCCGACATCTGCCAGCATTCGTCGGTGAAAAATTGTTGTCCACTGACCCATCGTCTTTTCTTAAGGCTGGATCGAATGAGCTGGACCGAACGTGGGAGGAGAGGGGTGGAGACGTGCTGTGCTCAGTGCAGTCCCAAGAACGATATCTTGGGCTATGACTCGGTCGACGGTCGAATGGGGCGACGGTGTCCAGTTGTCAGACTGCTGGATTCCGAGTCGATTTGACACGGGTCTTCGGATTCATCCCAATTACCGAGTAGAACCCCACTGAAGTAATCTCTTTTTGCGGAGACGAGGTGGCGGCCTTCGAATCTTCCTGAACGTCCGCGGCGAGAACAGAAACTGCTCATATCGGAACGGCGAGCGCGGCTCCCGCGGCGGATGTTTGTCGTAGGGGTCCTTTCTACGGAAAATCCGGCTTTCGGGACGCTCAGGGCGTGCTCCTCGAGCCCGCTCTTCCCTTCCATAAATCTTTCATCACTCGGCGAGCCCTCTCGACTCGCGAGACCGGCCCTGGTTTGATGATGGATCAGTCCGCCGAACATGCCTGGAGCGAGTGTCTCGACATTATTCGGGATAATGTTCGCCCGCAGAGCTTTAAAACTTGGTTCGAGCCGCTGGAGGCCCAGTCGCTGGAGGAAGAGGACGATCTGCGCAAGCTGACCATTCAGCTTCCGAGCCGCTTTTACTACGAATGGCTCGAAGAGCACTACTTCTCCCTGCTCCGAAAAACGGTCACGAGAGTGCTTGGGCCCACTGGCCGGCTGTTCTACGACGTAGTCATCGAGCAGGAGGACCCGAAGGATCCAGATCAGGGAGCTTCGATGCAGATTCCCACCCACCCGACCGACGAAGAGCCGTCGTCGGACCACTCCGACCGCCCGTCTGGACCTTTGTCCGAGGCGTCCTCGTCCGCCGCCCACGAGGAGGACCGCTCTGAAGCCCACGATGCATCGCAACCATCCTCTCCGGCTTCAGAGGCGGACACTTCGTCCTCACCCGAAGACGCTCCGTCCCCCTCGTCCGACGGCGCACACCCCGAGGCTGCGGGTGGAGAGCCGAAGGACGAACCGCCGGTACAGAATCCTTTTGCGATTTCGGGCCTCCAAGACCCCGAGGTCGATAGCCAGCTCAACGACAATTACACCTTCGAGCGCTTCATCAAAGGGGAGTGCAATCAACTAGCGCGTAGCGCGGCCTACTCCATCGCTCAGGAGCCCGGCGCGACGGCCTTTAACCCGTTCCTCGTGTACGGGGATGTGGGCCTCGGAAAGACGCACCTCATCCAAGCAATTGGCAACTACGTCCAGTCCAACAGGACTTCAAAAACCGTCCTCTACGTCTCCAGCGAGCGGTTCACCACCGAGTTCGTACAGTCAATTCAGCGAAACCGCATCAACGAGTTTTCGACATTCTACCGCCAGGTCGACGTTCTCATTGTCGACGACGTGCAGTTCTTCAGTGGCAAAGAGAAGACCCAGGAGGAGTTCTTCCACATTTTCAACGCCTTGCGCCAGGCGGGCAAGCAAATTGTCTTGTCGGCGGATCGACCCCCCCGGAACATCGACGGCATCGAGGAGCGCTTGCTCTCCCGCTTCCAGTGGGGCCTGTCCGCCGACCTTAAACCGCCCGGTCTGGAAACACGCATCACTATCCTCCGACGCAAGGCCGAGGATGATGGGATCGATCTCGACGACGAGGTAATTGAGTTTATCGCCAAGAGCATCGAGAGCAACATCCGAGAGCTCGAAGGCGCGCTGATTCGACTGCTCGCGCACGCTACCCTTCACCAGCGTGACATCGACCTCAGCCTCACCAAAGAGGTTCTCCGCGATCTCGTCCAGGAGCAGAAGGCTACCCTCACGATCGAAGACATCCAGCACATCGTCTGTGAGCACATGGATGTTTCCGAGGATCAGATGCGCGGGAAAACCCGAAAACGGGAGGTGGTGCGCGCCCGGCAGATTGCAATGTACTTCTCCAAGAAGCACACGCAGCACTCCTTAAAGGACATCGGTCTTCACTTTGGGGGGCGCGACCATTCCACCGTGATCCACGCCAACAATACGGTGGACGAGCGAATGGAGACCAACGACCAATTTCGGGACACGGTGGAGGAAATTGGCCGGAAAATCGAGCGCCACGATCGGTAGGTCTCTCCAACCGTCCCCTGTTGGGAGAGCAAGTGGGGGCTGGAGTCGGGACAGCGCAGCAGATCGCCCGTAGAACGGAGGGGAATCAGTTGGAATCTTCCACCGTCTCCCGCCGTAAGGTTGCGTGTGGATTCGTGTATCCATTTACTTTGGTATGAAGCACATTGAGTTTCGACCGTTTCTTGCCCCAACGCGCCTACACCCATGAAATTCACCGCCTCAAGCGCCGACCTTCTCGAGGCGCTCAATACCGTAAAAGGCGCCGTTCCCTCGAAGAGCACGATGCCCATTTTGGAGTGTATTCTCTTCGAGCGCGACGGGGACACGCTGCGCCTGAGCGCTACTGACCTCGAAATTTCGATCATCCAGACGGTGCCAGTCCAGTTCGAAACGAACGGGACGCCGGAGAGCACTCCCATCGCGGTACCGGCCCAGCGTTTGATTGACACCCTGCGCGCGCTGCCGGATCTGCCCATCGAGTTCTCGGCGGACAGTGACTTCGAGATCCGGATGGAAACTGACCAGGGCCACTACAAGATGGTGGGCCACGACGGATCGGACTATCCCGAGCTGCCGGATCTAGAGGAGCAGCACGAAATTAACTTTGAAGGGGGACTTTTGGGTCGGACGATCAACAAGACGGCCTTTGCCGTGAGCAAAGACGCCCTTCGTCCTGCCATGATGGGCGTGTACTTTCAGGTTGGGGAAGAGGAGACCTCTGTGGTGGCCACGGACGGGCACCGACTCGTAAAACTTACCCTCCCGGAACTCCAGGCCCACACCGCTGTCGACTTTATCGTCCCGGAGAAGGCCACGAAGCTTGCGGGCCAGATCGTGGAGAACGACGAAATTTGTACCGTCCGGGTGGACGAGAGCCACGTGAGCTTCGAATTCGGCAATTCGCGCGTGCTCGCGCGCCTAATTGACGAAACGTATCCGAACTACCAGTCCGTCATCCCGGACGGCAACGATCGTCACCTCGTCGTCAATCGCGAGGACATGCTTAACGCCGTCAAGCGTGTAGGGCTTTACTCCTCGAGCATGACGAACCAAATTCGACTCGATGTCACGGCCGACACTGTGACCATCTCGGCGGAAGACGTGGAACGCTCCAGCGAAGCCGAAGAAACAATTCACTGCGACTACGAAAGCGAGGAGATGGAAATCGGGTTCAACTCGGAGTACCTCACCGAGGTGCTCGGCAACGTTGACTGTGACGAGGTCGTCTTTGAGCTCAGTTCGCCCAACCGCGCTGGGATCGTCCTGCCTCGGGAGTCGTCCGAAGAAGCCCCAGAAGAGGACATTCTCATGCTCATTATGCCGGTGA
>CAYRPX010000301.1:0-3933 GCA_964426195.1 uncultured Salinivenus sp.
CCCGCAGGGTCATCCTCTGGGAATCTTCCCGAGGCAAGCGGGAGCGTCGAAAAAAACGGCCAATACCGGCCCTCGCATTCGCTCCCAGCGCTCCGCTCGAAATGACAGTTTCCTACGAACGTAGTTTCTCGGGTCTACTTAGGAGGTCGTTTCGGGTTTCGGCGTGTGGCCCGGAGACGGCTGTCTACGATTCGGACGTCTCCGGCGTTAGAGAAGCCGGTCGGGTGCCCTCCTGGGTCCGATCGGGGCGGAGGACGTCCCGAATCCACACGAGGCGAACTCGCTGCGTGTACAGCAGCCAGAAGAGCCCGAGGAACCCCAGCACGGAGGGATAGAAGACCCACTGCATGGCCGGGGCGAGGTCTGTCTGGCTAAAGGCAGGGGTGCCTTCGCCCCCGGGATGAAGACTGGGCATCTGTCGAGGCAGAATGTAGAGTAGAAACGGCATCGTGACGACCGCAAATAGGTTGTACACAGCCGCGATGCGCCTGCGAGTACTCGGGGTGTCGATCGCGTCCCGCAGGACGAAGTACCCCCCGTAGATGAGCAAGAGGACCGCCGCCATCGACTGCTTGGGATCGAAGTTCCACCAGATGCCTGTGCCCTCGTACCACGTGAAGCGAGCCCAGACCATGCCGGTGAGGATGCCGAGTCCCCCGAACGCAAGAGCCAGTCGAGCCGCCTCTCGGGCCCGAAGGTCTCTCAATCGGGCTTCCGTACGGAGGTACTGTGCCGAGTGGTACGCCGAGACGATTGTGGCCGCCATAAGCGAGAACCACATCGGGACGTGGAAATAGAGATTCCGAGCCGACTGTTCGAGGACGTCAAGCTGAGGAATCTCGCCCAGGAATCCGGCGATAATGATGCCGGTGAGCACCAGTGCCACCAGCCCGCGGATCACGCCGTACAGCCGACGACTGACCGGGAGTGCTGTGGAGGACCTGGTGGGCATAGGGAGGGAAAGAGGGGGGAAAAGATATTCTCAAGCGATGATACGCCGCGAAAAGTGGGGGCTTCCAGAGCAAAACTGAATTCGCTCAACGTTCAAAGCTCAAGGAGCATCCGGGAATGGGAGTCCCGTTTCGCGCTTTGTCTTCGATTTCCGAAGGGACCGATTGAGCCTGCTCTTCGGACGGGGGAGACCCGGGAGGGATGGGCCCTCCCTTATTCTGTCCAAACATAATCAAACAGCAGCACAGCCGCAGAGATCGTCGCCCCGGCGAACCCCACGAGCGTCAGAAGTTCGTCTTGCGCCGCCCCCCACCGCTGGCCGATCATCGCCTTGCGCGTGGCACCGACCCCCGACACCAGGAGGGGAACGAGCAGGGGAAGAAGAAGAACAGGGAGGAGCGGCCCGCCGCGCGACGCTCGAGCCACGAGGGCCGACAGCAAGGTCGTCGTTCCCGTTAGGCCGAGGGCGCCGAGGGCGAGCGTGATTGCAAACAGTCCCGGCGATCCAACGGACGTGCCGAGCAAGAGCATGAAGACGGCCGTGGCGGTAAGGGTCAGAACGGCCACGAGACCAAAGTTGAACAGCAGCTTGCCCGCGAAAACCATGCTCGCCCGCGTGTGAAGTCGTAGCAGAAGCGCCGTGCCCCCTTCGTGCTCCGCCACGAACGATCGTCCCAGTCCGATGGAGGCCGCAAAAAGGAGCACGATCCAAAGGAGGGCGGCCCGCACCCGGGCACTCATCGGCTGGGGGCCCACGGCGAAGGAGACGAGAAGAAGGGCCCCGAGAGCAAACAACAGCAGGGTGTTCACGGCGTATCGGCTGCGCAGTTCAATGCGCAGGTCCTTCCGAAATATGGCCCAGGCTCCGGCAAGCCATTTCATAGAGAAACGGCGCCTATGAATGATGCAACGATTCGCGTCCGATGATAGCGACTCCCCGCTCGATTCGCTATGCTTCTTACGCAACGATCCCGCCACACTTCCACATTCCACTCGTCCATGACTGTTTCGTCGGATTCGATCGTCGGGGCTCTTCTTGGGACCGCTGTCGGCGATGCGCTGGGCATGCCCATCGAAGGCCTCAGTCACCAAAATGTACGGACCTACTACAAAGGGATAAAGGAGTATCGCGACGACGACCAGCGGGGCGACCTGGACGCGGGGCAGTGGACCGACGATACACAAATGACCTTTGCGCTCGTCCGAGCCCTTAGCGCTCATCCCGATTGTCCGGACGAGTGGCCCTCTGCGGTCGCGAGGGCGTACGTTGCTCTTCGCCCCGACGCTCGACGCTGGGGGGAAACGACCTCGGCGGCCATCGACCGCCTGGCAAACGGGGTATCACCTGTGGAATCCGGATCCCCAGATCGCCCGACGGACGGAGCGGCCATGCGTGCAGCCCCGCTCGGCGCCTGGTGGGCAGTGCGGGACATTCCTCCCGAGGACGCCTTCGAAATCGTCCGGTCGGTGCTGGCCGTCACACATCGCCATCCCGCGGCCTTGACGGCCGGATGGGGACAAGTTGTTGGGGTCCGCACAGTACTCGGCTGGTCCCCTGAGACGTTCGACCGCGCGACGTTCTGGGACACGCTCCTCGACGCCACGACCTGGGCCGAAGAGCAATTGGGGGGAGACCGCCGGGTGTCGAGTCGTCTTCGGGCCCTGACGGATCAGCTCGACGCCTTCCCGCTCGATCTCCGCGACGCCTGCGACGGGGTGGGTGTTCGGGCGGACGAGGCCTGGCCCTATGCGTGTGCAATGGTGGCACGCCGTCCCCACCTTCTCGAAAATACGCTCCTGTCCGGCATCAACGTAGGGGGCGACGCCGACACCACCGGGGCCATGATGGGCGCGATGCTTGGAGCACTCCACGGTTGGACCGCCTTCCCCGAAGCGTGGTGCGACGGACTGGAGGCGGCAGCCCGCCTCCAGGAGGACGCTGAGACGTTCGCTGACACCCTTCTGTAAAACGAGGGGACGTGCGGATGGAAGAGGAGTAAGAGGCCGCACACGTTCACATTTCCATCCTCCCATCCCCTTATGCCCAATGCCTCGAATCACTGTGCATTTTCCAGCTCCTACTTCGACGTTGCGATCCCAAAATCAAGTCGAGGCGTGGATTCACGAGGAGAAGGTGTATAGTGAGCGTCCGTAGATGGTACTATACCGAATGCCGAGATCTACCGTGCATGTTCGATTGGGGGGAACGTCGCGAGGCGTGTGGAATTGAGAGAATGTCCGCAGGATGCAGCACCGGTTTCACTGGGGCACAACCCTGCCAGGTTGAATCGTTTCGGCCTTGAAAACTCAGGCGCCCGGACGGCGACGAAGGGGAGTCGGCTCTGCTGCGCGTCCTTGTTTGAGCGCAAGCGAGTTCGGACGCGCAGAGACTCACCGGAGTCGACGTCAGCCTGAGTTTTCATAGCCGTGATCTTTTTGGTTCGTTTTTCGATCTAGCGAAAAATGAACGTCCCCGGGTGCAAACGGGCAGTTCCCTCATAGCAACGCAGAACGTCTGAAGAAAGCGATCCTCAATGGTGCGGTTAATTCCACATCCTTACACGCCCCGCGACAGGCCTTCCTTCATCAATCGGACGGATACATGCACATCGATCCTCGATAGATGGTATTAGGAGGCCTTCGCCCGATCGGCTGCCGTCACAAGGTCGGGGTCCTTCGGTTCCATCGTGGGAGTGGTGTCGGTGGGCGGGGCAAACTCGCCGATGAAGTCGATCTCCGTCTCCAGCCGGTATCCGGTTTCCTGCTCTACCGTGTCGCGGGCCAGTTCGATGAGGGCACACACGTCCGCGGCCCGCGCCTCGTCGACGTTGACGAAAATGTTGGCGTGGCGGTGCGTAATCATGGCCCCCCCGATCCGCGCGCCCTTCAGTCCGCACTCGTCGATGAGCCGCCCCGCGCCGACGCCTTCGATCTTTTTGAAGATCGACCCCACGCTCGGCTCGGTGTCCAGCGGCGGGTGCC
>CAYRPX010000302.1:0-3898 GCA_964426195.1 uncultured Salinivenus sp.
TCCTCTTTCTGGTGCCGTCCATTCCGACCATCCTGGGCAACTTTGTGTTGCCCATCCAGATCGGTGCGAAAGACGTGGCATTTCCTCGACTTAATCTTGCGTCCTGGTACATCTATTTGGCCGGGGGGATCTTGACCGTTACAGCCCTCCTGACTGGGGGAGTCGATACAGGCTGGACGTTCTACACGCCCTATTCCTCGACGACCGGCGGGGGGGTGCTCTGGATGACGGCGGCGATTTTTGTGGCGGGCTTTGCCAATATCTTTACCGGGCTCAACTTCATTGTGACGATTCACAAGATGCGAGCCCCGGGCATGACGTGGAATCGTCTCCCCCTCTTCATTTGGGGGATTTACGCGACAAGCATCGTGCAGGTGTTGGCCACGCCCGTGATCGGCATCACGATGGTGCTGCTTATTCTGGAGCAGACCCTCCAGATTGGCATCTTCGACCCCGCCCTCGGGGGCGATCCCGTGCTCTTTCAGCACTTCTTCTGGTTCTATAGCCACCCGGCGGTGTACATCATGATTCTGCCGGCCTTCGGAATTTTGTCGGAGCTGATCGCGACCTTTTCGCGGTCGCGCATCTTTGGCTACCGGGCCATTGCGCTCTCCTCAGTGGCCATTGCGATGCTCGGCTTTCTGGTCTGGGGGCATCACATGTTCGTGAGCGGCCAGTCGGCCATCTCGTCCATTGTGTTCTCCCTGATTACGTACCTCATCGGCATTCCCTCGGGCATCAAGGTCTTTAACTGGGTCGCCACCTTATACAAGGGCTCGATCTGGCTGCAAACCCCGATGCTTTACGCCCTGAGCTTCCTCTTCCTATTTACCATCGGGGGCTTTACGGGGATTATGGTGGGCGTTCTTTCGGTCGACGTTCACCTCCACGACACCTACTACGTCGTTGGGCACTTCCATTACGTCATGATGGGAGGGTCCGTCATTGCACTCCTTGGGGGAATGCACTACTGGTGGCCTAAGATTACGGGACGAATGTACAATGAGACGCTTGGAAAAATTGCGGCGGCGCTGGTCTTTGTTGGGTTCAACCTGACCTTCTTCTCGCAGTTGGTGCTCGGATCGCGGGGCATGCCCCGGCGCTATGCGAACTATGCGGAACGTTTTACGGACTTGCACCAACTTTCGACCTACGGCTCCTGGATATTGGGCGCAGGCCTGTTCCTCATTTTGGGATATTCACTGTGGTCGCTCGCGTACGGGGAAGAGGCGCCGGCCAACCCATGGGGGGCCACCACACTCGAATGGACCAACGTGGCTGCCGTGCCCAGCCACCACAACTTCGAACGCACGCCGTTGGTAACCCGAGGCCCATACGACTTTCACCTCGCCGACGAGGTATTCGGAGGTGGTGACGGTGAGGCCCTTGGTGACGAGAGGCCTCAGATTCCTGAGCCGGCTCCCTCCGCCCCAGTAGAGGACACGTCGGAATCGACAGCGGCCTAGCCTCTGTGAGTGCTTGGGAGGGCAGTCCTCTGGCCACAATCCTTGCTTCACGAATCTTCTTGACCGCTTATGGCAACGGAAACCGCTCCGGCTCCTACCGACGTCGACGCCGAGGAGGAGCACCACCCCGCTCATCTCGAGCACCACTTTGTCTCGTCCGAGCAGCAGTTTGACTCTGCAAAGTTGGGAATGTGGGTCTTCCTGATTACGGAGATCCTCCTGTTTAGCGGTATGTTCGTGGCCTATGCCGTCTTTCGACAGTGGCATCCGGAAACGTTCGCCGCGACGAGCGCGACGCTCGATCAACTGTTGGGGACCGTCAACACCATTGTCCTCTTAACCTCGTCGTTGACGGTGGCCTTGTCCATCCACTACATCAAGCAGGATAAGGTGAGGCAGTGCGTTTATTATCTCTTGGGCACGCTTGGCCTGGCCGGCGCGTTCATGGTCGTCAAATACTTTGAGTACACGGCGAAATTCGAACATGGGGTCTTTCCCGGTGGAGGATTTGATCCGCATGGAGCCCATTACGAGCACTTGGCCGAGATGGCGGCAGCGCCACAATTTTTTAGCATCTACTTTGTGATGACGGGCATCCACGGGTTTCACGTGCTTGTTGGGATGCTCGTCATCGGGGTCATTGCATTCATGGCGTGGCGAGGATCCTTCAGCAGCGAGTGGTACACCCCCATTGAGCTCACGGGATTGTATTGGCACTTGGTCGACATCGTCTGGATTTTCCTCTTCCCTCTGCTCTACCTCATCTAAAACTGCTCGCTGAGATCTATTAGGGAGCAGTCTGACCCCTCCAAACAGTTTTTGCAGCCCGGTTTGATCTTATGGCTCACGACGGTCCACACATCGTTCCCAAGTCTGTCCTCCTCAAGGTGTTTGGGGCCCTTATCGTGCTAACGGTTATTACCGTGGCGGCGGCCTACATCCCGTTCGGACCGCTCGCTGTGCCGATTGCCGTTGGAATTGCGGTGACGAAGGCAAGTCTCGTCGTGTTGTATTTTATGCACCTGAAGTACGACAACCCGGTGAACGCCCTGACGTTCACGATTGGGACCATTTTCGTGGTCGTCTTTATCGCCATCACGATGCTCGACACTGTGTTTCGCGGCGACCTGGGCAACGTGAATCCGGAGACGATCCAGGAGCTACAAGCCGAGCAGGAGCGAATCCAACAGCGACAGGAGGCGGTTCCCGCCGAGTCCCTCCGAATTGCCCCCGGGGATTACCCCGATCAAAACCGCGGAGCGAACCTACCGACCGACGGGGGCTCGTAGATGGGAACGGGGGAACCGCGAAGGTCGGAAAATTGGGGCACCTCAGAACCTTCGTGAATCTTTCGTGTAAAAGATCATTGTGGTCTCTGCGACCCATGTTTGGCTCCGCAACGAATCATAGCCGCGTCGCGCACAATGTTTGTTTTCTTCGCTGGACTCGTCGGACTGACGTTTATCGTTCTGCTCATTTGGGCCGGAGCCATGGTGTACCGACTCTACAATCCCGAGCATTCTCAATCCCTTGCTGAACTCCCGGTTCTTCGGCGGACGGAGGTCTCACCGCGAGAAGAACGCGTTTCGGTGGGGGTTCGTGAGATTCGCGCCGACCGGCGGGAGCGACGAGTTCGAGGAGATGGGCGGGAATACGTATGGGGCCGATCGGACGGCATCCCGGAATCGTGGCGAGAGGAGCTGTGGACCCGTCGAAATTGAAGTTGGGACCTTCACCCAGTGCTATCCCGTCTGCGCGACGCGGTCTGGATTCATGACGGGGAGTCGCCGCCACCAGTTTTTGTGTGTTCGTGGAGGAAGGCGGCAACCTCCTCATACGCGTTTTGCTGATGGGTTGGATTGGTCTCGGAGCCTACCCGGTCGGTGATTCCCTTTACGATGTGGCACGGCGTGCCGTGCTGGGCCGCCACGTACGCGACGGCGTAGCCGGTGGTGTCGCGCACGTTTGCGATCCGTTCCCAATAGCCCCGCTCCTCAGGATCCTCGTCGTCGATGTGGTCCTGCGAGACGAGCGTTCCTTCTGTCGACAAGTCGAACGGAAGTTCGAGCGGCATGCGAGGATAGTCCGGAGTGTCGAGGGCCACGCGGTCTCCTTCCAAAACGAACGTCGCGCCGACCAGCGTCCCGGGCTCAAAATCGTCTGAGAGCGTGGTTCCGCCCCCCGCGTGGATTAGGAGATCCAAGTCCTGCTGTTGGAGAAAGCGTTCCGTGCCGAGCGTGGCCTTAATTTTTCCCGGTCCGGTCACGGTTACGAGGGTCTTCCCGGCTTCGAGGGGGCGGCCTTCCTCTAGTTCGTCGACTCGACCTCTGGCATGCTCCTCGACGAACGGAGCTGCCTCCTCGGGAGTGGCAAAAACAATTCCAAGCATCGAACACCCTTGATTTTGGAAAGTATGATGGGTGGTGTTTTCG
>CAYRPX010000303.1:0-3878 GCA_964426195.1 uncultured Salinivenus sp.
CCGTTGGGCTCCTCACGCGGCTTTCTGCCCTCCTGCAAATTCCGATTCTGATAGGTGCCGTGTTTTTCGTCCATTGGCGGGACGGGCTCCTATCGGCCGACCAGTCCCTGGAGTTCTCGGCCCTGGTCCTGTTTCTGCTCGTCGTCGTCTTCCTGTGGGGCCCGGGCCGCTGGTCCGCCGACTACTACGTGTTCGTCCGGGAACCGGAACTGCAGGAGGAACGAGAGCTCCAGACGTGGTGGCGTCCGGAAGAGGGGGAGCGTCGGGAGCCCGTTCCCGCCGGAGGGGGGGCGCAGCGCGTTGCCGAGATAGAGACAGAAACAGCCGAGGGTTCCCCAAGTGCGGTTGAGGTAGAGCAGTGTCCCTGTGGACACGATCTGAATCATCCGCGAGTCACGGTCGAACCCCGCTATTCATGGGTCGCCGGTTTTTTCTTCATGCTCGGCATTTCCGCTCCGGTCAAAGAAGTCGTTTTCTACTGTGAAGAATGCGGCACGATTTTAAAGCGGAGTAGTGATCCGGAGGTGTGTCGGAAATATCGGTGGCACACGTCCTGATCCCGTCTACAAGAATCACGGTGCAGAACATTCGGTGTCGATGACGTCGCCCAATGGGCCGATGTTGGACCAACGGGTCTTCTTCCATGAAGCAGGTCAAAGTGCACGGCGACGTATTTGGTAGGAGTCGGGTACCGCGTTGGCTTTTTTTCGACGCCGCTGATATGTTCGATGTGAAGTGCTCTTATTGAAGGGGTAGGTGCACCGTTGATTCACCGGAAAGAGCGCTTCTCTCCCCACCCCTAGAACGCTTTCTGACTCCACCATGCCCACCTATCTCGTTAAGGTCTCGTACACTCCGGATGGAACCCAGTCCGTCCTTGAGGACGGCGCGACGAGTCGCCGGGAAAAACTGGAGCAGTACACCGAGAAGCTCGGGGGTACGCTCAAGTCGCTGTACTATGCCCTTGGCGAGCACGACGCCTATGCCATTGTGGAGATGCCCGACAAGACGAGTATGTCCGCCGCCTCCATGTTGACGAAGGCGAGTGGGGGCGGAACCTGTTCGGCCACCGTGCTACTCACGCCCGAAGAGGTCGACGAGGCCACTGAGAAGAAGGCGATTTTTGACTAGTCTCGGAGTACGACACAGGTCTGTTCCGGGCCGAGGACTCCGCTCCGGAGGAGAGGAAGACATCCAGTGGAAACGACAAGACGGGCCAGAATCTCTTCCGTCCGAAATGAAAGATCGTGCTTTGGATCAGGTGGAGGCCCATTTACGGGAGCATCCTCATCCCTACGTGACACCGGGAATGGTGGAGACGCAGGCGACCGTGATCGAGGATCCGCAACGGCCCGACGCGATTGTTTTTGACATCGAAAAACGTAGGAACGCCCTGGGCGCTCGGTACAGAGAAAGCCGGCCGCCGGCGGCCTTCAAGACATACTGGGAGCGCTACTGCTTTGACCCGCAGAGGGAGGCGCTTCGCCGGCTGGGGATCAACGTGGCCGAGGAGCACACCTCGACAGTGACTATCGCCTCGGTGCCTCGCCTGTTGAAGGACTACTGGGAATCACTGCTTGGCCTTCTCGATCGGGCGTGGCCGTGAGGAGGGGCCAGGAGAGATCCAAAGAAAATCGGACGACCGCGCGGTGTCTCGTACCGATGTGCAAGAAGGGTCATACCGATGCATGAGGAAGTTTCTAAAGAGTCTCGACCTACCGCGCTGGGATCTGCTCCCTATACTGGTCGGCATCCCCTTCGAAAATGTTTTCACGGATCGGTAAATCGTCCCGAAAACCTTTCTCTCATCCGCTCTCTCCTTCCACAGATTCGCCGGACGGTCATGATTATCAGAACGTTGCATCGGCTTGAGGCCCGTCCAGAACTGGTTCTCGACGTGGTCCGCGTGTATCTGGGGGCCGGACTGTTTGTCCGGGGACTCGCCCTCATCGGGCTGGACGCAGGAATTCTGGAGTTGACGGGGGGATCCATGCCGGGCGTCCCCCTCTCGGGAGTTGCCATTTACGTGATGGCCGCCCACCTCGTCGGCGGGGCGTTCCTCTTCTTTGGGCTCTACACCCGGCTGGCCGCCCTCATTCAGCTCCCAGTGCTGGTCGGGGCCGTATTTCTCATCCACTGGCAGGAGGGCCTTCTGTCAGCCAACCAATCACTCGAATTCTCGGCGCTGGTCTTGTTTCTGCTCCTCATTCTTTGCGTGTTCGGAAGCAGCGAGTGGTCCCTCGATGCCCGCTGGCGAAAACAGTCCTCCGACTAATCAGATTCCTCGGAGCACCCCGCCGCCTGACAGATGTGATCCCGTTGGAAGGACGCCCAGCCAAAAAACACCCTCCCAACTAGAAAAAGCGGCCGGCTCCCGTAGAGGGGAGACGGCCGCTCTAGAATCGATCGCCGAGAACAGCGGATTCGGGAGGAGACTATGTGTCGCCCGCATCGTACGAGAAGCTCTCTTGCACCGACCGGTCCTGCTTGTGGACGACGAGCTGACTGGGGGCGTGCTCCTTGGCGGTCTCGCGGGCCGCGCTCACGGCTTCTTTCTTCGTGTCGTGCGTGCTTACGGGGGTGTCTTCCCCTTCCAGAGTGACGATCCAGCCCTCGCCGTTGGGGACGACGTGCAGCACTCGGGCCTCGACGGCTGTCTGCTGCGCCTCAAGCATCTCCGATAAGGCCTCCAGCTTTTCCGAAAGCTCCCCCACCCGGCGGGACAGCCCGCGGACCTCGTCCCGCGTCGGAACACCAATCTGGCCGAGCGTGCCACTCAGCGCATCCGACACCGCCTTCTCCACCGACCTCGTCGCGTCGTCGAGGCGCTCGGTCACGTTCTGGGTCAATTCTTCTTGCCGATCGCGGAGGCTTTCGGTGGCGTCTTCAATCTGGTCGCGGCGCTTGTCCTCGTACTGCTTGCCGCGCTCAACGAGTGTTTCGAACACCTTATCGCCTTCCTGTTCGAGCCGCTGCAAGGCTCCGAGCCCGGCAAACCAGATCTCGCGGGCCTGGCCCGTTACGTCGTCGGGAAGGTTCTTCAGGGCAAAGCCGTCTCGCTCCTCGGAGGCCGACTCCTCATTCGTAGCCGTCATGACAGTCCTCTGGTTGATGGATGGACCTGCGAAAAAGGGACAGGGACTGAGTCTCACCCCTACAAAAACAACAATAACGCAGCGCGTCATTGGTTCCCGGGGATGACGCATCGCGTTATCCAATCGGATTCGTGCTTCCGTTGAGACTGTAGGACGGCGTGGGAGTTCGGAACGTGGAATCCGAAGTGCGGAATGCGCGTGATGCGTGACGCGTGATGTTCCTCTCCTCCTCACGTCTCACTTATCACGTGCCGCGATTCTCCCTGTCATCCTGTCAGGTAGGAGCTTTTTGGTATGCTTTTCGACGGGAATAACTGGTGAGCGACGTGGAGACGGCCCCGTGGAGACGCTGTGCTTGTCCGCGGCAGCGTCTCGTCGCTGTCCTTCTTTTGTTGGATTAATCCAAATTTCAATTTATGAACTTGCAAAAATTTACCGTGAAGGCTCAAGAGGCCGTCCAGAAAGCGATGGAGCTGGCGGCCTCCAAGAACCATCAGGGCATTGAGCCGCCCCACCTGCTGGAGGCGTTCCTGAGCGACCCGGACAGCGTGGCCGTGTCGATCCTGCGGCGCGTGGGGGCGAATGTGAACCGCCTGCGCAAGGAGGCCGAGACGGCCATGGAGTCGCTGCCCACGGTGACGGGGGCGAGCGCCGGCGATCAGTACGTCGGCGAGGACCTGAAGAAGGTATTCGACCGCGCCCGCGCCGAGGCGGACGTGATGGACGATGAGTACGTCTCGACCGAGCACCTGCTCATCGGGCTCGTGGAGGGCAAAAATGAGG